>JBAZYB010000148.1:0-10396 GCA_041659545.1 Hyphomicrobium sp.
GCAAAGAGGCCGACAAGGAGCAGCAGCATGACCGTCGCGATCTGCGCTGCGCCGCCAATGTTAGAGCGCTGCACCCAGGTCGCGTAGATGCTCGCCGATAGCGTGTCTATGCCGAGATACTGCACTGCGCCGAGATCGTTGAGGCATTCCATAACGACGAGTCCGACGCCGGCAACGATTGCCGGACGGGCGATTGGCAGCGCGACGTGGGCGAAGGTTGCGAGCGGCGACCTGCCAAGTGTGCGCGCCACTTCCAGGACGCATATGGACTGCTGCGCGAAGCTGGCGCGCGCAGTGAGGTAGACGTACGGGTAGAGCACCGTCGAGAGGATAAATATTCCCCCGCCCAGCGAGCGTACGTGGGGAAACCAATAATCGGCCGGTGTCGTGAATCCGAAGCTCGAACGCAGGTGCGTCTGCACGGGCCCCGCATAGTCGAGTAGCTCCACATAGCAGTAGGCGACGATATACGTCGGCACAGCCAGGGGCAGGACGAGCAATCGATCGAGGATCTCGCGGCCCGGAAAACGGTACATGGTGACGAGCCAGGCTGCACCGGTGCCGACTGCGAAGGTCACGATGCCGACGCCAGCGGACAATTGCACGGTGCGTAATACCGAGCCGGGCAGCACGGTGGCTACGAGGTGGGGCCAGATGTTGTCGGCCGGGGTCAGTGCCAGAAGCACGACGGTGCAGATCGGCAAAGCGACGACGAAAAGGACGACGGCGACGAGCGCGGTCCAGGCGGGCGAGACGCGGCGACGCTGGTGCCAGAGCTTAAGGGTGGCGGGCACGATAGCGGCGCCCGCACGCGCGCTAGCGAGCAGAGCCGCTGCGGAGCGCGGTGCAGTCGATCGGTGGCCTCGCGCGCTCATCGGCTGCGGTGCTTTCCGTGAGCATCGTTGGACGAGGCGTCCGCCTCAGCAGTTGCCGCGCACACCCGGGCGCACCAGGCTGGCCCCCATGAAGACGGTTCCAGGCGAGAGCACTTGTCCTGCCTGCTTGAGGCAGAGGGCAAAGCCCTCCGCGCCTTCAATTGCCTCGTCAATATCGTCGCTGCCGAGCAGGGCGACGGCGCAAGCGCGGAAGGCCGGGCAGGTGCTGTGCTGGCAAGCGGCGACCATGGAGATCGCCAAACACTCGTCACGACAGAAGCGACGGCACTGGGCTGGATATACCTCAATGCGGCGTTCGGCCGTGTCCTGCACCGCGCGCACCCAGCAGGCGAGCTCCGTCATCAGCGGCTTGGCTGCGCGGGGGCCGACGGCGCGGGAGAATTCCTGCCAGGCCACTTCCCAGCAACCGATATCGCTTGTCTGAAAGCCCTGAAGCCAGCAACGGAAGCCGACGCCGACGAGGCGCTCAGCAGCGGGTAGCATGGCGGCCGCCGGGATCGCGGAGTCGCGGGACGGGCGGCCTCTCTGGAAGGTGTCGATCTCAGACATCAGTTGGTTGGTCCCTGATCAAATTGAACGCGGTCGACGAGCTCCGAAGCCTGCTTGCGGAGCGCTGCAATTTTGGTGAGTGGCAGTGGGTCATCCTTCAACGCACCCCAGCTCTGCACGAGCTGCGAAGCCGGCACACCCTCGACTACGGGGTATTCGCCGTTGGCTTCGGCATAGACGTGCTGGGCTTCGGGTGACACGAGGAATTCCATGAGGCGCAGGGCGTTGGCTTTGTTCGGCGCATTGGCCGTCATGGCGACGCCGGAGATATTGACGTGAGTGCCGCGGTCCGCGGCATTGGGGAAGATCATATGGACGGCTTCGGCCCAGGCCTTCTGGTCGGGGTTCTTCAGCATCGCCGCCATGTAGTAGGTGTTACCGATGGCGAGGTCGCAGAGCCCGGCTTGCACGTCGCGGACTGCCTCGCGGTCGGCACCGGCGGGCCGGCGCGCAAGGTTGGCCTTGAGACCGCTCAGCCACTTCTCGGTATAGGCTTCGCCGTGGTGGGCGATCATCGAGGCGATGAGCGCGATGTTGTAGGTATGCTGGCCGGAGCGGATGCAGATCTTGCCGCGCCACTTGGGATCGGCCAGCTCCTCGTAGGTGATGGCATCCTGCTTCACGCGGTCTTTGGAGGCGTAGACGACGCGGGCGCGCTTGGTCAGTCCAAACCACTGATCGCCGGCATCACGAAGATTTTCCGGGATCGCCTGCCTGAGAACGTCGGAATGCACGGGCTGCGTAACGCCAGCCGCTTCAGCCTGCATCAACAGGCCAGACTCCGGTGTCAGTAGGATATCGGCAGGGCTGTTTTTGCCCTCGGCGGCGAGGCGCTCGATCAGACCGTTGGAGGCGAACACGATATTGGTCTTGATGCCCGTCGCTTTGGTGAAAGCCGTCAGCAGCGGATTGATGAGACCCGGCTCGCGATACGAGTAGATGTTGACCTCGCCGGAGGCCCAGGCAGGAGCGATGCTCACTGCCGCGATGAGCGCGCCATAAGCCGCAAGGCGCAAGGTAGCGCTGAAAAACCGCATCGAGAGCTCCAACAGTCGGGGTTCAAGGCCCCGATATGGGCGAATGGTTGCGGGTGTGAGTGGCGAACCCGCAGTGCATCATCCCTAACGTGGGCGCGCGGGCGTCGTCAACAAAAGCGCGAGCAATGCCAATAGATTAGAAATCGTCTAATTTGAAACAGGCGCGGGCGCGACGATGCAGTCGCGCGGGAAGATCAGGGCCACCGCAGTGCCCTCGCCAGTCGCACTGTCGATCTCCAGCCGTGCCCCGTTCGATTGCGCCAGTGCACGGGCCAGCGGCAGACCTATGCCGTGCCCCCCGGCCTCCCGGCGCTGCGGGTTTGCCGGCACCTCTGCCTTGAGGGCGGCGGCAATTGCCTCGCTGTCCATGCCGATGCCAGTGTCCTGCACCGCGACGAAGACGGAACGATCGAACCCAAGTCCGGTGACCACACGGACGTCGCCTCCGCGCGGGGTAAACTTGATGGCGTTGGATAGCAGGTTGAAGAGGATCTGCTTGACCATGGTGGCGTCGGCTTTGACCCGCGGGAGCTGACGATGAAACTCATGGATGAGTGTGAGCCCGGCGTCGTCGGCAAGCGGCCTTACCGCCGAAACGGAGCTCTCCGCCAAGGCGTTGAGATCGAGTTCCTTGATCTCCAGGCTTTGATCGGCGTCCTCCGCTGCTCCGTCCGCGAGCAGGCGACCGATCAGCGCCAGGGCGTGTCGGGCATTGTCGTGGATGTCTGAGGTGTAGGTGCGGTAGCGGTCGTTTTCGATGGCGCCGAACCGCTCGTCCTTCATGATCTCGGCTGCCGCAGCGATGGCGCTCAGTGGGGTGCGCAACTCGTGCGCGAGCTTGGAGATCTCTATGGCGCGCTGCGTCGGGCCGGCGTGGTGTTCGGGCAAATTTTCCGGGTCGGAAACGGGGCCGAGGCGCCCACCGGCGAAACCAACGCGGATGGCGGCGGCGATCTTGCCGAGCGTTGCAGCGTCGTCGGGTGAGGGGCTGACCGGGGGCGGCAGAGCGACAACGTCCGGGCTCGCCAAGGGGGCGACGTCCTTCTCGGCGGGGGTCGCTGGCGGGGCTAGGCGTCTTGGTGGCCCCGAGGCGATGCTGACGAGGACCAGCTCCGTTGCGTCGGCGCCTTCAGGGACGGATTCAACGTCACAGACGAGGCTCTCAGCGCCGTAGGCGGTCCAGAAGATGAGAGGCTCGCGCCGTCCGCTGCCCAGGGGCTCGCGCAGCATCGCACGCAGACGGGCGAGGCCGGGCATGGCAGCATCGAGCGTTCCGGTGGCGGCATCGGGATGGAGGCCAAGCCGGGCCGCTCCAGCGGCATTGGCGCCGAGCACGCGTCCCCTGGCGGGGTCGATGACCCAAGCGGGGTCGGCACAGGCTGCCAGCGCCTTCTCGGCGCCTACGGCTGTCGATAGATGCGTAGCGCGTGAGCCGTCCACTGGCATGGCCAAAACACTAGAGCCTAAAATCTGTTAGCGCCATGAGCCGGTTCCGTCCACGAAGCGAAAGCCGCGTCATTGGGTATCCACATTCATTTCGCGATCCTTCGAGGGCAGATCCGAGGTATATTTGCTCCGAGCCCGATAACCAGGAGCGGGCAAGACAAACATCCTGGCCCCTGGAGGAGACCCCCCGATGTCCGACAAGCCGCAGTTCGAGTTCCCTGAAGCGGTCCGCGAACTCGCCGAGCGCAACGTCGAGCAGGCTCGGAATGCCTACAATCAGTTCCTCGATATGGCGCGCAAGGTGCAGGAGACGCTCACGGCGTCGCAGGGTGCCATGACCTCGAGCGCCGCAGAGATGCAGTCGCAGGTTTCCAAGTTTGCCGAACAAAACATCCAGGCAAGCTTCGCCTTTGCCACCGAGTTGTCGCAGGCGCGCGATCTCAAGGATTATATGGAGATCCAGCAGCGTTATGCCCAAAAGCAGATGCAGGCCTTTGCGCATCAAGCGCATGTGCTGGGGCGGCTGGTCGCAGAAACGGCGCAGAAGACCCAGCCGCGCTAGTTTGCTTAAAGGTTATCGGGGTTCGGCTCGCTTGTGACTTTTGTGCTTGGCTCTACCCGAGCGGCAACGATCGGGTAGGGCTAAGCCATTGAAGTAGCTGACGCCCCTCCTCGACGAAGAGGCAGTAAGCCTGCGAGGGGATCCGTGATGGCCACCGACAAGGCGCAAACCGGCGGTACGATGGCGTTCCGAGTGTACGCAGCCGACGATGACAGCCGTCCGATCACCTGTATTGCCGAGTATGGGACGGCGTTGCCGACCGGCGGGGCGTTCGTGAGCTATCCCAGCTTCTGCTCGAAGTATCCGCCTGCAGCGTCTGGCGGGTAGGGCGCCGGCAATGCTGCCGGCTGGGCTGCGCCGCCGTTCTTGAGGCTGCGGCCATGACGCCCCACGGAGTTGATACGTGTCTGCAGTCTTGCTATCTCGATTCGTCTCGGTTACGCAGTCACGCCCCTGGCGAAGGAACGACCTAGCCGCGGTTGCACTGGTTATGCGCGGCCGGTTCTTGCGTAACCTCTGCCTAACTGGATAAGGATCAGTCGATGACTGATGCGGAATTATCCAGTTATTTCAACGGATGCCGCCTTAGCTCAGTTGGTTAGAGCGCTAGATTGTGGATCTAGAGGTCCCCGGTTCGAGCCCGGGAGGTGGTACCACTACTACAATTCCCTGAGTTGGCGTCGTGCTCTCATTCCAGCACGGCAGCGGCAGACGCGGGCAGCTGCAACTTACGACGATGCTGATGACTCGCTGCTCAGCAGGGCGATAAACGAGCCCAACGCTGCGGCATCGTGATACTCGTCCATGCGCAAGATGCGTCCGCCCCGGTAGGTCAGCACCTGCCTGAATGTGCCGGAGTGCGAATAGCCGGTTTTCTGGTCACGCAGATAGAACTCGACGTTGGCGGTTGCGGTGTCGCCATTGAATCTCAGGCTGTGGGGTACTGAGAGCCCCTCCATTCCCTGCAGGGGCGCAAGGAACGCCGCGAAGGCCGCCTTTCCCGAAATGGTGTTTTCGCCCCGCGCATCGCCGACGTTGCTCCAATAGATCATGTCATCGTCGAACAGATCGAGGAGCCTGGGGATGTCGCGCCTGTTCCACGCGTCATGTGCCGCGTAGAGGATTTGGGCAGCTTTCGACTCTGTGATGCTCACGGTCTAGGCTCGGGCAATGGTTCGTCTCAAGGAGTGATTGGCACGACTACTTTACTGTAGCACAGGTCCGAGTGTTGAGCGGTGATGCACCGCCGCACGCATCCGGGTGATCGGAGGCGCGTCGTTAATGCTGCCAAAGTCGGTGCGCCCGGCCCCGGCCCTGCGGCGTTGACCATCGTCGACCACGCAAGCCTCCTGCAATAGAAGCACCACGTCGAACGGCCCGCAAGTGAGCGGCACCACGCAATCGCGGGCGGCGATCCAAATGAGCGCACCAAACCTTTCCCAATTGCTTCGCTATCGCGCATTCAGCTTGCTGTTGCTCGGGCGCTTCCTGTCTACCGTCGCCATGCTGACACAGAGCGTCACGCTCGGTTGGCAGGTTTATTCCGTGGCGCGGCTGGAGCATTCCGTCCAATACAGCTCGTTTCTCGTCGGCATGATCGGACTGGTGCAGTTCGTGCCTATGTTCGCCTTCGTGCTGCTCGCCGGTGAGACAGCCGATCGCTACGATCGCCGGAAGATCCTCCTGGCTTGCTGCACATTGCAGCTCATCTGCTCGGCGAGTTTGGCGTTGAATGCCGGCATGCAGCATCCGAGTCTGATTGCTATTTTCTCCGTTGCGGCGCTGTTCGGTGTCGGGCGCGCCTTCACGATGCCAGCCTCTGCTTCGCTGGGGCCGATGCTGGTACCGCGCGAGATCCTGCCGCGTGCCATCGGGTGGAATACGCTGGCCATGCAATCGGGCATGATACTTGGCCCATGGCTCGGCGGTGTGCTGTGCGCGACCTCGGTTCCGGCCGCTTATTGGGCGGCAGCGCTGCTCTATCTTTGCGCCGGGGTTGCCATCTGGTTCATCGCTGCCAATACGAAGCCGGTTCACCAGGGCGGTGGTCGGTTGAAGCTGATTGCGGAGGGCCTGGCTTACGTTTGGTCGAACAAGATCGTTTTCGGTGCCATCTCCCTCGATCTGTTTGCCGTGTTGCTCGGCGGCGTGACTGCGCTGCTGCCTGTGTTTGCGCGCGATGTGCTGCACATCGGTCCTGACGGCTTCGGCTTGCTGCGCTCGGGGCCGGCTCTTGGCGGTGGATTGATGGCGTTGGCGCTGAGCACGAGACCAATCCAGCGCGATGCGGGCTTCTGGATGCTGATTTCAGTGGCGGCCTATGGGTTCGCCACGATCATTTTCGCGGTCTCGACGTGGGTGTGGGTTTCGATGCTGGCTCTGGCGGCGCTTGGGGCGGCTGATGCTGTATCGGTGTTCGTGCGCCAGACGCTCATTCAGATCGTTACGCCCGATCCGATGCGCGGACGCGTCACCGCCGTATCTAGCCTGTTTATCAGTGCCTCCAACGAACTCGGCGAATTTGAAAGCGGCGTTGCCGCGCGGTTCCTCGGCCCGATCGGAGCGGCGATCTTCGGTGGCGTGGGATCGATCGCCTTGACGGGAATCTGGGCCAAGCTCTTTCCGGCGCTGCGTGATGCTCACCTCGATACCCTGCGTGTGGAGATGCCTGCCAAGCGCACGGTTGACGGATCACCGAGCTAGCAGGGCTTCCACTATCGCAGGGTTCATGGGCTTTGCAGCGTAGGTATGGGGGACAGTGCCTAGGCCCGCGCCGACATTTGGATGTCCGGAGAGGACGATCACTCTCACACCCATCGATTGCAGTGCTTGTGCGATCCCGCTGCCGGTGTGGCCGTCGGCCAGTTCAAGATCGATGAAGGCCACGTCGGGAATTTCCTTGTCAGCGGCCTTGAGTGCGTCTTCGGCGTTGGCGCAAATGGCCAGCACCTGGTGGCCCATGTCTTCGACACCGACCGCAAGATCGGCGGCCAGCATCGCGTCGTCTTCGCAGATCAGCACGGTGGTCATGTGGGTGCTCCTTCGCATCGTGAACGCACGAATTGTCGGAGCGGTTCCGCACTGCACAATTTTACGGGCGCTTGGGATCAGCGATGGAGGGGGCTGCAGCCACACCAGCGCAGGGGGAGGAGTGCTGAAGTTGCGGACCGGTTTGCGCGGTAGCGCTTCCATCTATTTTTGCAGCCAGCTCGTACATGTGCGGCGGTGCGGGCTGAAAAGTTACGGCTTCGTAGAGAAAGCGGAGTTGCTTTGACGTGACGCGCGTCCAATGAAACCCATCGACCATAAGCCGCCTCCCTGAGCAGGTCCGCCATCCCCGGCGCCAGTTTCGTAAACGGCGAGATGCGCACCTCGTTCCCCGGCGAGGAGAGAACGGGAGGAGCAAGTGCGTGAGGGGTCTCGGCTGTCGTGTTGTCGTAGAGGTTTTGCTGCTCGGACTTCAGATCGCGAAGGCGATAAGCAGCCGTCAGGTGCATCACGCTCTTGGCAGCCACTGGTACAACCAAGTCTCGGTGAGCGTATCGTCACCGAGGCGCAGATAGCACCTCAGGTCGACAGGTGCCTCGCCTTCCGTGGCGAGATCAAAGAGGGCGCGCCAGCGGTCGGTGCCGACAACCTTGATGACATATGCATTCTCGACACGGCCGCGCGAATGCGAAACGACGGGTGTGATGTCGAAGCGCTGCTGCAGGCTTGGCAGCGGCCCGCCTGCAAAGTCGATGACGAACTTGCGCTTGAAGAAATCTTCTTTGCGCCGCGCGCCAGGTACGCCGCCAGTGCCCGTGTACGTGGCAACAACTCGAGCAATGTTCACAGGTGGGTTTGGCTCGTCATTCTGCCAATAGAGCTTGTAGGCATAGTTGAGCTCGTCACCTGCGCGGACGGGAGCCTTGGGAACCCAGTAGGCAACGATGTTGTCGTGGATCTCGTCGTCGGTGGGGATTTCAACGAGCTGCACGGCGCCTTCGCCCCATTCGCCCGCTGGCTCGACCCAGATGCCTGGGCGGCGATTATAGAACGCGCCGTCGTCCTGATAATTTGCAAAGTCGCGATCGCGCTGCATCACGCCGAAGCCCTTCGGGTTGGCGTCGCTGAACGAGTTGGTTCGCACTTGCGATGAATTAATGAGGGGACGCCAGATGTGCTCATCGGCGCCGGTCCACATGGCGAGGCCGTCGCTGTCATGGATCTCCGGCCGCCAGTCTGTTGCGTACCTGCGATCGTTCTCGCCGAACCAGAACATGCTTGTCAGTGGAGCGATACCGACGCGGTCGATGTTGGTGCGCGCGTAGAGATCGGCGCTGACATCGATGATCGGGGCTTGCTTGTTGGCGGCGGTGAACTTGTAAGCGCCGGCGATGCTTGGGCCGTCGAGCAGCGCGTAGACGGTTATTTCGGCGCTGTCGTTGTTCGGCTGCTCGATCCAGAATTCGACGAAGCGGGGGAATTCTTCGGGTTCGGGCATGGCGGTGTTGATGGCGATACCGCGTGCAGATGCGCCGTACTGCTTGTCCTCGCCGCAGGTGCGGAAGTAACTGGCGCCTTGGAATGCCAACCAGTCTGTCTCCTTGCCGCGCCCATCCATGACACGGAAGCCGGAGTAGCCGAGATCGGCCGGCAGCTTGGCGGCGAACGCTTCGTCTTTGTAGTCGAAGCTTGCGGCGGAATAGATGACCTGGCGTGCAACGCCATCGCTCAGCTCGTTGATACGCACGGGAAGCTGATTGTAAGTATCGACGTGAAATAACCGCACCGGGTATGCGCCTGGTCCAGATGGCCATAGCTCGCGGTCAGCGCGAAATTTGATTTTCTGCACGGCATCGAAGTCGACGCGGGAAACAATCTCGGGTGCGGGCTCGGGAGCAACGTACGGATTTGCCGCAAGTGCCTTGGCGCGGGCGCGCAGTGCGTCGAAGTTGAAGGGCTGCGGGTCGCCAAGGCGCGACGTGAGCGGTGGCTCTGCGTGGGCAGGCGCCATACCGGAAACGGCTAGCAAAAGAGCCCATGGCCCTCCGGACGCTAGAACCTGTCTACGACTTAAGAGCGACATTGGTGTCACCTGAGCTGAATGCATAAAGCGCCCCGAAATGGGGAGGTGCACAGAGGCTTGTCAACTGGCCGTCTGTCGGGCTGCAGACATGCTGCGCTGCACCCGATTTAGGGTGCACTGCGATTGCGGCTTCAGTCGGCCGGAGTTGGGGCAACAGTCGGCCCGGTGCTCGGCGTGATTTTTGAGACGGGTAGGTGGCGACCCGTCAAGGTTTCATTAGCCTTGTTCATCACTCGAACGAGACCGCTGGCGCCTGAACGCACTGGAACGCATAGCGTTCCATCGGGCTGCTGCAACTCTGACAGATCAGGCTGCGCGGCGAACGGCAGCAGCGATGTAATTGACATCGGTATCGGAGCCGAGGCGCCAGGTGTCCGACATGACATCGTAGTTGATGCCGGACAGCTGGGGGGCCGAGAAACCGGCGTCGTCGAGGTAGCGGCCGAGTTCCTCGGTGGTGACGAAGCGGTTCCAGTCGTGCGTGCCGCGTGGCAACCAGCCGAGAACGTATTCGGCGGCGACGATGGCCAGCGCGTAGCATTTATATGTGCGGTTGAGCGTCGACATCACGAGGGTGCCCCCGGGCCGTACCAGATTGCCCAGGGCGCTGACGAACGCCTGCTGGTCGGGAACGTGCTCGATCACCTCCATGCAGACGGCGGCATCGAACTGCTCGCCGGATGCCTGCAACGTCTCGACCGAGGCGGTTCGGTAGTCAATGGAAAGGCCCTGCACTTCAGCGTGCCGCCGCGCCACGGCAATGGAATCAACCGTCGGGTCGATGCCGGTGACGGAGGCGCCGAGACGCGCCAGAGGCTCGGAGACGAGGCCACCG
>JBAZYB010000149.1:0-10342 GCA_041659545.1 Hyphomicrobium sp.
CCGCTAGGGCTTGGCGGCGTGATTGGCGGAGAAGAGTCCGGTTCGACAGACGCTACCGTCAACGTGCTGATCGAGAGCGCCTACTTCGATCCGGCGCGAACCGCTGCCACGGGCCGCAAGACCGGCCTAGTGACCGACGCGCGCTATCGTTTCGAGCGCGGCGTCGATCCGGCGTCGGTTGTCCCAGGACTCGACCTGGCCACAGAAATGATCGTCAAGCTCGTCGGGGGCGAGCCGTCGAAGGCGAAGGTCGCCGGCAAGCCGCCAGTCGATAAGCGCGTCATCGACTTCGACTACGGGCGCGTTGCCAAGCTGTCGGGCATCGACATCAAGGACGCCGAGATCAAGTCGATCCTCGAAAGTCTCGGCTGCACGGTTGCCGGCAAAGGCAAGGCGGCGAAGGTGACGGTGCCGACGTGGCGCCCGGACATCCACGGTTCGGCGGACCTCGTCGAGGAAGTGGTGCGCATCGCCGGTCTCGACCGCATTCCCTCGACGCCATTGCCGCGTCCGGCCGGCGTTGCCAGGGCTGTGCTCACCGAGCGGCAGAAGCGGGCGCGTCGCGCTCGCCGTGCGCTCGCGGCGCGCGGCCTCGTCGAAGCGATTACCTGGTCGTTCATTCCGCAGGGCGAGGCGAAGGCATTCGGCGGCGGCGATGCGGCGCTCGATCTTGCCAATCCGATTTCGGTCGAGATGTCGTCTATGCGTCCGGGCTTGCTACCCGGCCTGCTGACAGCGCTGAAGCGCAACAGCAATCGCGGCTTCTCCGACGCGGCGCTGTTCGAGCTGGGGCAGGCTTATCGCGGCGAGAAGCCGGAAGATCAGTACGTTTCTGCCTCGGGGGTTCGCGGCGGCTCGGCGAAGGCCGGCAGCAGTGGCCGGCACTGGGATGGCGCCGCCAAGGATGTCGACGTGTTCGATGCCAAGGCAGACGTGCTTGCTGCACTCGCGGCGCTCGGCTTCGATCCGCAGAAGGCGCAGGTCACGCGCGATGCGCCGGCCTGGTATCACCCCGGGCGTTCGGGGACGCTGAGGCTCGGCCCGAAGACGGTGCTGGCGCATTTCGGCGAGGTGCATCCGGCGACACTGAAGGCGCTCGACGTTGCCGGTCCGGTGGCGGCGTTCGAAGTGTTCCTCGACGCCATCCCGGCGCAGAAGGCCAAGAGCCGCGCCAAGCCGCGTTTGGAAGCCAACGATCTGCTGCCGGTGCGGCGCGACTTTGCCTTCGTGCTCGATCGTGCTGTAGCCGCGGGCGATGTGGTGCGTGCGGCGATCGGCGCCGACAAGGCGCTGATCCGCGAGGTCACCGTCTTCGACGTCTTCGAAGGCGGGGCGCTGGAGAAGGAAGGCAAGAAGTCGCTCGCCGTCGAGGTGACACTGCAACCCACGACCGAAACGCTGACCGACAAGGACATTGAAGCCGTGTCGCAGAAGATCGCAGCGGCCGTGAAGGCGGCAACGGGCGGGGAAATTCGCTCCTAAGAGGCTCGGCTTAGCGTTTTTTCAGGACATTGCGTGCTTCGTGATGGCGGGCATTCCGGCCCGCGAACACGGGGAAAGCCTATGATGGACAACCGCAAGTTTCTTATGATTGGTTTCGGCCTCTGCGTCTTGGCGGCGATCGCCTACACGTTCGTGTTTGCCGACTTGCCATTCGTCACGTCGCCGACGTCTCCGGATGGAGCGCCTATCGAGGTTCCTGCGACGGCGCCCTGATCCACTCCGCTGTCGCAGATCAGCTACGCTGATATCGAGGCATTTGGCGGTAGCGCCTTGCCTGCATGCAGGTGCTATAAGCGCCACGGCTTGTGGCACCTTTCCGATATGAGGCGCGTGCATGACTGAGACGACAATTCCCGCAACGACCAAAGTGCTGCCCGTCGGCAACGGCGACAGCGACCTGCCGCACATCATCATCGTGGGTGGCGGTGCGGGAGGCCTGGAACTGGCAACCCGGCTGGGCGACAAGCTTGGACGCAACAAGTGGTGGCGCAAGAAGTCGGCGCAGATTTCTCTGATCGAGAAGGCACGCACGCACATCTGGAAGCCGCTCCTGCATGAGATTGCCGCTGGCAGCATGGACACGGCTCAGCACGAGCTGGAGTATCAGGCGCAGGGCTACTGGCACGGCTTCCAGTTTCGCTATGGCGAGATGACCGGCATCGACCGCGACAAGCGGCTCGTCTACCTCGCCGCCACTTACGACGAGGAGGGGCGCGAGATTACGCCCGTGCGTTCGTTCCGCTACGACATCCTCGTCATTGCCATCGGATCGGTGGGTAATGCCTTCGGAACGCCGGGTGTGGAGAAATACGCGATCATGCTCGACACGCCTGATCAGGCGGAGAAGTTCAATCGGCGGCTGATCAACGCGTGTGTGCGCGCCTATGCGCAGGAGGGACCTGTGCGTCCCGGCCAGCTCGATGTGGCCATCATCGGGGCCGGCGCAACCGGCACTGAGCTTGCCGCCGAGCTGCACCGCACGGCGCGCGGTGTCGTCGCCTTCGGCCTCGACAAGATCGATCCGGAAAACGACATCAAGATTACGCTTATCGAGGCGGCACCGCGCATCCTACCGGCGCTGCCGGAGCGGATCTCCGGGGGCGTTGCCGATACGCTGCGCAAGCTCAAGGTCGAGATTCTGTCCAACTCGCGGGTCACCGAGGTGACCGCGGAGGGGGTGAAGCTGGCGAATGGAAAGTTCATTCCGTCGGAACTCGTTGTTTGGGCCGCGGGTGTGAAGGGACCGGAGGTGCTGTCGCGGCTCGATGGCCTGGAAGTCAGCAGGTCAAACCAGCTTGTGGTCACCGACACACTGCAGACGACCAAAGATCCCAACATCTTCGCGATGGGCGATTGCGCCTATCTGGTGCCCGCGGGCGATACGGCGCCGATTCCGCCGCGCGCCCAGGCCGCCCACCAAGAGGCGTCGCATCTGTTTGTCGAGATTCAGCGCAAGCTGAAGGATGAACCGTTGCGTCCGTTCCACTATCGCGACTTCGGCTCGCTCGTATCGCTCGGCCACTACTCGACCGTCGGCAACCTGATGGGCTTCATCGTCGGTGGAAGTTTCATCATCGAGGGGCTATTCGCGCGGCTGATGTATCGTTCGCTGTACAAGATGCACGAGATGGCGCTGCACGGGCCGTGGAAGGTGTTTCTGGATTCGCTATCGCGCACGCTGACACGGCGCACCGAGCCGGTGGTCAAGCTGCACTGACTTTTGCGCCGGGTTTTTTGAGTGGGCCCGGCGACTCCCCTGTGGGGCGGCGCCGGACGCAACGCGGCATAAAGAAATCCCGGGGCTCTCCCCGGGATTTTTGCTTCGGTGGTATCGGTGTCAGCGGCGCTGGAGAGCGTAGAGCAGCTCTGGCGTCGCGAATGAATCTGCCGGCAGACCCAGCTTCATCTGCATGTCCTTGACGGCCGCACGCGTCTTTGCTCCCGCCAGTCCGTCGATCTTTCCGACATCGTAGCCGCGGCGCGTCAGCAGCGTCTGCAAGTCCCTCGTTTGCGGGCCAGTGAGACCGTTGGTATCGCCGCGACCGCGCGACATCGCCGGGGCGCCATCGATGCGGGTGGCGAGATAGGCGGCCGTCGTTGCGTAGTTCAGCGACTGGTTCCACTGCGTGTAGACGTCGAAGTTGGGATAGGCGAGGAACGCTGGACCGTTGCGCCCCATGGGCAGGAGCAACGAGGCCGGTAGGTTGTCGGCGGTGACCGAGCTTCCATCGGGATAGGTGACGCCCCACTCCGCCCACTGCGAGCGCGGCAGCTTGATGGCGAGGTCGGCCTGATCCCACGGCAGATTGCGCGTCACGCGCACTTCCTCGAGCCACGGCTCGTTGGGGCGCCAGCCGAGGTTCTGCATGTAGTTTGCGGTCGAGCCGATGACATCTTCGTCGTTGTTGAAGAGGTTGATGCGGCCGTCGCCGTCAAAGTCGATTGCATAGTCGAGATAGCGCGTCGGCAGGAACTGCGTCTGACCGATCTCGCCCGCCCACGAACCGATCATCGTCGACGGCGTCATGTCGCCGCGATCCATGATCTGCAGCGCTGCGATCAGTTCCTCGGTGAACATCTCACTGCGGCGGCAGTCATAGGCGAGGGTGACGAGTGCCGGGAGAATGGGGAACTTGCCCATGCCGGCGCCGAAGTCGCTTTCCAGGGCCCAGAACCCGGTGATCACCGAAGCGGGCACGCCGAACTCCTTCTGCACCCGATCGAAGGTGGCGCGGTGTTCGGAGACCTTACGCTTGGAGCTCGTCACGCGGTTCGGCGTTGCCAGCTTGCCGGAGAAATCGAGGAAGCTCTGGGCGAAGAAGCCCTGCTTCTTGTCGCGCGACATGATCTGCTGATTGAGCGGAATGCCGTCGATGGAGGAAAGCGCGCGGCGGCTGACGCCGGCGGCAAGTGCCTGCTTTTTGAAACCGGACATCCAGGTCGAGAAGGGGACCGTGTTGCGGCAGTTCTCCTTGGACGGGGGATGCGGCGGCCGCTTCGTGGGATGCGTTGCGTGCGATGAGATCGCTGGCGCGTTGGCCGCTGCTCCGGTGTCGGTGGATGCAGCGGGAGCCTCGGCCGTAGCTGCAGGTGCGACTGGGGCGGCAGTCGCCGCGGCGTCGACGATGGGTGGTGCCGTTGGCACCTGTGCCTGGGGCTTGCGCCGTGGCGCCTTTTTGGCTGGCTCGGATCTGAATGCGGGAGACGGCTCGATCTGAGCCATGGCTGCAGTGCTGGCGCTGAAAAGCATAGCGGCGGCGGCAACTGCCGCACAGAATTCCTTAACGAGCATCACGCGTCCTTCGGGGAGTTGGCGGTCGGTGGCCGGGTACTCAATGCCGGCCGATGTGGCGACGTCAAGACGCTGCGGATCGCTGGAGCCGCGATATCTTGCGCCAAGTCCTACCTAACAGGCCCCTGGCGGAAAATCCAACAAGGCCGTCCACGGTTGGAACAGGCGTGGAGAGGGGCCGGGCTCGCTATTTGTCTGGAAAGATCGGCGTTACAGTGGGGTGGCCGGCCCAGCCGCAGGTGGCCGCCTCGGTGCTGGTTGCGCGCCGGGCTATGCCCAGCTTGAACCAGCCGCCGTCGTGGCGGCGCCATAAGTCGCGGGAGGGGCCCGCACCACCCCTTCCTGGGGGACGGGCGCGGTGCTATCTACCGCGCCATGACCGATACCTCCCGCATCCGCAATTTCTCCATTATCGCCCACATCGACCACGGAAAGTCGACCCTTTCGGATCGACTGATCCAGCTGTGCGGGAACGTCGCCGACCGCGATATGAAGGAGCAGCTTCTCGACTCGATGGACATCGAGCGCGAACGCGGCATCACCATCAAAGCGCAGACTGTGCGCCTCGACTACAAGGCCAAGGATGGGCAGATCTATCAGCTCAACCTGATGGACACGCCAGGGCACGTCGACTTCGCCTATGAGGTGTCGCGCTGCCTTGCCGCCTGCGAGGGTGCGATCCTTGTCGTCGACGCGTCGCAGGGTGTGGAGGCGCAGACGCTCGCCAACGTCTATCAGGCGCTCGACAACAACCTGGAGATCCTTCCCGTCCTCAACAAGGTCGACCTGCCGGCGGCCGATAGCGAGCGCGTGAAGCAGCAGATCGAGGATGTGATCGGGCTCGACGCCTCGGACGCCATTCCGATTTCCGCAAAGACGGGCCTCAACGTTGCGGCAGTCTTGGAAGGCATCATCGAACGTCTGCCGCCGCCCAAGGGCGACCCGAACAAGACGCTCAAAGCTCTACTCATCGACAGCTGGTACGACGCTTATCTCGGCGTCGTCGTTCTGGTGCGGATCATCGACGGCTCGCTGAAGAAGGGCCAGAAGGTCACGCTGATGTCGACGGACGCCAGCTATCAGGTGGAACGCGTCGGCGTGTTCCGGCCGAAGCAGGAGATGCTCAATAGTCTGGGGCCGGGTGAGGTGGGATTCTTCACGGCGGCGATCAAAGAGGTGGCCGATACGCGCGTCGGCGACACGGTTACCGATGAGCGCAATCCGACGCCCGAGCCGCTGCCAGGCTTCAAGCCGGCGCAGCCGGTGGTGTTCTGCGGTCTCTTTCCGGTCGACGCTGCCGACTTCTCCGACCTGCGCGAGGCGATGGGAAGGCTGCGCCTCAACGACGCGAGCTTCTCTTTCGAGATGGAAACTTCGGCTGCCCTCGGATTGGGCTTCCGTTGCGGCTTCCTGGGGCTGTTGCACCTGGAGATCATCACCGAGCGGCTGGAGCGTGAGTTCGGCCTCGACCTCATCACGACGGCGCCGAGCGTCATCTACAATATCTTCCTGACAGATAAGACGATGCTGGAGATGCACAACCCGGCGGACATGCCGGACAGCACGCGTATCGATCGCATCGAAGAGCCGTGGATCAAGGCGACGATCATGGTGCCCGACGATTATCTCGGCGGCATCCTGAAGCTCTGCCAGGACCGGCGCGGGCGGCAGAAGGAGCTCACCTACGCAGGCAGCCGCGCCATGCTGGTCTACGAACTGCCGCTCAATGAAGTGGTGTTCGATTTCTACGATCGGTTGAAGTCGATCAGCAAAGGCTATGCCTCATTCGACTACCAGTTGATCGGCTACGAGCAAGGCGAACTCGTCAAGCTGTCGATCCTCGTCAACGATGAGCCGGTGGATGCGCTGTCGATCATCGTGCACCGGACACGGGCCGAGAGCCGTGGGCGCACCATGTGCGAGAAGCTCAAAGAGCTGATCCGTCCGCACCTGTTCAAGATTCCGATCCAGGCGGCCATCGGCGGCAAGGTGATCGCGCGTGAGACCATCAGCGCGCTGCGCAAGGACGTGATTGCCAAGTGCTACGGCGGCGACATTTCGCGCAAGCGCAAGCTGCTCGAGAAGCAGAAGAAGGGTAAGAAGAAGATGCGCCAGTTCGGCAGCGTCGAGATCCCGCAGGAAGCCTTCATCGCCGCCCTGAAGATGGACGAGAACTAGCGCCTCCCCCTGTTCTGTCGTTGCGGCGTTCTTCAGCGACGGATTTTGACATCCGTCGCGTTGATCTTGACACGTCAATGCCGCGCCGCTGCCACCGCCCTGCCATCGAGAGCCGGCATATTGCGCGCAACTGCGGCGGCTTGCCGCCGGTGGGATCTCAAAGGGAGCACATCATGAAACGAATGAGATCGACGATTGCATCGCTTGTTTGCGCCAGCCTGCTGCTGCCGGCTCTGCCGCTAGCCAGCGCATCGGCGGCACCGCTTGGCAAGGCGACGATCAGCAATCAGGACAGCGGTGTTGCACTCGTCCGTTACCGCGGGCGCCGCGGTGGCGGCGGCTGGGGCCCGGGCGCTCTCATCGGCGGCATTATTGCCGGCACGCTGATCGCTGCCGCCGTCCGCGAGGGCCGCGCCGATGATCGTGATATGCGCCGTTGCGAGGAGGACTTCCGCTCCTTCGATCCGCGCACGGGGACGTACATCAATCGCTACGGCGATGAGCGCGTGTGCCCGTATCTGCGCTAGGCACGACGGCAACACGCAAGAGATTTGACGAAGGCGTCGGTTCGAAAGACCGGCGCCTCGTTGTATTTGGGGCGCATACGGCGCATCGCCGCAGTGCATTAACCTTGCCGCAATCTGACCACATGGCGTGGCACACTCGCGCGTAACCCGGCAGGCCAACGACAGGTTGGCCTTACCAAGTGGCGGCTCGACGGACAGGCGAGCCGAGCCGGGGATTGCGCAAGCTCGATCACCGGTGGCTGGCTCGTTGCGGCCATCGGCGCTGAGTGAGCTGCGAATGGGAATGGGGCGCGAGTTCTGAAGCAGAGCCGCCCCGAGCTAGTTTACGAAATTTAGGAGTGATCATGATCAAGCGGCTCTCAACCGCAGCGATCGGCGTTGCGCTCGCTTTCTCTGCAACATCCGCACAGGCTGCCTACTACGGCTACGATGGCCGCAACTATGGAGAGGCCCCCAAGGCGTTGAACTGGGGACGTCCGGAAGCCAAGAACGTTCGTCGCGTCGCCGACGACAAAGGCGCCCCGCGCAAGTGTCTCACCACGCCGGTGCATGCGCTGCTGGACAAGATCGAGGCACGGTTCGGGCCGGTGCGCGTGATCTCAACGTGCCGCCCTGGGGCGCGCATCGCCGGATCGGGTCGCATCTCGCGCCACGCGAGCGGTAATGCCGTCGATTTCGACGCCGGCAGCCGCAAGGGGGCGATCATCAAGTGGCTGGTCGCCAACCATAAGACCGGCGGCACCATGACCTATCCGGACATGAGCCATATCCACATCGATATCGGACAGCACTTCGTCTCGCTGGCTGGTCACCGGAAGTACGCGAGCAGCAGCAGTCGCGGGAGCAGCAGTGGCAACGGCGGAAGCAGCGCCCGGCGCTATTCGGCCAGCTACAGCGGTTCCTACGAGGAGCCCTACCGCTCATCTGGCCGCTCGTCTGGCCGCTCGCGGCGCAGTGTGCGCGAGGTGTCTTATGAGCGCGGTTACTCCTCAGGCTATTCGAGTCGCCATGGTGGCAACTCCGACTACTCGAACGGTTATGCAACCATCTATCGCTGACGGTCGCTGAAAGCCGACCCCTCCCTGCGCGGTAGGGGTCTACGAGACGATGGTGCCAGGCCTAGTGCCTGGCACTTTTCTTATTTTTGAGGCCATGGCATTTGGTCTGCAATGCTGTAGTATCAAGCGTCTTGCCGTGCCAACCCGCCGTAAAATTGCCGCGATCTGACACGGCGCGGACCCGGCTTATAGATAAGAAAATGTCTTCGCAGCCAGCCAGCAAGCGTCGATAATCAAAAGGTTTTATGGCTGGGTCTTGGTTGCCGATAGGTAGCGGCAACTGGGGCCTGATTCGCCGTTTCGTCACCTTGCCTTTCGCCATAGGTCGGTCCATATAGGGCCGATCGAACACGCCTTGGTTTACTCTGCGGCGGCGCTTGCGCTGACACTTAGACGTCTCCATCGCGCGATTTGATGTTCCCTGGCATTGCCGGGGGGATTGCCTAATTGCTTTGGAGAGACTTGATGGCAAACGGCACTGTGAAGTGGTTCAACGGCCAGAAGGGCTACGGCTTCATTCAACCGGATGAAGGTGGTAACGACGTTTTTGTGCATATCTCGGCAGTTGAGCGCGCTGGTCTCTCAACGCTTCGCGAGGGGCAGAAGATCGCCTACGAGACCGAGACGGGCCGCAACGGCAAGATCGCCGCAGTCAATCTGCGCCCGCTCTAAGAGCCGCGGACTATCCGCTTCGGGGGAGCAGGTGCGTCTGCTCCCCTACCTTATTTCGGCATGGACGTTCGGCGCAGCCGTGACTGCGTGCGGGCAAGCTAAGGACCGTAATGGCGAAGGAAGAGATGCTCGAGTTTGAGGGCGTGGTGGAGGAGGTGCTCCCCGATGCACGCTGCCGCGTCAAGCTCGACAACGGACATGAGGTGATCGCCTACACGTCCGGACGCATGAAGAAGAACCGCATCCGCATCCTCGCCGGCGATCGCGTCACCATCGAGATGACGCCGTACGACCTCACCAAGGGCCGCATCAATTTCCGGCACAAGGACGTGCGCTCGGGACCGGGTGGTCCTCCGCAGCAGTCACGTCCGGGTGGGGCCGGAAATTTCCGCCGCCGCTAAGGCGGCAGCCCACTCCGATCCGTTCGCAATAGTAGCGGCGCCTGCTTTTTCTTAGCGCTGCCGCCTGCGCGCAGTCTAAGCCGCTGCGTGCGCTGCGGCGTGCGCGTCTGGTTGTAGAGCGGCTCCATTTTTTCGTCGAGGTTGAGCCACGCGACTCAGTCATGAGTCGTGTCCATGTACGCTTATGCAAAGTATTGGTTCTTCGGCCGCCCGGTGGCGTTTGCGCTGGTCGGCGTCGTAGCACTCGGCATTCTGACACTACTGCCCGCGCGCGAGACTGCGGCGCGGCCCGCGGCCGACTATGGGCCCCCGATCAGCGGTACCGTACGCGTCATCGACGGGGACACGATCGTCGTCGATAGCCGCCACATTCGGCTGGAGGGCATCGACGCCCCCGAGATCGCGCAACGCTGCGGGCGGCGCTTCTTCGGCACATGGGCGTGCGGCGCGGCGGCGACCCACGCTCTGGCATCCATCGTGGCGGGGCGTAGCGTCACTTGCGATAGCCGTGGTGACGACGCGTATGGCCGCACACTCGGCGTCTGCTTTGTGAACGGTCAGGACATCAACGCGCATATGGTGCGCGAAGGCTTCGCGTGGGCGTTCGTGAAATATTCGAAGAGCTATGTGCGCGAGGAGGCGGAGGCGAAGTCCGCGCGCGCCGGGATCTGGAGCGGCGAGGCGGAACCGGCTTGGCTGTTTCGCCATAAT
>JBAZYB010000150.1:0-10318 GCA_041659545.1 Hyphomicrobium sp.
CCGACCGGCCAATGAAGCGCATCGACGAGAGAGAGCTGCGTGACGAACTCGCCAAGCTCAGGTCGGAGCATCGCGAGCTCGACGACCAGATCATATCGCTGGAAGATTCCGCATCGGCTGATCAGTTGCTCGTGAAGCGGCTGAAGAAGCGGAAGCTCGCCATCAAGGACCGCATGATGGCCGTCGAGGACCAGCTGCTGCCAGACATCATCGCCTGACGCCTGCGCCCGTCGACACGCGTGCGCCCGTTGGCGCCGGTCGAAAGGGCCTCCAGATTGTGCGCGCCCCCCCTTTAGAAACCGCCAAACGGCACGAGACACTTGTAAAGGCCTGCCGGCTCCTGTAATCCCGCGCTTTCTTTCGGCCGGACGCAGCGAAAATGAGCACCGGGAAAGCCGTCGTCGGCATTATCATGGGCAGCCAGTCCGACTGGCCGACGCTCAAGAAGGCCGCCCAGATCCTTGAAGAGTTGAAGGTCCCGTTCGAGACGCGCATCGTCTCGGCGCACCGCACCCCTGACCGCATGTACGAATATGCGAAATCCGCCAAGTCGCGCGGGCTCAAGATCATCATCGCTGGCGCCGGCGGTGCTGCGCATCTTCCCGGCATGACGGCGTCGTTGACGTCGCTTCCGGTGCTTGGCGTGCCGATTCCCGTGACCGCCCTCAACGGCCAGGACAGCCTCTATTCCATCGTGCAGATGCCGGCTGGCGTTCCCGTCGGTACGCTCGCCATCGGCGAGGCGGGTGCGGTCAACGCCGGCCTGCTCGCGGCGCAGATTCTGGCTATTTCCGATGCCGATTTGGGCAAGCGCGTCGAAGCGCATCGGGCTGCCCGCAGCGCCGACGTGGCGGAAAGCCCGAAGGATGCGTGAGGGGCAGCGCTGATGCAGGCTCTTCCCCCCGGCTCGACGATCGGCATCCTCGGTGCCGGCCAGCTCGGGCGCATGCTGGCGACGGCCGCGGCGCAGCTCGGCTTCAAGTGCCGCATCTATAGCGACGTGCCCGGCCCGGCCTCGGATGTCGCGGTATCGACGACCATTGGTCCGTACGGCGATCTGGAGAAGATCGCCCGCTTCGCCGCCGAAACAGACGTTGTCACCTACGAATTCGAGAACGTGCCGGTGGAGGCGGCGGCCGCGGTCGAGCGCGTGCGTCCGGTTCGTCCGGGCCTCAAGGCGCTGGAAGTGGCGCAGGATCGATTCAGGGAAAAGAGCTTCATCTCGGCGCTCGGCCTGCCGTTGCCGCGCTTCGCCGCCGTCGATGGCCCAGCCGACTTTGCCGCTGCCATAGCGGAAGTGGGGGTGCCGGCGATCCTCAAATCGCGGCGGCTCGGCTATGACGGCAAGGGGCAGGCGCGGATTGCTTCGGCGGACGAGATCGGCGCCGCGTTCGAAGCCATCGGCCGGGCTCCGGCAACGCTGGAGGCGCTGGTCGCGTTCAAGTTCGAGGTCTCGGTGCTGCTGGTACGCAGCCTCACCGGGGAGACGCGCACCTACGACATTCCGCAAAACCGGCACGAGGGCGGCATCCTGCGTACGTCGACGGTGCCGAGCGCGCTACCCGAGCCGCACCGGGCTCTAGCCCGGGATATCGCCGTCCGCCTGGCTGAGGCGCTCGACTACGTCGGCGTGATCGGGGTGGAGATGTTCTATGTCGGGGAGGGGGCATCGCCCCTGTTACTCAACGAGTTTGCTCCACGCGTGCATAACTCCGGTCACTGGACCATGGACGCCTGCGCCATCGGCCAGTTCGAGAGCCACATCCGGGCCGTAGCCGGCTGGCCACTGGGGGCGACGGATCGGCATTCGGACTGCCTGATGGACAATCTCATCGGGGACGACGTGGCCGCTTGGCCGCAATTGGCGGGGGAGGCGGGTGCCTGTCTGCACCTTTATGGCAAGAACCAAGCCCGGCCCGGCCGCAAAATGGGGCACGTCACCCGTCTCAGCGCCCTGTCCAAGGGACGCTGACGCGCATAGACAATTTAACCGCCTTTTGCTAGTGATCCCGCCATCCAACAGGGCAAATGGGATGTCGGTGGCCCCGCCGCCGCTCCTTGAGCCGCATTTTTATTGGCCAGAAGGTCAGGCAGAGGAAGACGCCGCTTGCAGGTTCTCGTCCGCGACAACAATGTCGATCAGGCTCTCAAGGTGCTGAAGAAGAAGATGCAGCGCGAGGGCATTTTCCGGGAGATGAAGCTCCGCAACTATTTCGAGAAGCCCTCCGAGCGGAGAGCGCGCGAAAAGGCCGAGGCCGTACGCCGCGCCCGCAAGCTGGCGCGCAAGCGTCTGCAGCGCGAAGGTCTGCTTCCGGGCAAGGTGGCTGCACCTGCTGTTGGTGCGCGCCGCTAATTAGATCCCGACCGATCGAACGAATGCGCCCTGGGCAACCGCCCACGGGCGCATTTGCCATTGGCGTGGGCGACTCCCCTGCGGGGAGCCGCCGCCCGCGCTGAAAGTAGATTTGCCTTTACGCGGGCGACAACCGCAGCGGCCCGCCCGCTGCAGCTTTAACGCGCGGTGCCTTCGATGCGCTGGCCGGGTTCCTGCATGCTTCCCTCGAGCGCATCAATCCAGCGGAACAGCTCGTCATACGAGCCATGCAGGTGGTGGTCGGAGTGGCCGGCCCGCGGGAACGTAGCGATCTCCTTGGGCGCGTTGGCGGCGGCATAGATCGCCTTGCCCATCTGCACCGGAATGACGCGGTCTTCCTCGCCATGCAGAACGAGCAGCGGCGCCCTCACGCGCGGCAGGTAGCGTGTCGATTCATAGCGATCAAAGATGAATGGCCGAACCGGCAAGTACGGGTAGGCGAGCGCGGCGACGTCGACGATGGTTGTGTAGGGCGCATCGAGGACAAGACCGCCGATGTCGTTGCCGGAGGCAAGCTGTACGGCAACGCCCGTGCCGAGTGACTCGCCGTAGACGATGATGTCCTCGGGGTCGACGCCGTCCTTGATGAGCGCGTCATAGGCGAGCCTGGCGTCGGCGACGTTGGCGGCCTCGCTCGGCGTTCCGGTCGATCCGCCATAGCTGCGATAGCTCAGGAACAGCACGCCGTAGCCGCGGGCGATGTAGCGGCGAACGCGCTCGGAGCGGCTGGCCAGATTTCCGGCGTTGCCATGCAGATAGAGTATCGTCGGCTGCCCGGGGGCGGCGGGGGCATACCAGGATATGAGTCGGGCGCCATCGGGCGTATCGATAATGCGCTCCTTCACCCCGGCCAGATTGAAGCTGGCTGGCGATATGCGCTCCGGGTCGGGGAAGTACATCAGCCGTCGCTGCAGGATGAAAGCGGCGATAGCGATGACGGCATAGACGGCAATGAGCCCCGTCGCGAGCTTCATGATCAGCTGCATGCGCTTTCAATCCGCTCGGCCAAGGCTGGTTCCCACACTCCGCACGTCCGCTTCAATTTAGCCCGGTTGGGGGCCGGTTGCGAAGCGGCAGGCTCAGATTGGCATAACAAGCTGGTTTAAGCCTTTGCCAATCCCGGACATTTCTATCGATCGGAGCTGCAACTAGAAGTCGACCCAGGGGGTTCAGGCGTTGAGCGCCCTCAGCGGGTCCACGTAGGGCAGGTGAAGGGCCTCGGCGACGGCGGCGTAGGTAATCCTGCCCTCATAGACATTAAGACCGGCGAGGAGGTGCGGGTCGGCGCGCAGAGCCGCCACCGGCCCCTTGTTGGCGAGGGCCAGAACGAACGGCAGCGTGGCATTGTTCAGCGCGAAGGTGGAAGTGCGCGCCACAGCGCCCGGCATATTGGCGACGCAGTAGTGCACGACGCCGTCGACGACGTAGCTGGGATTGGCGTGCGTGGTGGCGTGTGACGTCTCGGAGAAGCCGCCCTGGTCGATGGAGATGTCGACGATGACCGAGCCGCGCTGCATCTCCTTGACGAGCTGCCTGGTGATGAGCTTGGGCGCCGCTGCGCCAGGGACAAGCACCGCGCCAACGACAAGGTCGGCCTGCAGCACGTAATCCTCGATGGCCTGGCGGGTCGAGAAGATGGTGTTGAGCGAGGCGCCGAACTGCTGGTCGAGTGCATAGAGGCGCTCGATGTTGATGTCGATACAGGTGACGGCGGCTTCGAGGCCGATGGCCATGCGCACGGCATTGACGCCGGAGACACCGCCGCCGATGACGACGACGTTGGCCGGCGCGACGCCTGCCGATCCGCCGAGGAGCGTGCCGCGTCCGCCTTGCTCCATCTCCAAGCAATGCGCGCCCGCCTGGATCGACATGCGCCCGGCGACTTCGCTCATCGGTGACAAGAGCGGCAGCCCTCCGCGCGGGCCCGTCACCGTCTCGTAGGCGATGGCGGTGACGCCCGAGGCCATCAGATCCTTGGCTTGCTCGGGATCGGGTGCGAGGTGCAGGTAGGTGAAGAGCGTCTGCCCCTGGCGCAGCATGGCGCGCTCTTCGGCCAGCGGCTCCTTCACTTTTACGATCAGATCGCCGGTGGCGAAGATATCGGCGGCAGTGGGAAGGATCTCGGCGCCGACGCGGCGATAGTCGTCGTCGGTGATGCCCATGCGCTCGGCGGCGCCGGACTGGACGAACACTTCATGCCCATGGGCGACGAGTTCGCGGGCACTGGCGGGTACCAGTCCGACGCGGTACTCGTGGACCTTGATTTCCTTCGGCACGCCGATGCGCATGGTGCTTGCCTCTGTCTTGTTCGAGTTGGCCGCCAAAGTATTGGCGCCCGCTCCTATAGCAACTGGGATTTTCGCCTCTCCGCAGGCGTTGTGGCCGTTGGGATCAGGTGGGATGCTTTTGGTGACGACGGGCGCGGAATACGGTCTCCTCAATTGCAAAGACGCGGATGGCTTTGCGCAGTTGCTGACACTCTATCAGGGTGCGATCGAGGCCAGTGAGCAGAAGAGCGCCGATGAACTCGCGGCGATGCTGCACAATCCCCGTTACAAAATGCTCGTCGCGCGTGACGGACAGAGCGTCATCGCCTTCGCCATTGTCTATTTTCCCGCGTGCGGCTCATTCTGGTTGCTGGAGTACATGGCCGTCGATCCGGGCCGGCGCTCGCAGGGGCTAGGCGAGCGCACCTTTCAGGCAGCAAAGCGACTTGCGGCCGGCATCGTCGCTGGCGCGCCATGCGTGCTAGAGGTCGATCAGCCGGATGGGAATGCGCCTGCCGACGTCGCCTCGCGCCGGTTGCGCTTCTATGGCCGACTGGGTTGCCGGCGGATCGAGGGGCTGAGCTATATTCTGCCGATGGAGAAAGCCGGCACGCCGCCGCCCATGTGGCTGCTGGTGCATGGGATCGAAGATCGCGACACGTTGAGTGTTGGCGAAGTCGGGCAGTGGCTGCAGGCGCTCTATGTTGAAGTCTACGAGCAGCCATCGGACGATCGGCGTATTTTCACGATGTTGTCGTGCTTGAACGATCTGGCGGTGATGCGCTTGATTGCACTGGCCTAGAGTCGCTGTTGCTGTCGGCGCACAAAAAATGGCGCGGCTTCGAGGGCCGCGCCATTTCCCTTTTGGAAGAGGCTTCAGTGAGTCTTCAGCCAGTTGTCGACGGCCTTCTTCACTTGGTCCTTGGCAAAGCCGTAGCGCGTTTGAATCAGCCCTTCGAGCTGCTCGCGGTTGCCGTTGACCTGAGCGAGGTCATCATCGGTGAGCTTGCCCCACTGCTCCCGCAGCTTGCCCGAGAATTGCTTCCAGTTACCTTCAACACGATCCCAGTTCATCGCGGTCGGTCTCCCATGTTGCGCGCCGTTCTGGCGCCCGGTTTTGGTGGCGCCGGATAGTCCTCGTGCGCGTCTAAACAAGTGGAATAGGGACCGCGGAAGAATTGAAGCAAATTGCCCGCGTGGCGTGGCTTGGCCGACGAGGCCATCTTTTTGACGAACTCTGGGTTCGCTTATGCCCCTGGCGGGACCTGGATCTTGGTGGGATATCAGGGGGGTAGTTATGTCTGTTCCCGCGCGGCGCGGGCGCCTCGGCGTCAACGCCACCGAGCCGTTCAACATTGATTTCGAAGACGTGCGCACTGTCGATGTGCTTGCGGCGGGGGAGCGGATCTGTCCTCCGCCCGAGCGCGGCAGCACGTCGGGAGCCGCCTTGTTCCTGCTTGCCCTCCTGCTCGTGGGAGCAGGGGCATTGTACGCAGGTGGGGATTGGGTCGCCTGGCTGGGCGACCGGGCTGCTGCCCTGCGGGCGCTTCCAAGCGGTGGTCCGACTACGGTTGTGACGTCGGAAGTTTCCAGCGTTACCTTAGCGACGTCGGAGACGAATGACGCGACAGGGCCGGTCGTGCACGAGGCGCCGTCGCCTCCGATCGTGGAGGCGCAGATCGCGGGACAGACTGGGCAAGAGCCGGTCGCACAGGTTGAGACGGCATCCATCCCCGATGATGCGGAAGCGCTGTCGCCAGCAGACGCATCAGCGCCGCCGCAGCCATTGCCGCCACCGCAAGTCAATCAAGCCGATCCCTATCAGCGACGCGCCTCGGCCGCTGGGCTGCACCCCGGGCTGTCGCGGGTCCTGCTGGCGCGGATGTCGGCCAACGACTATCGCAACGCGCGCTACGCCGTCGATACGGCGATGGCGAAAACCGGTGATGAGGACGAGTTTATTTGGCCGCGGCAGCGCCGCCCCGAACAGGCGCTGTTTCGCATCCACTTCGTGCCCGGAGCGCCACCGCAATGCCGACGCTACGTGGTTACGGTCGTGAAAGAGGGCTGGACGACAACAGCGGCACCGTTGGAGCGCTGCGGGGCAGTGCCCAAGAACGGCAGCAAGGCTGCGCGCTGAGCCCAGCGTCCGGCGCTTACTGGTCCTTGAGCTGGCGCTTGCAGATCTCGCGCCATTTGCTCTTGGTGATGTGCGTGCCGGTGTCCCATGTGTCCATGCACTGCGAGAGCTTTTCGGCATCGCTGATGCCGTCAGTCTTCGTCTGGGTGTCGTCCGCTGCTGTCGCCTCGCCGGCGCGATAACTGCGCGTGCCTTTGCGAGCGGATGGTTCGGTCAGCTGCAGGGGATCGACTGGGGAGTCTGTGGCGAGGGGGGCTGCCGACGCAGCTACGGGCGCGAGGAGGAGGGCCAGCAGGATTGTGCGCAATAAGCTCATGACGAATTCTACCATCTAGAAGACGACGCTCGGGGTCGTAGCTTGTCGCCTTGGTGAAGCAATTGCAAGACAGGGTGCCGCTGGGGCGCTCCCTCAAGCAGTCCGCTCAACGATACTCGCTATGGTCGCCGTGAAGCTTGCGATGCTACGCCGCTTTTCTGAAGAATCTGCATCACTGCCTGACACGGGACGAGGAACGTCTGCCAGTCGTCGGCTTTCTTGGGGTCAACGTCGTAGCGAAAGCCATTTTCTGGCGCCGCGGCACCCTTGGCGATGACGCCGATCAATGAGCCGCGGTCGTCGATGACCGGGCCGCCGGAACTGCCGGGCAGGGAGTCGACGGTCGCGGCAATATAGATGGCGTTCGAGCCGCGAAACTCGGCGCGGCCGAGACCGACGTACTCGCCGAGGCTCCAACGTTTCGCCTCGCGCGAAAGACGCAGCGATCGGCGCTGGCCGACGCCGGGAAAGCCGATTGCGTATATCCGGCGGTGCAGCGCGCGATCGCAACGGCCGTCGATGGTGGCAGGGACGCCCGTGGGCGCTGAGGCCGGTACGGATGCCTTGATGACGGCGATGTCGTAGGCGTTGTCGACGTACACGGTGGAGATATTCTCAAGGCGCGGGGGACGGCCGGCGAGCGTGATGCCATCGGCTTCAAAGCGCGGCTGGTTGATGTCCTCGGTGAGATATCTGCGCTGCCGACGGCAGTCTTCGACGGCATGGCCAGCGGTGATGAAATAGGCATCGGCACGCTTGCCCTGGACCGATCTCTTCACCAGGAAGGCGCTGGCGGTGTAGCGCCCTTTGCGTCCCTCGCACACGAAGGCATAGACCGATGGCCAGATGTCGCGCACGGCGGGTGGCAGCTTGTCGTCGAAGAAGCCCTCGGCCGCACGGCTATGGTTCGGGGAGAGCCCGCTCAGCACTGCCAGCGCGACGCACAGCACAAGCGCCGGTTTGGCGCGATGCCATCGTGGGCGCGGGGGCTGTGACTCTGCCCGCCGGCGCGGTCGGGACGGCGGAGAGGTCACGCTCAGCAAGGTCCTGCACCTTCGATTGTCACACGGTCATAGCGGCGAAAGCGGAGCTTTGAAACCTCGCTATCGATCATTCTATCGAAGCTGAAAATCACTTCGGCAGCTACGGGGAACGCGGTGCCACTTTTTCAGAAGCACGCTAGCCGAACCGCACGCCGTAGACCGGCGGGAGATGCTGGGAGACGCACTGCCAATCGTCGCCCTGGTTTTCGGAAACCCACACATTGCCGGTGGTGCTGCCGAAGGCGAGGCGATTGCCTGACGCGTCGATGTCCATAGCGTGACGATAGACGAGATCGTAGGCGTGCTGCTGGGGCAACCCATTGCGCAACGTATCGAAGCTGCGGCCGCCATCGCGCGTGCGTGTGACGACGACCTCGCCGGCTACCGGAATGCGTTTCTCATCCTTGATAGCGGGAATAAACCATGCCGTGTCCGGGTCGGATGGATGGACCACCACGGCGAAGCCGAAGACCGAAGGCCCGGCCTGGGTGATTTCCTCCCAGTGGGCACCGCCGTCGTCGGAGCGGAAGATGCCGTTGTGATGCTGCACCCACAGTCGGTCAGGACGCTCGCGGCACTGAACCAGGCGGTGCGGGTCCTGAATGTCGGGATCGTACTGCTGGTCGGGTGGCATGAAGGCGGCGCGCATGCCTTCACCGGAGCAGTCCCACGTGGCGCCGCTATCGGTGGTGGTCCACACGCCGCCGCAGGACACGCCAAGCTGGACCCGGCGCGCATCGCGGGGATCGACGCAAATGGAATGAATGCCGGGCAAATCGGCGCCGCCGCCCATCCACTTCTTGCGCTTGGGGTGATCCCAAAGCGAGCGCACCAGCTCCCAGCTCGAGCCGCTGTCGTGGGAGCGAAACAGACCGCCGGGGATGGTGCCGCACCAGAGCATGCCCGGCTCGTCTGCGCCGCCTGCTTCGAGCGCCCAGATCTTCACGGTCGACCATGGAAGGGGTTTACCCCACATGTCCTTGTCGTCTTCGCCTTCGGGCTTTTCTGGATAGGTGGGAGTGGCGCACTCCTCCCAGCTGCCGTCACCATTGGTGCGGTGGAGCTTGACGCCGAAGTGGCCATGGTCGAGCGCGGCATAGAGGCGGTTGTCGCGCGGATCGGCGAGCATCATCGATACATGGTCGGCGAGGAAGTCGCCTCGTCCTATCGTCCACCTCCCCGCTTCACGCAGCAGCGTGAAAAGCCCCTTGCGCGTTGCGACATGGATGCGGTCGGACATGGTGCCTCTCAAATAGGGTGCAATGTCGTGCAGCTCAGCCGCCTGATAGCGCCTGTAGAATATAGATTTCTCCGTCTGCGCGGACGCTATCGGAAAGATGCACGCGATCCTCGATGCGCTTGCCGTCGACGAAAATCAGCATGTGCTTGCGCAATGCCGATTGGTCATCGAGCACGTATGCGCGGGCGCGGGCATTATTGGAAAAAGTTGCGTCCAGTGCCTCGCGAACGGTGCGGGCCTCGACCTGGGTCGGCGGGCAATCGATGTGGCGCTGGAGCGTAGATGTGAATGCGACGCGCACCATGACGTCCTCGGCTCCTCCGGCAGGTTCGTGCACTGCTGACGCGCCAATGTCGTCTGAGGTGCACGGAGGATCAAGCCAAAAACTGGCGCATTATGGGCCGCGTGAGGGCTTGGCGGCGCGCCATAAATCTATGCCGTCAGCATTAATCGTGGCGCCATCGCGCCGCTTAGTGTGCGAGGGCCTTGACGATCTCTTCGGTCATCTTCTTGGCGTCGCCGAGCACCATCACCGTGTTGTCGTTGTAGAACAGCGGATTGTCGATGCCGGCATAGCCAGAGGCAAGCGAGCGCTTGTTGAAGAGAACCGTGCCGGCCTTCCACGCCTGTAGCACCGGCATGCCGTAGATGGGCGAGGTCTTGTCGGTCTCGGCGGCGGGGTTGACGACGTCGTTAGCGCCGATGACGTAGACCACGTCGGCCTGCGGCATCTCCGAGTTGATGTCTTCCAGCTCGAAGACTTCGTCGTAGGGGACGTTGGCCTCGGCGAGCAGGACGTTCATGTGGCCGGGCATGCGACCGGCGACCGGGTGGATGGCGTACTTGACCTCGACGCCAGCCTTCTTGAGCTGATCGCCCATCTCACGCAGGGCGTGCTGTGCCTGAGCGACGGCCATGCCGTAGCCGGGGACGATGAT
>JBAZYB010000151.1:0-10132 GCA_041659545.1 Hyphomicrobium sp.
CGCCGTCACCGAAGTAGATCATGTTCGAGAACGGGATGGGGCGCTTGCCCTCGTCCATGTGCTCGTTGATGCCCTGGCCGAGGTCCTCAATGCCCTTGTTGATGCGGAAAAGGTACTGCGTCTTGCCGGTGTCGGTGATGACGCGCTTGGGGTACGGCAGATCGTAGGCGTCGAACCAATATTCGGACGCGAAGACGTTGTGGAAGCGCTTGTAGATGCGCGTGCCTTCGATGATCTCGGTGAGCCCGGCGGAGACGACGTAGTGGCGCAGCGTGATGCCGTGCATCTCGGTCGAAAGCTTCACGTACGAATCGATCTCGTCGAACCATTCCTCGACACCGGGGAACAGCTCGACGTGCTTGCCCTGGGCGACGAGGTCGGCGCGGTCGATGCGCACGCCGGCGGCTTTCGCCTTCTGGTACATGAGCCGCATGTAGGAGATGAGGCCATCGGCGCCTTCGCGGCGGGCGATCTCGTTGGATTCGGCCCAGAACGCCTCGGGATCGATGCCGATCTGCGGCAGGAAGGCGTAATCCTGCATCGGACGCGGCGAGAGCGTACCGTCGAAGTCGTAGACGAGGGCGATGGTCTTCTTGTCGAAGCTCGACCTGATCTTGGCAGGACCGCGCACCGTCTCGACCGCGATTTCGGCCGCCTCGTCGCTCTCTGCCACGCGTTCGGTCATGGTGAAGCTCCGCCGTCGACTTGCATGCGCCACAGTGGCGCGATTCGGGGGGCGGATTAAAGGCGGGAGTCTTTAATTGCGCCGGCGACTCCCCTGCGGGGAGCCGGCCGCCGGCGCGGCAGTGTTACGTCGGCGATTCCCGTCCGGGGAGCCGCCGGCGCTGGAGTAAAAATCGTCAGTGCTTGCAGCCGCAGCCTTCGCCGTGGGCGTGCTCGTGGTGCTCATGGCCATGGGCGTGCTTTTCGCCCTTGCCGCCGCAACAACCGCCCTCGTGATCGTGATCATGATCGTGGGCGTGGCTGTGATCGTGGGAATGATCGTGTCCACCGCAGCAGCCGCCCTCGTGATCGTGCTCGTGGTGGTGATGCTCGTTCGGATCAACGAGCGCCGCATGCAACCGCCGCTCGATGGCGATCGCAGCTTCGCGCGGCGCGTTCTTCTCCTCGATGCACAGCGCCATGATCTCGGCGCCGAGACGCACGTCGTCGACAGCGCCCAGGTAGTGGCGGCGCAGGCGGCCCTGCCGATCATAAATGAGCAGCGTCGGCGTGCCCTGCATGCCGTAGGTTTCCATCGTCTTGGGCAGGCCCGAGGCGTCCTGCTGATCGACGGCGATGGGGAACTCGATGTGCTCCTCCTTGAGGAAGGGCTCGAGCTGCGACGGGCTCATATCCTTGTGGTTTTCGAATACCATGTGCAGGCCGATGACCTCGACCTCATCGCGCGAGAAGGCGCGGGCGATGCGCGAAGCCTGCGGCAGCGAATGGCGCTGCGAACCGGGGCACTGCATCTGGAAGGCGACGAGGACGACGACCTTGCCCTTGAGCTGCTTGAGGCTGAGCGGCTCGGAGTTGAACCACTGCGAAGCAATGATCTCGGGGGGCTGCTCGGGGTTGAACTCTGTAGCGGCCATGGGAGGGCCCTTTCTGGCTAAGGGGTGGGGCTGGGTAGCGGCATAGCTTTTTTTTATGGTGCCGGCGACTCCCCTTGCGGGGAGCCGGCCGCCGGCGCGGGGGGTGTTCATGTGGCGCTGGTGATCCTCGGGACAAGCCCCAGGGCGTGCTCCGTGCGGGGTCCCGGCCGCCGGCGCAAGTCAGCGGCAGCGCGAGGCAGGGTCAGTCTGGCTCGGGATTGGTTTTTCACAGGTAAAGCGCGGGTCGATCTTGCAGCCTGGATCGAGCTTGGCGGAGCCGGTGGCGTAGATGGAAAAATGCACCGGGCAGCCGCGCATGACGTTAAAGGCCTCGACGCAGCCGAGGCGGAGCGGGGCCGTTGCGGAGCGGGCGGCCAGGGCCTTGGCGAGGTCTGGCTGCCAGCGATCCTCGACCACGGCGACGGCATCCTCGCCGCCGGCCATCCAACTGGCGAGCGTCTCGACATTGGTGTCGCTGCCGCTGCCGAGGACGAAATTGGTGCTCGGCTCGCGGAAGCCGGCGACGCCTACAGGTCCGGTGACGCAGCGACGTAGCGGGGCGATCGCCTCGGCGATGCGTGGGGCCGGCCAGCCGAGTTTCATGTGCGGCAGCAGTATGCCGAACGTGAAGGCGACGAAAAGCGCAAAGCCGAGGATGCTGGTGGCGAGCCAAGATGCGGCGCGTCCATCGCCGAGGGCGGCTGCCGCCGCGGTGAACATGAGAACGATGAGCGCCGCACCGACAACCACCGCCGCGCTCGGGACAACACCGGCCACGGCGAGGATGCCGACGAACAGCGCTATCGTTCCCGGCAGGACCAGCCACCACGGCATACGCAGCGCATAGGGCGGCACGGCAAGGCGACCACCGCTGTCGATGGCCAGCGCCACGGCGGCGGCCATGGCCGGAAACATGGCCTGGACGGTATAAAGCGCCGGCTTGGAGGCGATCAGCTCGAGGTAGAGCCAGTAGCCGACTATCCAGCAGAGGAGAAAACGCGGCAGCGCCTCGGCACGCTTGTCCCAGGCGCCCTTGAGCGCCGGCACGATGAGCAGCGCGCCGGGCAGGAAGCCGAGCAGCATCGCCAGCGTGAAGGTGAGAGGGGCTGCCTTCCACTTCATGTCCTGGGCGCCGCCGAGGGCGCGGATCAGCTCGCCGAACGAGACGCCAGAGAAGGGAATGCCGCCGTCGAAGTGGGCGCGGATGACGATCCATGGGGCGGCGATGGCCAGCATCAGCGGCATGCCCCATAGCGGTTGCAGACGCTTCACCCAGTCGATGGGGCGGTCGAAAACGTAGAGCGCAACGATGGTGGACAGCGACAGGATCGGCACGGCCAGCGCATTGATGAGCATGCTGGCGCCTTGGGCGGCCCAGAAGGCGAAGGCGAGCCAGCGCACGTTGCCGCCATCGCCGGGCACGGCGCAGTAGAGCCGCATCAGCGTGCACTGGGCGACGACAATGGCGAACAGCAGCGGCCCTTCGGGGATGGACAAGCTCGCCTGCAGTGCCACGATGGGCGAGACGGCGAAGAGGCCGGCGGCGATGATGGCGCGCCGCTCCCCCAGCAGCGGACGGGTGAGCCACCAAAGGGCAAGCACGGCGAGGATGCCGGCGGTAAGCGACGGCAGGCGATAGGTGACGATGACCTGCTGTGCCTTGTGGCCGAGGATTTTGCCGGCGCCAATCTGCAGCCAGTAGATGCCGATGGGGCGGAAGGCGAAGCGCTCACCGTTGAGTACCGCATCGACGTAGTCATGCCGCTGCAGCATGTCGCGCGAAGTTTGCGCGTAGACGATCTCGGTGCGATCGACGGGCGGCAACAGGAGAACGCCCGGCAGATAGGTGAATAGCGCAAGCGCAAATAGCGTTGCCGCTGCGAGGCGTGGCCGGGACGCAAGACGGTTCAGGAGTTGGGCGCTATCGCGCTCCAGCCGTTCCAGCGTCGAAGGAAGGAGACTCATTCGTGCGCGCTCGCAAGCCCTGTTGGAGCGAGGGATAACATCGCCACGGCCGACCGCGGGCTTGACACTGATAGCGCAGTTAAGCGATTGCGCAAGCGGGTGCGGAAAGTAGTGGAGGCGGCTAAATGTCGACTGGCGGAAACGAAGCGGCGCAAAAGGCGCGGCTCATCGACATCATCAAGGCGCGCTCGTTCCAATCGGGACGAGAGGTGAAGCTCGCTTCGGGGCGCACCTCGACCTACTATTTCAACATGAAGCCGACGATGCTGGATGCCGAAGGCGCCCATCTGATCGCGACGCTGATCCTTACGGCGATTTCAGGAAAGCAAACTGATCTCGTCGGTGGCCTAGAAATGGGCGCCGTACCCATTGCCTCGGCGGTGGCGGCGGTCAGTCATTCGGCGGGGGCGCCGGTCAACGCCTTCTTCGTGCGCAAGCAGGCGAAGGAGCATGGAACCCAGAGCCTTATCGAAGGTCTGCCCGCGGGTGAGAGCCTCAAGGGGAAGCGCGTCGTCATCGTGGAGGATGTGACGACAACAGGCGGATCGTCGATTAAAGCCGCCGAGGCAGTGCGCGCCGAGGGCGCAGAGGTGCTGGGTGTCGTTACCATCGTCGATCGACAGGAGGGCGCGGCCGATGCGTTCGCCGCCGCGGGCCTCACGCTGACGCCGATCCTGACGCTCGATGATTTCAAATAGGGTCCCTCGGACTGAAGGCGCAGCGCTTTCGGCGGTTTACGTGTAAGATCCTCTGCATAGGGAAAATAAAAAACACCCCTTTCGGAGGATAAACTGATGGATCAACGAACAATTATTATCGCTGTGGCCGTGCTCGCGGTGCTCGGGATTATTTGGTATTCGATGCAAACGCCGCCGCAAGTCGTGCCTATGGAGACGCCTGCACCAGCGATGGCACCCGCCACACCGCCTCCCGCACCCACCACCCCGCCGGCGCCATAAATCCAACGGTTATCGCGAGAATGGCGGCGACCGGAAACCGACGCCGATTCTCGCGATACCGGGCTGCTCCTGCCTACGAGTGTGCCGCGCGGCAGCGCACGACCTTGGTGTCGTGCGTGATCAAGCAGCTTGGCTGCGGGCGACGCCAACGAGCCGCACCAGCTCCTTGCGCGCTTCATCGCCACTGGTGACGCGCGAAGCGAAGGGCAGACGCAGCGCGCGCGCGCCGCAGACAATATCGCAGCCCTGCGGGTCGATGCCGGTCATGCGCCACTCACCCGGGCCGCCGCCAAGCAGGCGCGTTGCGTAGAGATCGATCGCGTCGGCGTGATCTTCGTTCATGTGTTCGACGATGCCGGGCTCATTCTCGATGAGCGATTCGGCGCCGCGGATGTCGGTCAGCAAATCCTCGCGCGGCAGATCGACGATGCGCCCAAAGCCGCCGATGTAATGCGCGCTGGCGATATCGAAGGCGTAGAATGAGAAATCGGGGAAATCGACGAACCCTGCAGCATTGGGATGGCGCGCAAGATAGCGGCGACGCGCGGTCGCACTTGAGGTCGGGCGGGCCTCGCCGATGAGGGTAATGCGCGCACCCGAAAGCGGGTCAGCGTCCATGCCGGTGGCGTCGATCAGCAGCGTAGCGCGTGGATCTACTGTTAGATTTTTGGTGTGCAGCGCCAGTTTAGAAATTAGCAAAACAGGCGTGCCGTCGGGCTCTGTTGCGGTCAACAGCAGCGAAGCGTAAGGATGCCCGGAAGGCTGCAGCAGGGTGCCCAGGGCGCCCTTCAGCGATGCCCGCACCATCGTGCGAGCGAGAGCGGCGGTTTCCTTAACAGGCGAATTTGCGGCCGGTTTCGTAGGCTCTTCAACAGACATGCGGTCCTCCCCGCTTCCTCGTTCTATCCTATTCAGATAACGTTCAGACAGAAAACACGAAATTGGCTTCGCCACAATTGATACACCTTGGAGCCATAAAGCGCGGCGGGGTGGTGCTCTGCCGCAGGGTCGGGACATGATGAAAGAAAAAAGCACGATTGCGCTGGTCGACGACGAGCGCAACATTCTTACCTCGCTGCGCATGGCGCTCGAGGCCGAAGGCTACAAGGTGCGCACTTACAACGACGGCGTGTCGGCGCTCGAAGCCCTCACGGAAGATCCAGCCGATCTGGGTATCTTCGATATCAAGATGCCACGCATGGATGGCATGGAACTGTTACGACGCGTGCGCCAGCGTTCGGACATGCCGGTCATCTTCCTGACTTCCAAGGACGAGGAAATCGACGAGTTGTTCGGCCTCAAGATGGGCGCGGACGACTACGTCGCCAAACCGTTCTCGCAGCGCCTCGTCGTGGAACGCGTCAAGGCCGTGCTGCGTCGGTTCCAGCCAAAGGAGCCCGGTGCTCAGTCGGAAGCGGAAGCTGCACGCGTGCTCGAGCGCGGCAAGCTGAAGCTCGATCCAGAACGTCACAACTGCCATTGGGACAACAAGCCCGTCACATTGACGGTCACGGAGTTCCTCATCCTGCAGGCTCTCGCCCAGCGCCCTGGCGTCGTGAAGACGCGCGATGCGCTGATGGATGCCGCGTACGACGATCAGGTCTATGTCGATGACCGCACGATCGACAGCCACATCAAGCGGTTGCGCAAGAAGTTCAAGCAGGTCGACGACAATTTCGATGTCATCGAAACACTGTACGGCGTAGGCTACCGCTTCAAGGAAGCCTGAGCGGAGGGGGCATGGCGCTCGATTCCGGGCAATCCGATCGGCAGCAGCTGTCGAACGGTTTTGCCGGCATCAAAGGGTTTACGGCCGACATCCGGGCCGTAGCCGCCAAGAGCGCCGTGCGTTGGGCAACTGGTGCGTCCCGCACCCTGAAAGGCTTGCGCGCGTCGATGGCGTACAGCAGCGCTACCGCGCGACAATCCCTGCGGCGCACAGCCGGAGCCATGCGGCGCACTATGAGTGCGATCGTACTGGGTGCACAGAACGCTGCTGCGCGCGTCGAGCCGGTGAGCGCGGCAACCCCTAAGGCGCTTGCCCCGCTGCAGGCGTGGTTCGCCCGTCAGCCCATTGTCCGCTTCTTCTCGGCCAGCCTGCTACGCCGCATCCTCATCTCCAACCTGATGGGGTTCTTCATCCTCGTCGGCGGCATCCTCTATCTCGGGTGGTTCCACACCTGGCTGATCGACGCCAAGCTCGATGCGCTGAAGACGCAAGGCAAGATTATCGCCGACGCCATCGCCGCCAACGCCAAGGTGGTCCGCGAGCGCATCATCATCGATGCCGACGCGATTCCCGATAGCGCCGGCCGAACCACAACGCCCGCCTTCGACGGGCTGGCCGAGTTCGAGCTGTCGATCCATCCAGAGGAAGTGACGCCGATCCTGCGCCGGCTCATCCAGCCGACCAACACCCGCGCGCGCATCTATGCACGCGATGGAACGCTAATCGTCGACACGGCGCAGACACTCGCCCGCTGGTCGACGCGTAACGAGCCGAACGTCAGCGACCGCGAAGCCCCACCGACGCAGAACGTCTGGACCCGCCTCACCCGCTATCTCTTCCGCGAGCCGCTCCCCGTCTATCAGGAGATCGGCACCGGAAACGGTATGGCTTACAAGGAGGTGCGGGCCGCACTCGATGGCGAAGAGCGGAACATGCTGCTGCTCAACCGCAAGGGCGAGCAAATCGTCTCGTTTGCGCTGCCTATTCGCCGCTTCAGCGAGGTGCAGGGTGTTCTGCTGCTGTCGACGCGTCCTGGCCAGATCGACAAGATCCTAAGGGAGGAGCGGATCGTCATCTTGATCCTCGCCTCCATTGCCCTGCTCGCCTCGGTCGTGACCTCGCTGCTGCTGGCGCGCACCGTCGCCGGACCGATCCGCCGCCTTTCAGCTGCCGCGGAGCGGGTCAGCGAGAACATCGACGCGCGAACGGAGCTTCCCGAGTTCGCCGGGCGGTCCGACGAAGTGGCGCAGATGGCGGCGGCCTTCCAGGCCATGACGGGCGCGCTGTGCCGGCGCATCGAGGCGAGCGAGAAGTTTGCCGCCGACGTGGCACACGAGTTGAAAAACCCACTCACCGCCGCCCGCTCGACGGCAGAATCACTCGGCTACGCCAAGACCGAAGAAGAGCGCATGCACCTCGTGGGGCAGATCCAGGGCGAGTTGAAACGGCTCAACCGGCTGATCACAGACGTTTCCAACGCATCGCGGCTCGACGCCGAACTCGCCCGCAAGGAGATGCGCCCCATCGACGTGACGATCATGGTGCGCAACGTCGTCGGCATCTTCCGCGACATCATCGGCGACGACAGCCGTTCAGTGGCGCTGTCGGTCGGGCCGGAGCCCTTCCCCGGTGCGTTCTTCGTCAAGGGTGACGAGGGACGCCTCGGCCAGGTGATGACCAATCTCATCGACAATGCCATCTCGTTCTCGCCCGTGGGCGGCACTGTGACAACGCACGTGCGCATGGCGGCGCCGTTCATCGAGATTGCCGTGGAGGACCAGGGGCCCGGGATCCCGGCGGATCGGCTGGAGATCATCTTCGATCGGTTCTACTCGGACCGGCCGGAAACGGACACCAGCCGGGGCAAGAACTCGGGCCTTGGTCTCAGCATCTCGCGCGAGATCGTATTGGCGCATGGCGGGCAGATCTTTGCCGAGAATTGCTATCCCAAGGGGGCGCCGGCGGATGCCGACCCATGCGGGGCGCGGCTCACCGTGCGCCTGCCCATGGCGGCCACCGGACAGCGCGGAGGATCATCTGGTGGGCGGCGCAGCTGATACCCATCACGGGACTGCCGTGGCCCTCGGCGGCCTTGCTGCATTGATTGTCGGCCCCTCCGGCAGCGGCAAATCGGACCTCGCCCTGCGCTGCCTCACCCTGGCGCCGACGGAGCTGATCCCCGAGCCGGCGGTCCTTATTGCCGACGACCGCGTGCACATCGAGGCCGTGTCGGGCCGGCTGCGCGTCAATGCGCCTGAGACCCTCCTCGGCCAGCTGGAAGTCCGGGGGTTGGGCATCGTCCCGGTGCCCTTCCGGTGGGCGGCGGATCTGGTCCTAATCGCCGAGATTGCTGCTGCCGGAAGCGTCGAAAGGCTCCCAGACCCGCCGCTGTGGCGGGATTTATTGGGTATCGGCGTCCCGGTACTGCGGATCTGCCCTTTTGAGGCCTCGGCCCCGTCAAAGCTACTGCTTGCACTTATGCAGACAGCGCAGACCCAGGGCGGCGGCCAAAATTCATGACAGCAAATCCACTTGCGCCGCGGCCGAACACTTGTAAATTCTGCCGCGCTGCCAATGACTCCCCGCCTATTGGGGGGACACCGTAGTCAACGATCCCCAATTCTCATGCAGATGCTTCGTCGCGGAGCGGGGCAAAAGACGAGGTCGGCACTAATTCATGATCGGACTTGTCATCGTCACGCATTGCGGGCTGGCGCTGGAATTTCGTTCAGCGCTCGAGCACGTGGTGGGACCACAGACGCAGCTTGAGACCGTATCCATCGGTCCCGACGACGACGCTGGCGTGCGCCGCGGACAGATCGTCGACGCCATCCACCGCACCGACACCGGTGAGGGCGTTATCGTGCTCACCGATATGTTCGGTGGCACACCGTCGAACCTGGCCATCTCGGCGATGGACGAGGCCAACGTCGAGGTTATTGCGGGCATCAACTTGCCGATCCTGGTCAAGCTCGCCAGCGTGCGCAGTGAAATGCCTCTTGCCGAAGCCGTCGCCAGCGCCCGCGAAGCCGGCCGCAAGTACATCAAGGTCGCCAGCCAGGAGTTGTCGGGCGAAGGCTCGGTCTGACGGCATGCCCGAACTCAAAGACACTTCGCGCCCCGAGGCGGTGGTCACGATCCGCAACCGCAAGGGCCTGCACGCGCGCGCTTCAGCCAAGTTCGTCAAATGCGCCGAGAGCTTCGACGCCATCGTCACCGTGACGCGCGAAGGGCATGAAGTCGGCGGCACGTCGATCATGGGCCTGATGATGCTGGCCGCCGGTCCCGGCTCGACGCTGCACATGACGGCCACCGGCCCGCAGGGACCGGAGGCACTGCAAGCGCTCGTTGCCCTCGTCGAGGACGGCTTCGGCGAAGACTGCATCGAGGACGCATGAAAAAGGGAGCGCGTTGAAGCGCTCCCTTGCGAGTTCGTGCCGGCTCATCACCGCTATTTCGACAGGTAGACCGTCGTCAGTTTGATGGCGATGTCGGCGAATGCCTCACTGAGGGCGTCACCGTCGTCGGCGTTGTAGTAGTGCGTGCCTTCGTCCGGCTTCGTCGAGCACTGCTTTAGGGTCTGGGCGGCGAGGCTCGTGATGCCGTCGCCGAAGCCGATGCTATAGACCTCTATGCCCTTCTGCTTCATCGCCGCGCACAGAGCGAGTGCCTGCGTCGTCGAGCAACCGTTAGCGGCATCGGGGCAGTACGAGGTCGAGCCATAGTTGGCCAGGACGCCGTCTGAATTGTACTGCGTGTTGTACTCGCCGTCGGTCATCAGAATGGCGACTTTCTGCACTCCGTCTTTGGCTGCCGGGTCAGGATAGGGCTTTGCCTGATTGTCGGTGGCCCACAGAGAGTTCCAGTTCGGCGACAGCGTG
>JBAZYB010000152.1:0-10115 GCA_041659545.1 Hyphomicrobium sp.
ACACCAAAGTGCCGCACATGCCAGGCCAGGCCCTCATAGCGGTCGCGCAGCTCGGTCTCTTGGCTTTGCAGGGCACGGGTGCCCATGCCGCCCTTGTGCTGGCCCTTGAAAGCCGTGCGCTGCAACCACTCCACAATGCTTTTGCTGGCCGGGTCAAAAAACCGGGGCAAGCCCTTGCCGCCCGGCTTCACGCCGTCTTCCACATACTGGGCGTAATTGGTGTGTGGGCCAATCTCAACCGTGCTGCCATCCACCTGGTCAACTTTGATCGAATTCACCAACTCACTCGTTGCCCCTTTGGCCGCCAGGCGCTTCATGGTGCGCACCGCCATCTGGGCCAGCACCGCCAGCTCATCCTGCACCCCGCGCTCCATGTCCTGCCCATGCTCACGCAGGGCAAAAACCACCTGGTGCACGCCGGTGACGGTGGCCATGGTCAGCGCGCCTCCGCAAAGGCAGCCAGCAGCGCGTCGAACAAGGCACGCGGCGTGCTGTTGCGCGGTGTGCCGCTCAGGCCGTCACGCAACTGCACCGGCTTGCTCACATTGCGCAGGCTCAGCTCCAGCATGGCCTCGGCCTGGGCACGCAGCAGCAGCAGGCCACGGTCAGGCGCGGCAATGGTGGTGTCGGCAGCCAGCACGCCAATGCTGTGCTGGCCAAAGTAATAAAACGTGAACTCGCTACCCCGCAGGGCAATGTGCGCGGCGCTGGGCGCGGGCTCAAAAGCCAGCCAGTTGCCGCTGCCGTCCTTGTAGTCGCTCACCCTGGGCACGGCGCCGGGGTAGCCCGGCTCCCATGGCTGCAGGCGGCTGGTGGGCTCCCACAAATGCGTCTTGTAGCTGTAAAAGTCAGGCAGCGCCGCCAGGCTGTAGTTGGCCTGCCCGCTCACCAGCGTCACCGTGCCCACCAGCGTGCGCGGGCGCTTCCAGCCCATGTCGCGCAGCGCCTGCCGCAAAAACCGGTCAAAGTCGCCATCCATCGGGTCATCAAACACCGCCGCGCTGTCATGCAGGCTGCGCTTCAGGTCTTGAACCAAATCGTCAAGTGACATCGTGCCGGCCATCGGGTCAGCTCCTTACAGTGGGTCAGACTTCAAATTCAGCGCGGCGGCGGCAGCGGCCATGCTTGCGGCGTCCAGGGCCTCCAGCACCCCCTTGCGCGGCTTCAGGCCAGCGGCCTCCAGCTCGCGCAGGCGCATCAGCGCGGCACCGCTCAAGCCTTCCAGCCCCGCAGCCACCGCAGCCACATTACCCGCCAGCAGCTCACGCAACGGGCCGTCCGTGTCCGGCTCGGCGGGCTCATCCGTAGCAGCCTCAGCGGGCGGTGCGTCAGGCACAAACACCTCGCGGCCCTCGCCCGGCGCAATGGCGCAGCCGCCCACATACATCACGTGGGGGGTGTCGTTTTCAATGTACTTTTTACCCATCTTCATCTCCTGATTAACCTTGTTCCAACCCGGCCAGCGTTGGCTGGCCGGGGGCTACGGTACGGGCCACAACGGCCACTGGGGGGTTATCAGTTAGGCAACGCGGGCCACACGCCCGGCAGTGCTCCACAAGATGATCGAGCTGCAAGCGCCCTTGATCTGCGTGGGCGTGTGGCTCACCACAAACTGGGTGCCAAAGCTCTCCTTCTGGTCGGTGAACTTGCCATTGCTGTCACGCGCCTGCTCAATCGGGTTCATGGCAAACGGCTTCACCATGCGGAAACGGGTGTTACCCCGCTCGCCCACAATGATCCGTGTGTCCGCCAGCTGCAAGCCCGGCGCCTTGGGGTTGTAGGTGCCCATGCCCTTGGTAATGCCCACCGTGCCATCGGCGTTCAGGCCGTTGCCATTGCGCGCGCCGTTGGCGGTAAAGCTGGTGGCCTGGCTCAGCGCGTTGTCAATGGCGTCGCTCATCAGCACCATGTTGGGGTTGTAAAAGCGGTCGGTGCCCACCACCACCTTGCGGTTGCCAAGGGCCACCAGCAAGCGGTCGTAACGGTCGCCAATGCTCTCACCGCTCACCGCGTCGGTGTCAAACGTGGCGCGGTTGGTGCTGTAGCTGTAGGCCACAGTCAGCACCCAGGCACTGGTCGGCACCACGGCGGCACCCGTCTCATCCACAAACCGCAGCTCGCCCAGGTTGTAGTCCATGACGTAGTAAGTGGCCGCGCCCAGCGCAGAACCGTCGCTGGGCAGCACATACTCGGCCCGCACCACACTGTTGAGCGTCACCACAATCGCGTTGGTCGTGCTGCCTTGCTGCGCACCCTTCAGGTCATACACCTTGCGGGGTTTCACCACCGGGAACTTGGTGGTCACAAACACCGTGTTGGTGCCGTTCACCTGCGCCGTCAGCGTGTCGGTAATGGTCGTCACGGCATATTCATCAGCCGCGTTCACCAGCTCGTTCATGTTGATGGCCTCGGTGTCCTCACCCACGATGCGGATGATGTTGCGAATGTTCTCGCTGATCGGGTCAAAGTCGATCACGCTGGCACCCATCAGCAACTGCAGCTCAGAGCTAATCAAAAAAGCCAGCTTTTGCGGAATCGGGCGGGCCTCTTCACTCGTCTGGATCACACCGGCGCGGCGAATGGCCTGCGCCTCGTAGCGGCGCAGCGCGCTCACCCCGGCAGCAGACGTGTCGCGGTAGCTGTAGGGGATGGTGATCACATTGGCAAACGGCGCCGTGCCCACGTTCATAAAGTTCAGGCTGTTCAGGTTGTACAGCGCTTCACGCAGCACCGTGCGCTCGGCAATGGTGGGCACCGCCACATCACTGATGCTGCCCGTGCCTGCGGCCAAAGCCTTGTGCTCGGTGTCGAGCTTGTGGCCGTGCTCGGCGTCAAACTGCGCCAGCGCCTTCTCGGCAAACACCTTGTTGGCAGCCAGCAGCGTGCCGCCGGTGCGGTCAAAGCGGCGCGCGTCGGTGTCGGTAAAACCCAGCCGCGTGTCAATGGTGGCCTGCAGGCTCTTGATGCTGTTGGAGCTGTCCACGCTGATGTGCACATGGCCGCTGGCCGGGTTGTAGCCCAGGCCGGTCAGCTTTTGCGCGGCGCTCAAAGCCTTGGCCTGCACCACCGCCAAACTTGCCAGGTGCTTTACTTGGGTATCGGTCGAACCGGCGTCGATCAGCGGGGCGTAGTCCTCGGCAAACTTCTTCACACCTTCAGGCGTCAAAGTCTTGTCGCCCTCGGCAATGGTGTCGGCCAGCAGCTTGTGCTTGGCCGCCAGCGTGGTCACGGCGGCAGCAGCAGCCGCGTCGCGGTCGGCCAGGGCCTTTGCCACCGCGCCCGCCACGTCAATGGGCTGGGCGGCAGGCGCGGCCAGTTGAATCGTCAACAGCTTGGGGTCAATACCAGCGGCCCTGATCTGCACCATGGCGGCATCAGCCGTGGCCTTCACCGCGTCCGTCATCGCCAGGCACTTGACCTCATCAGTCACGGGGTCAAGCCCGGCCAGTTGCACCGTCAGCAAGTCGGTAAACGGCTTGCCCGTCACATCGGTGAACCCCAGCACAGCCAAAGCGGCAGACAACATCTTGAGAAATTTGTTCATGGAAAACTCCGTAAGTTCTTTAAAAAGGGATGGGGAAATAGCCGTGCGCACAGGGTCGCCAGCGGCGTGGTCGTCATCAGAGAGTCGCACCGGGTCAAGGCGGCTTATCACGGGGCGCACCGTCAGGCCAGCGCCAAGCAAAACGCAGCCGTGGGGCTGTTGCTTTTCGTTGTCCTTCCACTGCTCGTGATACTCGGCGCTCAGGTAGGCAAAACCGCGCTGCTTGATGGCGTCCACGCCAAACGGCGTCCACTCCACCAGCGCGCGCAAGCGCCCACCTTCCACACTGAGTTTCATCACCTTGCCAGCGGCACCGTCGCTGGGCTTGTGGCTCACATCAATAAACACGTCCTGCCCCAGCACGCGTGTATCAAAGTTGGCCACCATCTGCCCCAGCATGTCGGGCGTGATCGCAAAGTTGCCATAACGCGGGTCGTTAAAACTGCCCGTCCGGGTCAGCGTTACCCACGTCTGTGTGGCACCCTCGGCAAGCGTCACCGCCTGGCTCAAGAAACGCACCCGTCCAGGTGCGTCACCCGCCGCCAGGCAAAAGTGCCGTGCCGAAATTGCAAGAATCGAACGCTTCAAAAAGTGCCCCTCAACGGACCATTCCGTCGGGCACAGTTTCAGAGGTTTAGGGTGCCAAAAAAAGGGGGCTTTTTGGCAGATTGAAAAAGAAAAAGCGCCACGGATCAGGTGGCGCTTTTGGTGTGGTTTTCAGGTTCTTGGACCTGCATTATTTCACTGCAATTCGCGGGCTTGTAATGTACGTGACACCACCGGCACACGCAAGCTGCCCACCACGGCCTCAAGGTGCATGCGCACATCGACCAGCAGACTATGAACAAAAATGCCCGTGATCTGCTGCCCCGGCTTGCAGGCCCCCAGAATTTCAACCAGGGCGCTGACACCGTGGTAAGCGGATTCAGCGTCGATCAGCACAAACTCGGCCTCGGTGTCGTCTTCATCCAAGGGCGCGGCGTTCGGGTTGGTTGTGGATGCGCTCATGATGTAACGCCTTCCTGTTTTGCGATTTCAAACAGCATCTTGATCAGTGCAGGCTCACCATATGGGAACAAGAGACAAATGGCCTGCCAATAAAGGGCGCGTTGGCGCTGGGTTGGGTTTTTCATGATGCGCCGCCTCACTGTGGCCGGTGAACGCTGGCCGCATCCACCGACATACCGAACTCGCCCACGTCCCGCATCACCTCTTCGGGGTCCATGCCGAAGTGGCTGGCGATTGCATCCACCGTGAACACCGGCTGGCCGTCTGTGGTGTAGCCGCTGGCGGGTGGCATCAGGCCCATTTCACGGGCTTTGGCATCGAGGTTGGCCTTGATGTCGTCTGGCAGGAACTGGATGGCCTTTGCCATTGCCATGCGTGCCTGCTGACTGTCTTCGCCAAACTGCGCAATTGCCGCATCAACGGCCAGCCTTGCCTGCGCCATGTGAATCTCGCGGTTTGTTTCCGCGTCTTCCCGTTCGCTTGTCACAACAGCTTGCCCGGCAGCCGTGGGCACCGGGTACATGCTGGCACTGACCCCGGATGCCTTGCATGTGTCTTTCAGGAGCAGTGCCATTTCTTCACGTTGCGGCTGGGTTGTGCATGTCTGAAGCCGCCGCTGGATGTCTGATGGTGAATAGACCCAATCCCAGTACGTCTTACCTTCTGGCGGGCGGGTTACTTCCATTGGTAAGAGCGTTGCGCCGCGGTGAGTGCTGATTTGCAACATTTTGCGAATGCGCTCAGGTGCTGCATACAGCATGTTCATGAATGCCAATTTGCCATCTTCGGACGCGGCGGAGCCACACTCGAACAACACAACAAACTTTTCAGCAGCGGCATTGAACGTGCTCATTTGCTTGGTGGTGATCATGCTGCACCGCCTTCACCGTCAATACGCTGCTGGCGTAAGCCTGGGGCCAGCAGCTCAAGCGCACAAGGCGTGATACCCAATAGGCGACTGACGTGCCACAGGTTTTCATAAAGCTCTGTGGCCAGGCCTTGTTCCGCACAAACTGACAATTCACGGGCCAAGGCGCGACGTTCTTTCAGATACGCCAGCCGTTGCGGATATGTCATGCGCCCAGTTTCCTGTGGAGCTACACGGCCATCCAAAATATCCAACACCCAACGTCTGAAATCCATCGCCTTTGCCGTGCTGGCCAACATGCCAAGCAAGTGCGCGCCACGAAGATTGAAAACGCGGGTCTTTTGAATCCCACCAGCAGTTGGCAGATCGATCAACTGCGTCATGTCAGCGGTGAACTCAGCAGCGTTGCGTTTGTACAGCTTTTCTATTGCTTGACTCGGATTTTCATACCCTAAGGCCTCCCCAATCTGGGGAGACCTTAGCCCCGGTTCTCCCTCCAAATCGACAACCTCAAACTTGGTTTCTTGGAAAACTAGCGCTGTTTTGTTGCGGGGTTTAGAATTCATGACGTTGGTCCTTTCGTTTGTTTTGGTGGGATTGGCACTCGGAACCCCGGCTGTTTGCGCAGCCGGGGTTTTTCTTTTAGTGGGCTTAGGCGGCATGGGCGACCTCTTTCTGTTGTTGCTGACGTTGGGAGTCTTTCAATCTGGCCGTTATCTCTGCGGACAGGCTGCGGTCATTGTTGACAGCCTGATGCTTGAGCCACTTCTTCAAGTCCAATGGCAGGCGCAGTGAATGCGGGGGTGGTGTTGGTTTGTCCATTTGGTTCCTTTGCAATACCGTCATAATCGACGTGGATGAAATATAGAATCATTCTATGTGGATGTCAATAAGATTCTTTGAAAAGATACAAAAATACATCCACAATGCCACGCATGAATGACCGCCATCAATCCCCCTCGTATCCGCTGCGCATCCCAAAAGACCTGAAGGATCAGGTCACGAAAGCGGCGTTTGACACTGGCCGCAGTTTCAATGCCGAAGTGACCGCCCGCCTCCAAGGCTCCTTCGACCTCATCGCCAGCCTGCCCCTGATGGTGCAGGATGCAGTCGAAGACATGGCAGCCGCCAAGGGCTGCACGCCCGAGGCGGCACTAGTTGATCTGGTGTTGGCCGGCCAGTCAAACGGCGGCAAAGTGCTGAATATTCGCATTGCACCAGGCATGACCGTCAAGGAAGTGCATGAGCTGCTGGGTGCCATGCAGGAAGATGTGCCCGACGCCACGATTGTTGTGGTGGATCGGGAATAAGTCTTATGTTAAGTTCCCCCGGTTTCGGAGCCCCACATAGGGGCTCACACAGGGTGGAAAAGCGGGGTTAAACCCCTGAAATCTCGTTCAGTTTCTTTCGCAGCAGTTTCACCAATGCAGCGGGCACCGTACCGTCAGGGTAGATCAGTTGCAGCCCCTGCGCTCGTGTGAAGTAGCTCATCACCTGTGGCATGCTGTCACCGCTCAGGTCGGCCAGCGCCTGAAAATTCACGGTCACACAGGCCCACAGCGCGGCCATGTCGTTGTCCAGCGGGTAATCGTCATGGCGGCGCACCAGCTCCGGCCCCCAGCTCATCACGTAGCGGCGCAGCGCCTTGTCGTCCAGCACGATCAACGCCCGGTAAGGCTCAAAGCCGTCCTTGTACCGCTCCAGCAACTCATCAAACCCCATCACGCGCCCCTTGTTCTTTCTAGTCGCGCTTCCACCGCATGCAACGGGCTGCGAAACGCCCCCGATCGCAACAGGCCCTGATCAAAGTACGTGGCCTTGGTTTTGCCCAGCACACCGTCACGCACTTCGGCAGGCAGGCGGGCCATGGCTTGCATGGGGGTTTCTTTGCCCGCCCGGTCGGCATCGGTGATCTCGTCGGCAAACACCATCTCGACAAAACTCAAGGTGTTCGGGTGCGCGGGCCACGGGCAGGTTTTGGCATCCGGGTACACACCCCGGCCCAATCCGTACAGGTTTTGCTCTGCAAAATAGTCACACACGTCATACGCAGGATGGCGGGGGGATAGGATAAACCTAAACCCCCCAAACCCCGGCGTTTGCTCCGCGCCCTGCATGTAGGCCGTGCCGTGCGCCCGGTTGATCTCGGTGCGAAAAACCCGGTCCGCCTTCCACACCTCGCCACCATCACCCACCAGCAAGTCAGCCTGGCGCACCAGGGCGTCGGCCTTGGCGCCATACAGCCGCGCACGCACATCGCCCGGCACCGGCTGGCCGCTGTACATGAATTGCGCCGCTGCCTTGGAGGCGTCCCACCCGCTCACCACGGCCCGGCCTATGGCGCGGGTCAGGGCTTCCTTGGCGCCCTGGTCCAGCCGCCACAGCCGATCGCTTAAGCGCAGGCCGTCAGCCGCGGTAAAGCTCTGCACAAAAGCCACGGCGTCGGTGCTGATGCGCATGGCCGCCACACTGGTCAGCGTGGCTTGCCCGGCGCGCCCGGTAGCCAGCACCCCGCCCATGGTGTACGGCCGCACACCCAGCTCGGCAGCGGCTTCAAGCCCAAAGGTCAGCAGCGCATCGCGGCGCTCGCCCAGCTGGTCGATCACATCCTCAATCTGGCGCAACAAGTCTTTGAGCTGGCTCACCGGCACCAGGTCATTGGCATCCACCTTGGCCCGGATCACCCCGCGCACCTCGGCCATGGCGTCGCTGTAGATTTTGATCAGCGCGTCCACGTTCGACTTGTCCAGCGCCTGCATGGCGTTGCGCGCCTGCTGGCTGGCCCGCTTGATGGCGGCACGGGTGGCGGCGGTGTTCATGCCCGGCCTTTCCCGCCATTGCTCCCAGGCAAGCTCACCTGTGTACCACTCTCACCCTTGCGCGCATTGCCCGGCGTCACGCTCACTCTCTGCGGGCTGCCATCGCCCTGCGGCTGGCCATCGGCCCCAATGCGCAAGGGGTTGGGGTAGGGGTCGGTGCTCTGCGCCTGTTTCAGCTTCATGGCCCTGATCTTCTGCGGGTCCAGGCCCATCTCGCTTTGAATCCATTCGTCAGGCAAGCCCAGCGCCATCCACTTCAGCGCCAGGTCGGCCACCTGGTTGGCGCTCTCGGTGCGCCGGGTCTTGAAGCGGATGTAAAACTCGTCCGGCCCGGGGTTAATACCCTTCAGCAGCAGGTGAATGCGAAACGCAAACGCATACACCCCGCCCTGGGCGTCCTGCAGGCCGTCCACGGTGTCGTAATAACTGCGCTTCATGTCCTCCAGCACATCGCGCGCCGTGCCATCGCTGTAGCCAAACAAGGCTTTCGGCGCCGGGCTGCCCGCAAAAAAGGTGCTCAGCAAATGCGCCACGTCGCCAATGTCGCCCAGCGTGGCGTCACCCTGAATGGCCCTGACGTCACCTTTTTTGTTCAGGTAAAAGTCGGTGGTGATCTCGCCCTTCTCACCCTCGGTGCTCTGGCGGTAGGTGTCCAACGTGTCTTTATCAGCCCCCTCCAAAATGTGCGCCAGGCGCAGCGGCGCGCGCACCCGCCGGCGTATCACCAGGTCCTCTTCGGTCATCACCAGCTTGCGCCACACGCTGGCGCAGCCGTCCAGCATCGGGCGGCCCATGCTGCCCAGGTCGTCCCAGTTGTCGGGGTCAAGCCGGGCCAGTGCCATCTGCCAGGCGGCAAAACTGGCCAGCGTGTTGCCGGTCATCACGTCGCGCTGCTCAAAGGCAGCGGCCGGGTTTTTGAAGCGCCCGCCCAGGTCCACCATGGGCGTGATGGTCTCGCTGGGCATGCGCACCGCCGCCACCACGTTGGCATCATCATCCAGCACCAGCTGCAGCGGCAGGTTGCCCTCAATCACCAGGCCCCGGGTGTCGCTTTTCAGCTTCTCCCAGTTGTTGAGCTGCAGGCGCGCGGCAAAGCGTTCCCACTCCTCACTCAGCACCTCGCTGGCGGTTTGCATCACCAGCCCGCCGCGAATCACATCGCTGGCCGTGCGGCCGTGCACCATCTTCACCCGCCCGTCAGTGCGGTCCATGGTGCGCATCAGCTCCACCAGGGCGCGACGCTCATGGTCCACAAACATGGCGTTTTTCATGGCCCGCAGCATCGCCGCATCGCTGGGCTGGCGGTCGCCCCGCTCACCCGCCATGCGGCCCTGTGACGGGAACAGCGCGGCCCACTTGGTGGCCAGCGGTGCAAAGGCCGTGCCGGCCAGGGTGCGTAAGTAGTTCATGGGTCAGTCCTTAAAGGGTTTGCACCAGCACCAGCTCGGTAGCCACATGCACATTGTTGGCGTTGTCGGTCACCACCACGCGCAGCTTGTAGATCACATCCGGCACACCGGCCTGCATGCGCACATAAATATCGGTGCCAGAAATCGTCGGGCTGCCCAAAATCACTGCGCTGGGCGTGGCATCCGTGCCCTTGTGCACACTGGCCGTTACCGTGGCCGACGCCGCCGTGGCGCCGTTCAGCTCCCGCGCAAACGGAAACTTGATCAACTTGATCTCTTGCGGGTCTTTGGGCCCGAGCGGGTCATTGTTCATGTTGCTTTCCCTTCAAAAGTAAATGCCGCATCCCGCGCCGCCCACAGCCTGCGCAGCTCCTGGGCCAGCCAGTCAGACTCCACCTCTGCCACCACCCAGCCCCGCCGCGCTTCAGACCATGCCCACACCGTCTGCTGCTCCGCACCCAGCCAGG
>JBAZYB010000153.1:0-9983 GCA_041659545.1 Hyphomicrobium sp.
GCGGGGCATAGGCTGCGCTGAGCCGCGCAACGAGGTCATGCGCGCCCGTCCAGTCGTCGGGCCACAGCCGCTTCACAGCCGTCTGCCGGCGGCGCTTCTCGGCGACGTCCTCCTCGGCACGCACCAGTGCCGCTGCAACGCCATCCAGGCCGCGACCGAGATAGATCGTGCGAAATGCTGCGATTTCCACCGCCCGGCCGGCGCGGCGTACGGCGAACGCATCGAGCCCAACGCGTGTCAGCGGATGCTTCAGGAGAGCCATCACGGCGGCAGGCGCAAAGTCCTCCGCTACGGCGGAGATGACGAGATCGAGAAGCGTGCCCGGCGGCGTTTTGGCAAACGGGCGGCCAGCCGAGTCATCGACGCGAATCCCCCACGCTTCCAGGCGTACACCGACCCGGCGCGCAAGGAGCCGGTCGGGCGACACGAGCGCTGCCGTGCGGCCTGGTGTTTCTGCCGCCTCGCGCAGAATAAGCGCCACGGCCTCGGCTTCATCCTGCGCCGACGGCGCCTCGATGAGGCTGATGCCGTCGAGCGCGCCGCGCACCTCGCTCTTGTCCGTGGCGCGAATGTAATGCTGCCAGCGGCCAGTCTTGCCCGCCGGCCGCATGGTCTCGGCGATCAGCTTTTCGCGTGCCACCTGCTTTGGCGCCAGTTCCGCGCCGTGCAGCACGTTCACGTCCGCGCGCGTCAGCCCGAGTTCTGACAGCAGCTTGTAAAAGCCGAACTGGGGATGCTCGGGATGTGCTGCGATCGCCGACCAGCTTTCCTCGTCGAGATGCAGGTCGAGACCCGGGAGCACCAGCGCTCCTTGCGGCAGGCAGGCGACGGCGCGCATCAATTCCACCGTTGCCGGCACCGATCCGGTGACGCCGGCGACAATCACCGGCCCCGCAGGTGGCGATTTCGTCAACCGTTCGGCTTCTGCCAGGATGGCGCGGTTGCGCCGCGTGGCCGGGGACAGGAGGCGTTTCTCTTCCAGGTACGCCGGCCAGAACGCAGTAATGATCTCCAGGAACTTCAGCGTGTCCTGCCAGTGCGCGGAATAATCGTCCGGCACCAACGAGGCTAGGCCGTCGAGCGGAACGTTCTCGGTCTCGACCATGTCCATGAGCCGCGCCAGCTCCGACGCCAGATGCGCAGCCTGCGCCGGCGTATTGGCGCCCGCCGCTGCCGCATCGTCACCAAGATGCGCTGCGCCGCTGTCGTCCTTGCGAATGGCGCGTGACCAATGCTGCACCAGCATGGTCAGCACCAGCCGCCGTTCGATCTCGCTGACCGCCGGCGGCAGATCCAACGAGTCGCTGCCCAGCGTGCCGGGGCTCGCCAGGCCGGCAAGCAGCGACAGATCCTCATCACCGGCCGAGATGGGCCGGATCTGCGGCAGCGTCATCGCGCCTTCGCCAGCGACGTTGAGGAAGGCCTCCTGCATGACGCGCGTTGCGCGTCGCGTCGGCAGCAGAAGCGTTATGTCGGGAAGTGCGAGCGGATCGGGAGCTACTCCGCCACCCGAGGGCAGGTTTCCATCGAGGATGGCCGCAGCGACTGCCGCTAGAAAGGGGCGCCCTGCCGGAACCGTGAAGACGCGCGCGCCGCGAGCCGAAACATGGGCCGAGCCCTCCGCAGCGCTGTCAGGCGACGTCCTCACTTTCGATCCACCTTTCCGCCTCGACGAGGGCCTCCGGCGTTCCAACGTGCATCCACACGCCGTCGAGACGGATGCCGAACAGTCGGCCGCTGTCGATCGCCTTGTCCCAGAGCCGATTGAGCGAATACACCCCTTGCGGCGCGCCTTCGAACAACCTGGGATGTGCGATCGATACCCCCGTGAATACGAACGGCACCATTTGCCGTTCACCGCGCCGGCTGAGGCGCCCGTTCTTGTCCATGCCGAAGTCGCCCGCACCATCATATCCGAGGCTCGTGGCCGCGGTCGCGAGCAGCATCAGGCTGTCCATGGTGTCGGGGTCCCAAACAGAGAACAACCGTTCCAGGTTGGAGCCGACCCCCTCGATCTACACCGAGTCGGAGTTGTGAATCAAGAACGGCTCCTGCCCGATCAGCCCGAGCGCGTTGACGACTCCCCCGCCGGTGTCCAGAAGCTGTTGACGCTCATCAGAAATTACGATTTCCGGCCGCTCACGCTTCAACACATGCGCTTCCAATTTGTCGGCGCAGTAGTGCACGTTGACGACGGCGCGTTCGACGCCGGCAGCCGCGATCCGGTCGAGCACATGGTCGATCAGCGGGCGACCTCTCAGCACCACCATCGGCTTGGGGATATCTTTGGTCAGCGGCATCATCCGCTTGCCGTACCCGCCAGCGAGCACCATCGCTGCTTCGGGGCGCCAGCCCATGGAGGCACTCATCGATAAGCTCCGTGCTCAGGCAACGGGAATTGTTGGGGTGTCGGCCGGAAAGTGGCGGTCGTACCAGGCTTTGAGCGCGCCGAGACGAGGGTGCGCCAGGTCGCGCTCCAGGTAGCGCCACAAACGCGGAATGTGCTGCAGGTATTGAGGCTTGCCGTCGCGTTTGGCGAGCCGCGCGAAGATGCCGACGATCTTGGTGTTGCGCTGGGCGCCAAGCGCCGCATAGGCGAACGCGAATGCATCGCGGTCGAATCCCGGGCGCGCCGCGGCGCCGGCGCAGTAGTGATCGAACAGCGAGACTTCGAGCTCAGGCGCAACATCGACACGCGCATCCTGTAGCAGAGAGACCAGGTCGTAGGCGGCAGGACCGCGCATGGCATCCTGAAAGTCGATCACCCCGACGCGCGCAATCCCTTCCCGCTCCGGAAGCCAGAGAAGATTGGGCGAGTGGTAGTCGCGCAACACCCACGCAGGTGGCATTTTGGCCAGCTCGGTGAACACGGCCGACCATAAACCCGTGAATTCATCGCGCTCCGCCTTGGGCAGCGGCGTACTGCGCACCGCCGGCCAATACCAGTCGACGATCAGCTCCGTCTCGATCGCCATGGCATCGCCGTCATAGGCCGAAACGGCATGCTTCCCGTCGCCGTTGACGGGGAGCGTCTGCGGTGCCGGCGCATGTGAGAGCGCGACGAGTGCGTCCGTCGCCGCGCGCCACAGCGTTGCTTGGTCGGTGGTGCCGCTTGCGATCTCGCGGCCGAATACCCGGTCGCCGAGGTCGTCGAGCAACAAAAACCCGTTGTCGAGATCCTGAGCGTGGATGCGCGGTACCGTCAGGCCAGCGTCGTCGAGTGCCTTGGCGACCGCAACGAATGGGCGCACGTCCTCGGCGAGGTGTGCAAGGCGGCTGTACGGAAGCCCGTTGCGGATTGGTGGGCCGTCCGGCTGGCGCGGCCAGTCCATGAGGATGGCACCCGGCGCATCGCGGCGCAGAACACGGCCGTAGCGGCGCACGGAAGCATCGCCCTGCAGATAGCGCAGCTCGCAGTCCCCGCCGCCGTTGGCGCCCCCGTTTCCGTTGCCATGGCCGTTACCATTGCGGATCAGCGCGCGCATGGCCATGAAGCGATCGAGACGCGCCGCCCAGTCTCCGTGGCCGGTCAGCGTGATGCGGCGCGTTGCGCCCGCGTTATCGTCGTCGATGCGCAGGTCGAGCCGGTCCTTGGGGAGCCGTTCGCTGGCCCGCTCCGGCCATTCGACAAGGGCGATCCCGTTCCTCAGAGCCGGGTCGAGCCCCAGCTCTTCCAGCTCATCGGGAGTGTTGAGGCGGTAGAGGTCGAAGTGGGCCACCGGCATGCGCGGCGTGGCGTAGCTCTGCACGAGCGTGAAAGTGGGGCTGGGGATCTCCTCGCCTTCGTCGCCCATCAGGGCGTGAATGAGCGCCCGCGCGAGGGTCGTCTTGCCGGCCCCTAGTTCGCCGCTGAGGGCGATGAAGTCGCCGCGCCGAGCAATAAATGCCAGCTCCCCGCCGAGGCGGTGGAGTTCGGGCTCGTCGACACTCTCGATGACGTGGGAGACGGGCATATACGGTTCACTTTAGGCGTGGCTGCCCTTGGCCGATAGCGGACCCTCAGGGCCTTCTTGGGGCAACGCAGGCAGCGCTGCTTTAGCAGGCTGGCCCTCGGCGGGAAGGCGCACAGTGACGCGCGTGCCGTGCCCAGGCTCCGATTCCAGGGCGACGGTGCCGCCGTGCAGCCCCACCAGGCTTTTGACGATGGAGAGCCCGAGTCCGGCGCCGCGGTGGCCGGAGCCGAGGCTGCGGCTTTCGAAGCGGTCGAATGCCTTGTCCTGCTCGCCCTTGGGGATGCCGACCCCCTCGTCCTCGACGGTGAATACGATCATGTCGCCATCGCGACGGCAGGTGATGGAAACCTTCGAGCCCGGCTTGGAGAAGCCGACCGCGTTGGAGAGCAGGTTGAACAGGATCTGCCTGACGCGCGCCTCATCGGCAACCAGATGCGTGGCGTCGTCGGCGACGGCAATGTGCAACGACAGCCGCGCCCGTTGCGCCGCCTCGCGCACGCCCAGGATCGCCGCATCGATGACGGCCGGTGTATCGACGTGGCTCAGCTTCAATTCCATCGTGCCGGCATCGATCGTCGCCAGCGTCAGGATATCGTCGATGATGGCCAGCAGCTCTTTCGACGAGTTGGAAATATCACCGAGATATTCCTGCTGCTTCCGGTTGAGTTCGCCGAGTATCGGATTGCTCAGCATCTCGCTGAAGCCGATGATCGACGTGAGTGGCGTCCGCAGTTTGTAGGACACATGGCTGATGAACGCGTTCTTGATGCGGTCGGCTGCGACGAGCGCGTCGTTCCGCTCCTCGAGGGCGCGCTGGTAGTGCTTCGCGTCGGTCACATCGGAAAAGGTGAAGAGCGTGCCGCCGTCAGGCAGGGGCATCGCTGCATATTCGACGATCCGCCCATCTGTTCGCACCATCTGTCCGCCGAATTCGTCGCGCTGTTCGGAGAATGACGTGACGGAGCGGTTGAGGCGCGCCCATGTCTGCGCATCGTCATACAGCGGCTGCGCGAGAGCGATGAATTCATCGACGTGCGGTTCTTCTGCAAGCTGCCGCCGGGAAAGGTTCCAAATTTCTTCGCAGGCCGTGTTGAACAGCTCCAGGCGTCCGTTGGTGCCGAACACCGCCACGCCTTCCTTGAGGCTGTCGAGTGTCTCGCGCTGCACGCCGATATGCACATTGTATTCGCGTTCGAGGGCAAGCCGTTCCGTCTCGTCGACGAATAGATAGGTCAGTCCGCCATCGGAGCGCTTCTCGATCAGTACCTGCAGCGTGCGCCCGTCGGGCAATAGCCAAGTGTCGTCCTCGGCCGATGTCTCGCCGTAGGCGGACAGGAACTTCGCTTTCCACTCGCCGTAGTTGACCACCTGCGGCAGCCGCCCCAGCTCACGCAGCCGGTCGAGTACGGCGCCCTCGGTCGGCCGCGTCTTCAGCCAGTCCTCATCCAGCTGCCACAGCTTGCGATAGGCCTCGTTGAAGAATACCAGCTGTTGCTGCGCGTTAAAGATGGCGACGGCCGTGGCGACGCGGTCCAGCGTGCGGTCGTAGGGAAGCGCGACCGGCTCACCGGAGGTCTTCTCCAGCGCCATGACGTCGATGGCGGCAGCCGCAGTCGCATCCTCGAAGGGCAGCATCATCACGTCGTGCGTGCGCCGCTCGCTGCCGACGATGAGCGGAATGCGGCCGCGGTAGCTCTCGCCGCGCGCCAGAACACGCGCCGCCGCCCGCCGCTGCCGCTGCTCCAGAAGCTCGATCTGCCGCTCCAAAACGTCGGCACGGCTCGGCGCCTCGACGGCGCGCGCATAGGCGTTGTTCACCCACGTGATGCGCCCATCCTTGGAACGCAGCCAGACCGGAACGGGCAGCGCATCGAGAAGCGCGCGGCTGGCGCGCACTTCGCGTCCCAGACGCTGGTGCTGAGCAAGGATGCGCGCCACTTCTTCGCGGTGTCCGGCGACATCGCGAAAGCGCAACACCGCTCGTCCGCCCGCGGTCCGCCCCTCGGCCTCGACATGGCCGCCGCTGATGGTCCGCACGATGAGGCTGAACGGCTGCCCGTTGGTAAAGAGCGCATCGATGGCCGGCTTCAAGGTCCCCGCCGAGGTGGGCTCGAGCCACTGGCCGAAGCGGAGGAACTTGTCCGGGCTGTCAGGGAGGCCGGGGATTGCGTGTAGCGAGAAGGCGGCGACATGCAGCGGCTGATTTTGCTCCCAGAAGAGCAGGATCTGCGGTTCCGAGCGGATGATCGAATCGACGGCAGCTAGGCTTCGCTTCAGCTCGCTCGCCTCTGTAACGGCACGGCGCTCTTCTCGTTTGGCGCGTACAACCGTGAGCGCGATGAGGGCTCCGATGAGCAGGATGGCGCCGGCGATGAAACCTGCTGTGGCCAGCGGCTTTGCACCCATTTCCGGTAGTGGCAGCACGCCGCCTGAAAGGACGCCCGCACCGAGGATGAGCACGCAGGCAAGACTAGCCACGACCAGCGCGGTGAGTTCGCGCGGCCTCGCACTAGAGCGTCTCGTCGTGGCAGCAGCTTGCATCGGGGTCCGGAGATGAAGGGAAAGGAACCCGAGGCCAAAGACGCAACGAGAAACAGACAAAGGCCTGGCGGCATCGCCCCCGAGAAGAGGCGAATCGACTGTGATTATGCGGAGCTGTGACAGCCGTTGCCAGCGGTGCCGTCCCTCTGCGTGCCGCTTGGTGGCATTTGCCGGACGAGTGCTGCCCGCAAGACGCAATCGCAGGGAAAAATTCGTTGCGCTGCAAAAGCAAAAGGCGCCCCACCCGGCCGGGAGGAGCGCCTTTTTGCCGGATGGTGGCTCGGCTTAGTAGCGGTAGTGGTCCGACTTATAAGGACCCTCGGACTTCACTCCGATGTACGCCGCCTGCTCGGGGCTCAGCTTGGTGAGCTTCACGCCGATCTTGTCGAGATGCAACCGCGCGACCTTCTCGTCGAGATGCTTGGGCAACGTATAGACCTTGTTCTCGTACTTGCCCGCATTGGCCCACAGTTCCATCTGCGCCAACGTCTGGTTCGTGAACGAGGCGGACATCACAAACGAGGGATGCCCCATGGCGTTGCCGAGATTCACAAGCCGTCCTTCCGACAAAAGGATGATGCGGTGGCCGTCCGCGAACTCGATCTCGTCGACCTGCGGCTTGATGTTGTTCCACTTGAGGTTCTTGAGGCCGGCAACCTCGATCTCATTGTCGAAGTGGCCGATGTTGGCAACGATGGCCCGATCCTTCATGGCGCGCATGTGGTCGGCCTTGATGACGTCCTTGTTGCCGGTAGCGGTGACGAAGATATCGGCGCGCGGGGCCGCATCCTCCATCGTCACCACTTCGTAGCCTTCCATCGCCGCCTGCAGCGCGCAGATCGGATCGATTTCGGAGACGAGCACGCGGCAGCCGGCATTGCGCAGCGAAGCGGCCGAGCCCTTGCCGACGTCGCCGAAGCCGGCGACCATGGCAACCTTGCCCGCCATCATCACGTCGGTGCCGCGCCGGATGCCGTCGACCAGTGATTCGCGGCAACCGTAGAGGTTGTCGAACTTCGACTTGGTCACCGAGTCGTTGACGTTGATGGCCGGGAACAGCAATTCGCCGCGCTTCTGCATCTCATACAGGCGATGTACGCCCGTCGTCGTCTCCTCGGAGACGCCCTTGAGGTTCTTGGCCAGCTCGGCGAACCAGCCCGGCTTTTCATTCAGCGTCTTCTTGATGAGTGCGAACAGCACCGTCTCTTCCTCGGAGCCGGCCTTTTCGAGGAACGCGGTGTCGCCCTTCTCGGCGCGCAGGCCCAGATGCACGAACAGCGTAGCATCGCCACCGTCATCAAGGATGAGGTTGGGCGTGCCGCCGTCGCCCCACTCGAGGATGCGGCGTGTAAAGTCCCAGTATTCCGTCAGCGTCTCGCCCTTGAAGGCGAACACGGGAACACCGGCCGCGGCGATGGCGGCAGCAGCGTGATCCTGTGTTGAATAGATGTTGCACGAGGCCCAGCGGACATCGGCGCCCAGTGCCACGAGCGTCTCGATGAGAACCGCGGTCTGTATGGTCATGTGCAGCGAGCCGGCGATGCGTGCGCCCTTGAGCGGCTTCGACGCACCGAACTCCTCGCGCGTTGCCATCAGGCCCGGCATCTCCGTCTCGGCGATGGCGATTTCCTTGCGGCCCCAATCGGCGAGGCTGATGTCCTTCACGACGTAGTCCGTCGGCTTACCCATGGATGTGGCTCCTAGCGGCTGTCGACGCCTGAGGCGCCGTGCATCTGGCGGCACCTATGCCGCCAACTTGCGCCCTTCTAGCGGCCGGCGCTGCACCGCGCAACAAAGATATAAACAAGTCCTTATATGTTAAGGCGCGGAAACCATCCTCGAGATGTGCACAAGTATTACTGCCGAATGCGAGAGGTGCATGGAAGCATAAGTCCGCACGCTTCGAAACAAAGCGCGAAGCTACACTTTCTTAAGCAGCACTAATAAATTTTAGCGCTTTTAATAACTTTCAATAATTGCCCGATCCATATTCGCGCCAACGAGGCCAACAAGAACGAACATTTCGCAGAGAGGCGGAGATGATGGGTTTTCCGAGGCGCCTGACGGGGCTGTCACCTAATCTGCGCCGGTTCCGCAGCGCGGACGCAGGCAACGTCGGGATCATCATGGCGCTTTGCCTGGTGGTGCTGATGCTATCCATCGGCGCCGCTGTGGACATCGGACGCTGGCTGCACGCGCGTGACCAGACGCTGGCGGCGATCGACGCTGCCGTATTGGCCGGGGGTAGAGCGTTGCAGATGACGAACGGCGACCAGCCGGCTGCCGTCGCTGCGGCAACGAACTTTTACAACCAAAACGTCAAATCGCGACTTCCTGTCATCGACGACTCCGTGACCTTCAAGGTCGCCGATAACGGCATGGGGCTGAATGCGTCCGGCAACGCTTTCATCAAGACCCCTTTCCTTCAGTTCGCCAGCATCGACAAGCTGCCCCTGATCAGCACCGCCCAGACGAAGTTCGACGGGATGGGCTCGCAGATCGGCATGAAGAGCGGCGGCGACACAGAAATCTCGGTGATGCTCGACGTTACCGGGTCAATGGCCGGACAGAAGTTGAAGGACCTCAAAAAGGCAGCCCAGCTCTTGGTCGACGTCGTCACCACCGCCAACAAGAGCGGCGGCAAATATACGACGAAGCTGGCCATCGTGCCGTTCTCCGAGGACATCCGACTGCCCACCTCCTCGGCGCGCAATCTGGCACGCGGCACGTCCCTGCCGTCGAAAAGAACGGTGGGCAGCGGGCGCAATAAAACGACCTATTATTTGTCGGATTGCGTCGTAGAACGCACGGGAAACCAAAAATACACGGACGATGCGCCTGCATCCAACCGCTACGTGATGGGCCACTACACCACCACGACCACCGGCTCGGGGAACAACAAGAAGGGCGACTGCACTGTGCCCTCCGATTCCTACGTGCAGCCACTCACCAGCGACACCACCCTGCTGCGCGAAAAGATTGAAAGCCTTTCCGCTTCCGGAGGTACGGCGGGCCACTTGGGAACGGCTTGGGCGTGGTACACGCTGTCGCCGAACTGGAACTCTCTGTGGGCCACCGACAATCAGGCAAAGCCCTATCCTGACCCGGCAGCCAAAGACGGAGTGCAGAAAGTCGCCATTCTGATGACCGACGGCGACTACAACACGCAGTACGATTCAGACGGCATCCTGGCCAACTATGGCTCGACCTCGTACTGCCCCGATGCCGCCAACGGTTGCTCGACGACGCAGGCACTCGCTCTGTGCGGGGCGATGAAGCAGAAGGGCATCGAACTCTATACCGTCGGCTTTAAGGTCGGCGCCTACTCCAGCGCTGCCCAGACGCTAAAGACATGCGCCACTGATGACACCAAGTATTACAACGCCGACGACGGTGACGCCCTCAGTGAGGCATTCGCCGACATCGCCATCAAACTGACGACGGTCTACCTGTCGAAATAGCGGTGATGAGCCGGCACGAACTCGCAAG
>JBAZYB010000154.1:0-9919 GCA_041659545.1 Hyphomicrobium sp.
CGGGCGCGGCCCCGGCGAGGGAACGATCAAGACGGTGCTTCCCGACGCGCACACGGACTTCATCTTCGCCGTCGTCGCCGAGGAGTACGGCGTGGTCGCTTGCCTTGTCCTGCTCGGCCTCTTCGCATTCATCGTCATGCGCGCACTCATTGCAGCTGCTCAGGAGAAGGACGCTGCGACGCGGCTATCAATCCAGGGGCTGGCGCTACTGTTCGGTCTGCAGGCGTTGATTAATATGGGTGTCAACGTCGGCCTGCTGCCCGCTAAAGGCATCACCCTGCCGTTCATTTCCTCCGGAGGTTCCTCCATGATCGCCGTGTCGATCACACTCGGCATGCTGCTGGCATTGACGCGCCATCGCCCGCACGTGGCCCGCGTGAAGAAGCCGCCCGTGCTCAACGATGTCGTGCATCTCTCGGCGACAGGACCGGTGCAGAAGTGAACAGCAAGACGTCATCAGTGCTTTTGGCCGCCGGCGGCACGGGCGGGCATCTTTTCCCCGCTCAGGCGCTGGCCGAGGAATTGGCGCGGCGCGGCATACCTGTCGACCTCGCCACCGACATGCGCGGCGACCGCTATGGCACGGGCTTCCCCGCCCGCAGCGTGCATCGACTGCCGTCGGCAACACTCGGCTCGAAATCCCCCATCGCCATCGCCCGCACCGGGTGGATGCTCTCGCGCGGATTGGTCGCCGCATTCGGTCTGCTCGGCAAGTTGAAGCCGGGGGTCGTCATCGGCTTTGGCGGCTATCCGACCTTTGCGCCCATCAAGGCGGCGCAGCTGCGCGGTATCCCGACCTTGCTCCACGAGCAGAACGCCGTGCTCGGTCGCGCCAATCGCATGCTGGCCGCTGGTGTCACCGGAATTGCCACGTCATTTGCGGCAACGAAGTTCCTGACGCCCGAGCTGGCCTCCAAGTCGCGCCTTACCGGCAACCCGGTGCGCACGGCGGTGATCGAGGCTGCCAAGCGCGCCTTTTGGAGGCCGCAGTCGAGCGGCCGGCTGTCGCTGCTAGTCTTCGGTGGCAGTCAGGGAGCCCGCTTTTTCTCCGAGGCCGTACCACCGGCATTGGCGCTGCTGCCTATGGACCTCCGTCACCGACTGGACGTCGTACAGCAGGCGCGCGCCGAGGACGCCGAAGCCGTCTCCGCCGCCTACCGGAAAATCGGCATCAGCGCCGAAGTCTCCCACTTCTTCACCGATCTGCCCGAAAAGATGGCTAAGTCGCATCTCGTCATTGCGCGCTCCGGAGCCTCAACGGTCGCCGAGTTGACCGTCATCGGCCGCCCCTCGATCCTCGTGCCGCTACCGCACGCCCTCGACAACGATCAGCTTCAAAACGCTACGAGACTTGCCGAATCGGGTGCGGCTTGGTGTATCGAACAGAAGGATTTATCGGCGCAGCGCCTTGCGAACGATATCGGAACCCTGTTGGGTGATGCTGAGGCGTTGGCCGGAGCGGCCAGTGCCGCAAAGTCACTTGGACGGCCGGATGCGGTGGGGCGTCTTGCCGATCTAGCCGAAGAGTCGATGCGCTAAGGCCGTGGGGGCCGTTTTGGGTGCCAAGGCGTCAGCGCCATAAGCGAGCCACGATAGTGGCGGCATTGGTCGCTGGCAAAGGGACGAGGGACCAAACCATGCAGATGCCCCGGGAAATCGGGACCTTCCACATCATCGGTATCGGCGGCATCGGTATGAGTGCCATAGCCGAGATTTTGCTGGCCAAGGGGTATTCGGTCCAAGGCAGCGATCAGAAGGATTCAGCCAATGTCCGCCGCCTGCGCGCCAAGGGCGTGCGCGTGTTCATCGGCCATGACGCCATCAACCTTGTCGGCGCCCGCTCGGTAGTTATCTCCACCGCGGTAAAAGCCGGCAACCCCGAGCTCGAAGCCGCGCGCGCCAAGGGCTTGCCCATCATCCGCCGTGCCGAGATCCTCGCCGAGCTGATGCGCCTCTATTCGACGGTGTCGGTCACCGGCACGCACGGCAAGACGACCACCACCTCGCTCATCGCGCATATCTTCGCCACCGCCGGCGTTGACCCCACGGTGATCTCGGGCGGCATTATTCAGGACTGGGGCACGAACGCGCGCCTCGGCAAGGGCGACTGGATGATTGTCGAGGCCGATGAGTCCGACGGCACCTTCGTGCGCCTGCCGACCCAGATAGGCATTGTCACCAACATCGACCCCGAGCACCTCGATCACTTCAAGACGGTCGAGAACATGCATCGCGAGTTCGAGGCCTTCTTCCGCAACATCCCGTTCTACGGTCTCGCCGTCACCTGCATCGATCATCCGGTGACGCGTGACATGGTCGAGCGTCTCGAGCTGCGCCGTGACGGTCGCCGCCTGCTCACTTACGGCACCACGCGCGGCGCCGATCTCTATCTATGTGGTCTTGCTCAAGAACCAGACGGCATTGTCATCGATGCCGACTTCGGTCCCCGCGTTCGCGGCGGCGACCGGCAGATCCGCGGCTGGAAAGTCCCCGTCGCCGGCCAGCACAACGCGTTGAATACGTTGGCTGCCATTGCCGTCGCGAGCGAAGCGGAGATTCCCGACAGCGCCATCCGCGCCGCTTTGTCGACCTTCACCGGCGTCAAGCGCCGCTTCGAGCTGACGGGCACCTGGAATGGCGCCTCCATCTTCGACGACTACGGTCACCACCCAACCGAGATCGCCGCCGTGCTTGCCGCCGCGCGAGCCCGCACCCGTGGCCGCGTCGTCGCCGTCTTCGAGCCGCATCGCTATTCGCGCGTCACCGATCTCTTCGGCGAGTTCTGCGCCTGCTTCCGCGACGCCGACAGCGTTATCGTCGGGCCGCTCTACTCGGCTGGCGAAGCGCCGGTGCAAGGCATGAATCAGCATTATATCGCTGAAGGTATCCGCGCCACCGGCCACCCCTCGGCAATGGCCGTCGACAGCGTACGCGATCTCGCCCCGCTGCTGCGCCATCACATCGTGCCCGGCGACATGGTGATCTGCCTCGGTGCCGGTACCTCGACGGAGTGGGCGCATGGGTTGCCGAATTGGCTTGCGGCCGAGGAGCCGCGTCGCGTCAACGCTTGACTGACAGCACAATCAGCACCCGGAGGCGCGACGTTGACGTTCCCCGATTTGAGCGCTGATCTGCAATCGAGATTGCCGGATCTGCGTGGCCGCCTCGTTGCAGGGCAGAAGCTCTCCGACATAACCTGGTTTCGCGTCGGCGGCCCGGCCCAGATCCTCTGCACGCCCGCAGACGAGGCCGACCTCGCCTATGTCCTGGCTAACATTCCGGCCGATCTCCCCGTGACCGTCATCGGCCTCGGCTCCAATCTTCTGGTGCGCGAGGGCGGCATACCCGGCATCGTCATCCGCCTCGGAAAGGGCTTTGCCGGCATCAAGCCGGAGCCGGGGCATCGCATCCGTGCCGGCACCGCCGTTCCCGACGTGAAGGTGGCCCGCGCCGCCGCCGATGCTGGCATCGCCGGCCTTGCATTCTACCGTGGCATCCCCGGCTCGATCGGCGGCGCTTTGCGCATGAACGCCGGTGCCCACGGCCGCGAGACGAAGGACGCGCTCATCGAAGCACGCGCCGTCGACCGCCAGGGCAACATCCACACGCTGTCGCTCGCCGACATGGGCTTTACTTACCGCCACAGCGCCTTGCCGGCCGACTGGATTCTCACCGAAGCGCTCTATCAGGGCACGCCCGGTGAGCCCGCCTCCATCCTCAAAGAGATGGAAGAAGTCGCCGAGTACCGCGAGCAAAACCAGCCGATCAAGGAACGCACCGGCGGCTCCACCTTCAAGAACCCCCCCGGCCATAGCGCCTGGAAGCTCGTCGACGAGGCTGGCTGCCGCGGATTACGTGTCGGCGGCGCTAAGGTGTCCGAGATGCACTGCAACTTCCTCATCAACGATGCCGGCGCCACCGCCGAGGACATCGAGCGCCTCGGCGAGACTGTCCGCGCGCGCGTCAAGGCGCGCTCCGGCATCGAGTTGCAGTGGGAGATCATCAGGCTGGGACAGCCGCTGCCCGGCTGCCCCACCGGCGAAGCATTGGCAGAGGCTGAGGTCATATGATCGGTAAAGCGCCGGAGCGCACGCATGGCCACGTCGCCGTGCTCATGGGCGGCTTGTCGGCAGAGCGCGAGGTGAGCCTGCGCTCGGGCGCCGCCTGTGCCAAGGCACTCGAGGGTGAAGGCTACACGGTGACGCCCATCGACGTGGACCGCGATTTGGCGCTGCGCCTCAAGGAGGTGTCGCCGGACGTGTGCTTCAATGCCCTGCATGGGCGCTTCGGCGAGGACGGTTGCGTCCAGGGCGTCCTCGAATGCCTCGGCATCCCCTACACGCATTCCGGCGTGCTTGCCTCCGCGCTCGCCATGCACAAGGAGCGCGCCAAGGATGTCATGCGCCCTGCCGGTGTTCCGGTCGCCGACGCCGAAGTCTTGATGCGCCGCGAAGCGATGCTCCGCCATGCCATGGACCCGCCCTATGTCGTCAAGCCCGTGGCCGAAGGATCGAGCGTCGGCGTGATCATCGTCGAGCGCGGTGCCAATACACCCCCGGCCAGGATTGGTGAGCTTGGCTCTCCCGACGACATCGTCATGGTGGAGCGCTACATCGCCGGCCGCGAACTGACCTGCGCCGTCATCGGCGATTTCGTCTCCGACGTGATCGAGATTAAGCCCCTAAAGGGCCTGGAGTTCTACGACTACGAGTCGAAATACGCCCCCGGCGGCTCTCAGCACGTCCTGCCGGCCGAACTTTTACCGGATGTTTACCAATTGGTCCGGAAATACACGTTGGCGGCGCACCGCGCCTTGGGCTGTCGGGGAGCTGCACGGGCTGATTTTCGTTACGACGATACGGCCGACGGGGTGGGCGAGCTGATCTGCCTCGAGGTGAATACGCAGCCGGGGATGACCGAGACTTCGCTGGTACCCGAGCTGGCACAGTATGCGGGCTGGTCATTCGGCGAGCTCGTGCGGTGGTTGGTCGAGGACGCGAGTTGCAACAGGTAGGGGGCGCGGCTGATATCGGAAAGCGGGTGCCACAAGCACCAGCGCTGGATCCGAACGCGACCCTGCACTCGACGATCGCCAATCCGCCTCCATCCTCCCGGCCCGAGCCGCTTCCCTCAGCCACTTTGCTTCCACGTCGGCGTCACTCCGAGCGCCATGCCAGCATCGGCCGCAAGCTGGGGCTGACCCTGTTCATGGGCCTTTCCGGAGCGCTGGCTTTTTCGCTGTTGACCGATGGCGGGAAGCACACCCGGACTGTCGCAACGCTGCTGCCCGACATGGGCGAGATCCTCTACTGGACCGGTCTGCGCATCGAGCAAGTTGGACTGACTGGACAACGCTTCACCGCCGACTCCGACGTCTTCGGCGCGCTCGATCTCCCCAATGCGGGGTCGCTGGCCACCTTTGACGCTACTGCGGCGCGTGCCCGCATCGAGGACCTGCCGTGGGTGCAGACCGCCAGCATCAGCCGCATATATCCCGGCTCCCTCGATGTGCGCATTACAGAGCGGCGCCCGATGGCAGTCTGGGCGAATGATGGTCGCGACTATCTCGTCGACAGCTCCGGACGCGTGCTTTCGGCGCTCAAGGCGGGCACAAACGTGCGGCTTCCGCGGCTCGCGGGTGCAGGGGCACCCGAGCAGGCGCAGGCGCTTTTAGAGCTGATCGTCCGCTACCCGCGCATTGCCGAGCGCTTTGAGATGGCCGAACGCGTCGGCGGCCGCCGCTGGACATTGCACCTGAAGGACGCGGTCGTCCTGCAACTCGGCGCTGATCGAGAAGCTGCCGCGCTGAGCGCTCTCTCTGCACCCGACGATCTCGGAAAATTCCTCACGGCGCGCAATGTCGTGATCGATTTGCGCGTCGCCGGCAAAGTCATCCTACGCGCTGCGCCCCAGGGTGTGGCGCAGGCCCAAACACAAAGTTAGTCGAGGAAAGCCACCATGCTGAGCCGCGACAAGGCTGACGCTAAGAACACCGAAATCGTGGGCTTGCTCGATATCGGAACGAGCAAGGTCGCCTGCATCATCGCAGCGCTTGACGCACCCGAACGCCCAGGCGAAGCACGCCGTGTGCGCGTGTTGGGCTTTGCGCACCTGCGCTCGCGCGGTCTCAAGGCGGGCGTCATCACCGATCTGGGCGAAGCAGAGGCGACGGTGCGCGGCGCCGTGGCCCAGGCCGAGCGTATGGCGCACTTGACGCTCGAGGAGGTCTTCGTCGCCGTATCTTGCGGCAGGCTGCACTCCTCGAACTTTGCCGCCAGCGTCGACGTGCCAGGCGGCGTCATCCGTGCCGACGACATCGACCGGCTGATGGCCGGCGCTCACGCCTACGCCGAGCGCGAAGGCCGCATGCTCATACATCTCAACCGCGTAGGCTTCCGCGTCGACGGTAGCCCGGGCGGCCACGATCCGCGCGGCATGGCTGCTTCACGTCTGTCGGCAGATATGCACACGGTCGCGGCCGACGAGGCGCCGGTGCGCAATCTCATGGTGGTGGTGGAGCGCTGCTATCTCTCAGTGCGCGCGCTCATCGCCACCCCTTATGCCAGCGCCCTCGCCGCCACGACCGAGGAGGAGCGCCGCATCGGCACGGTCTGCATCGATATTGGCGGTGGAACGGCCACGGCAGCGGCGTTCGTCGACGGTCACTTCGTGCACGCCGCGACGGTACCGGTTGGGGGGCACCACATCACACTGGATATCGCCCAAGCCTTGCAGACACCACTTGCGGAGGCTGAGCGAATCAAGACGCTATACGGGACGACTATCGTGGCTCAGTCCGACGAGTACGAAAGCTTCCCCTTTGCCCTTGCGGGCGAGGAGGAAGGTGCCCGGGGACAAGCGACGAAGGCGCAGCTTGCCGGGATTATTCGGCCGCGTGTGGCAGGTATTCTCGGCTTGGTGCGCGAGCGGCTGGACAAGGCTGGTGTCTTGGCCTTTTCGGGCGGGCGTGTGGTCCTGACGGGCGGCGCCAGTGGCCTTGTTGGTCTTGGCGAGTTCGCTGCCAACACCCTCGGCTGCCCTGTGCGTGTATCGCGGCCGCAACCCTTCGAGGGGATGCCGCAAAGCGTGTGTAGTCCGGCGTTTTCGACGGTTGCCGGTCTTTTGGCCGTCGCAGCATCGGGCAACGGAGAAGTGCCGGCGGTCCGGAGCCGCGAAGTGCTCGCAGGGGGGTATCTCGGGCGCGTCGGCGAGTGGCTGAGGACTGGGTTCGCGTAACGCGAGGCCCGGGGCCGCAACGAGAAGCCGAGGCTTAGGGCCTGAACGGCGCGACAGGGGGCGCGGGCGCGATGAGCATAAAGCTGCAGCTTCCAAAGCTGGCTGACTTGAAGCCGCGAATAACCGTGATCGGAGTCGGCGGTGCCGGCTGCAATGCCATCAACAACATGATCAGCTCCGGTCTGACCGGGGTCGAATTCGTCGTCGCCAATACCGACGCGCAGGCGCTGGCCGCATCGAGCGCCGAGCACCACCTGCAGCTTGGTATCAATCTCACCGAGGGCCTCGGCGCCGGCTCCAAGCCGGAGATCGGCGAGGCTGCTGCCGAAGAGGCAATCGAGGACATTCGCGCCCAGATCGCTGGTTCGCACATGGTTTTCATCGCGGCCGGCATGGGCGGTGGCACCGGTACTGGCGCGGCGGGAGTGATCGCCCGAGCCGCAAAGGAACTCGGGATTCTCACCGTCGGCATCATCACCAAGCCGTTCCACTTCGAAGGCGCGCGGCGCATGCGCATTGCCGAAGGTGGCATCACCGAAATCCGCCGCTACGTCGACACCCTGATCGTCATCCCCAATCAGAACCTTTTTCGTGTGGCAAACGAGAAGACGACCTTCGCCGAGGCATTCGTCCTCGCCGACCAGGTGCTCTACTCGGGCGTTGCCTGCATCGTCGATTTGATCATCAAGGAAGGCCTCATCAACCTCGACTTCGCCGACGTGCGGACGGTGATGAGCGGTATGGGCTCGGCCGTCATGGGCACCGGCGAAGCCTCGGGCGAAAACCGCGCCTCGATCGCCGCCGAAGAGGCAATTGCCAATCCGTTGCTCGATGACGTGTCCCTTAAGGGTGCCAAGGGGTTGCTCCTGTCCATTACCGGCGGCAGCGGCCTGACCCTTTACGAGGTCGACGAAGCTGCTAGCCGGGTGCGCCAAGAGGTTGATCCGGAAGCCAATATCATCGTTGGTGCAACGTTCGACGATACGCTGGGCGATCGCGTCCGCGTCTCCATCGTCGCCTCGGGCATGGGACGTGCGGTAGAAGCGCCGCCGCCTCCGTCGGTCGACCCGAGACTTGCGCGCCCGCGCCAGCAGATGGGCTCGCCCCAGTTCGGCGCCCAGAATCCCGCAAGTCAGATGGAGCACGCGGTGCCGCCTCAGCATCGCCCCTCAGCGGACGTGCAGCGACGCCTCAGCGAGGCCATTGGCACCACGACGGAAGAATTCCCCCAGCCTCAGCAGTCGCGCGAGACCTGGCGCGCACCGGGCAACGTCGTGATCGAGGAAGGCTTCTCCCACCTTGCCTGGCCGCCTCAGCAGCCCGGACAAAGGCCAATGGCCCCCGAGAACAATGGCCACGGACCCGATCAGTTCGTCCCCGGTCCCCCGGTCGATATGCGTCGGCCGCGTCGCATCCCGGACGTGGAGGAGTTCCCGCCCGTCGCGCAGCGCGAGTATCGCGCCAAGGCGGCCTATGCAACGCCGGCCTCGCCCCCGCCCGTTCCTGCCGAAGAGGAGGCGCCGCGCCGCGGAATCCTCCAGCGGATCATGGGGCGCAATCGCAGGGACGAATACGAAGACATGCCCACCAGCAACGCGGCACCCGATCCGCGACGCGTGTCAGATGCAACACCGGGCGACTGGTGGACCGAAGGTGATTCGCCCTCTGACGACGATTCTGGCGCCCCTGGGCCGCTGCCAGAGTTCTTTAATCGTCAGCGTAAGTAGCTTCGGCGCGACCGGAAACCGCGTAAAATATGGCGAAATTGCGCGTGTACCATCGTGGTAACACATCGTAAGAAACCGTGATTTGGCGCCCCGGCAAGGCTCAGCGTATCGTTTGATTGTTAACGACAAGCGTTCGCTAAGTCCCTGCACTACCAAGGGCGCAGCACTAAACGACGCCCCGGCAAGTTAACGACTATCGCGGTTTGGGACGCGAGCAATTGTTGGGGGTGGTGGTCGCCAGGACACACTGGTGCTCACCAGAGACATCGAGGGACGGGCGCAAATGTCGAATCGATTTATCGGTGCGCGACAAACAACCATCGCGCGCGAAATCGAAGTGACAGGGACGGGGGTCCATAGCGGAGCGCCAGTTTCGGTCATCCTGCATCCGGCAGCAGCTGATACTGGCCTCCGCTTTCTTGTCACTAAACGCGGCCGAGTGGTCGCAGAGATCCCAGCCAGCGTCGAGCACGTTAAGAACCTGACGCTGTGCACGGTCATCGGCAATGACGCCGGCATCACTGTCGGCACTGTCGAGCACCTTCTTGCCGCCCTTCGCGGCCTCTCGATCGACAACTGCATCATCGAGATCGACAGCAAAGAAGTACCGATCATGGACGGGAGTTCGGCTCCCTTCGTCGAACTGATCGACGAGACCGGCATCCGTGAATTGTCTGCCCCGCGCCGCTACATCAAGGTTCTCAAGCCGATCAAAGTGGTGGAAGGCGAAAGCTGGGGTGAGCTTGTACCCCACTCGGGTTTCCATCTGGACGTTGAGATCGAGTTCCCCACGCAGCTGATCGGTAAGCAGCGTCTCGCCTACGAAATGACGCCCGGAACGTTCCGCAACGAGATTTCCCGGGCCCGCACCTTCGGCTTCATGAGCGACGTCGAGCGGCTTTGGAAAGCCGGCCTGGCGCTCGGTGCCAACCTCACCAACACCATCGCCATCGGCG
>JBAZYB010000155.1:0-9862 GCA_041659545.1 Hyphomicrobium sp.
CGTCCTGTTCCACGATATCAAGGCATCGACGGCCGCCGCCCTGCCGACAATCCTCACGGAGTTGAAGAAGCGGGGCTTCAAGATCGTTCACATGCGCGCGAAGTCCAACTTCGAGCCGCTCCCGGCGTTGACCGCTGAACTCGAGGCGAAGAGCGCAGCAGCGGAGGCCAGAAGGACAGGGGCGAAGAAAGGCGAAGTTGCAGCAGCGGAGAAGCCGAAGTTATTGCCCTTCTACGCGGCCATTTCGGTATCGACGCTCGAAGAGAAGAGCGAACCGGAGGTGACACTCCTGGAGCCTGAGGCGAAGGAGCGCGTGCACGCCGGCGGCACGCACGCCACGGCAAGCACGCCCGTTGCTACCGCGGATGAAGCCGCCGGAGACGTCACGCAACCGGCGGGTACCGGCTCCGCAAAGAAGCGACATGCGCGCAAGCGGCATAAGCCGTATGTCGATCCCCTCAGTCTCAGCAATGCCATCAACGGGCGGTGGTGAGCGAAGGCTCCCGCCTGCACTACGCGCTGATGGGGATGCCCGCCTCGCCCAGCACGCGAAGTGCCTCGGCGAGGCTGTACTCGGTGGTGCCCGAGGCGTCGACTTGCCTCCAGGCTATATCGCCGAGATCGTAGCTGAGTTGCTCACGCACCACCCGGCGATCTGCGTCCGAGGCATCGCCGCGCCGGCTCTCGACGCGGGCGATCAGCGTCTCGGGCGGCGCGGTCAGCCAGAGCCCAATGAACTCGCACCCCGTCTCTTGGGCCACAGCCTCGGCGGTCGCGCGCTCCTCCTGATTGGCGAATACAGCATCGACGATCACGGTGTGTCCGGCCAAAAGGGCGCGGCGGGCCTTGTCCTCGACAATACTGTAGACGCGATGCGCCGTACCGATGCGGTAATGCTGGCGATCGAGGCGCTGAGTTTCCGGAACGCCGAACAGCCGCTTGCGCTCGACATCGCTGCGCACGTGGAATGCGCCGGGCGCCGGGCCGACAAAGGGCGCCAACATCGCTGCGAGTGTTGATTTTCCGGTGCCGGAGAGGCCGCCGACGGCGATCAATATCGGCCGTGGTGGGGCCAGATAGGCTCGGGCTTGTAATGCGTGACGGCGAATTTCTTCCCGCAACTCGTCCTGCGCTTCCGGTTCAAGCTGCTCGATACGCGCCATGGCGACGACCGCGCGCACACCGGCGCGGCAGGCGAGGAACAGCGGCAGGCAGGCCAGCCCCTCGATCTCGCCGCCGATGGGTTCGAAGGCGACATAAGCGTTGAACACCGCGTTGGCTGCATTGCGATCGTTGCGTGCATCCAGATCCATCAGCAGGAAGGCCAGATCGTAAAGCACGTCGATGGTTGCCAGCGCCTCGCTGAACTCCAGAGCGTCGAACGGGACCGGCGTGTCGTCGATGAGGACGATGTTCCCCAGATGCAGGTCGCCATGGCAGCGGCGCACGCACCCGGCGTTGCCGCGATCGGTCAAAAGCGCGGTGACACGCTCGAAGTCGGCGGTGAGACGCTCGGCGACGTCGGCGAAACCGTAAGCAAGTGCGCTCGACAGCTGCTCAACAACCGGGGCCATGATGCGCGCGCCGTTACAGGACTGCGCGATGGGGCTGTCCTGATGATAACGCGCGATCATGTCGGCCAGCGACTTGGCGAGGTCCTCGGAGAGGGGGCCCTCCTCCTCGCGGTGACTGAGAACGGCTTCCTGCGGGAAACGGCGCATGTGCACCGCCCATTCGACGATGTCGCCGCGTCCGTCCAGCTGAAGACGCCCGTCTTCGGTGCGGACGATGGGAAGAAGGCTCTGGTAGATGTTGGGGGCGTGCGGACGATTGATCTCCATCTCGCGCACCGCAGCGGCGTGCCGGGCATGCAGCGTGGAGAAGTCGACAAAGCGCAGGTGCACGCGCTTTCTCAGCTTGTAGGCATCTTCGCCCACGAGAAAGACGCGCGCGATGTGCGTCTCGATGACCTCGACCGGCTGGTCGCCCGCCCCGTAGGTCGCCGGATCGCGGAGGACGGCGCAGATATCGCGCTCCTCGTCATCGGCGAACTTAAAGACCGAGTCGGCGGGCATCGATTACCTCGCGGCTGGGACGCTCAGGTTACTGGTGGACAGCAAACAGACCACGCCCAGCGCCAGCGCCGCAAGCGCTGCCGCTGCCGCCGCGTCTCCCTTACGCTTCGCTGCGCCGGGAAAACTCAGTTTGACCGCCGGTCGCGAGGATGCGCGCCTGCTCGATCCAAGCCTCGCGCTCGATGCGACCCTTGAAGTCGAGAATGTTGCTGATGCGCTCGATGTCGGCGCCGGTCCAGTTGGCAACCTGCTCGTAGTGCACAATCCCGAGAGAATTGAGCTTCTTTTCGATAAGTACGCCAATCCCCCGGATGCGTTTGAGATCGTCGTTGTCGCGCGCGGGGCGCGACATGCGTGCCGCCTCGGTCCCGACCAGAGCCTCGGAGCGAACGGAGCGCAGCGGCGCGAGGTCGGCCGACGGCGAGGCAGCCGCAGGTGCAGATGCCTGTAGCTCCACCGGAGCCGGTGCAGCAGGCATGGCCAACGGCGCCGCGGCAACGGGTGCTGCAGGCGTGGCGATCGGCGCTGCGGGCGCCGCTGCCGTGCGATCGCGGCGACGCGAATAATAAGTCTCGCCGCCTGTCGCCAGGATGTGCGCTTGTCCGACCCAATTTTCCTGATCCATGCGGCCGTTGAGACCGAGCGCATCGTTCAGTGACTTGACGTCTGCCGCTGTCAGCGCCGCAAGCTCCTCAAAACGGCGAACCCCGAAACCATTCAGCTTCACCTGGATTGCGCTATCGATGCCGCGCACCCGTGTCAGGTCATTGCCGGGACCGCTTGATGCGGCGGGCAGCGGAAGCTTCGATATCGCCGCCGCGGGCTGCGGTGCGGGCTCGGCGGCCACGCGTACCGCCGGTTCGATGAAGATCGGCACGGGCATGCCGCGATCGACTCGCCGTGAGTAATAAGTCTCGCCACCCGTCGCCAGAATGTGCGCCTGCCCGACCCAGTTCTCCTGCTCGATGCGACCCTTGAGCCCAAGGCTTTCGCCGAGGCCTTTGATGTCGGCCGCTGTCAGCGCGGCGAGCTCAGTGAAGTGGCGGATGCCGGCGTCCTTGAGCTGCTTCTGGATGATGGTGTCGATGCCGCGAATGCGCGTCAGATCATCGCTCGGAGCGGCGCCGCCTTCCTGCGGTTTCAGCGGGGCGCCGGAGCCGGAAGCAACGGAGATCGCCGACACGGGCTTTGCGACCGGTGGCACTACTGCTGCGACCACAGGAGCGGGAGCGGGGATCGGAGCCGGTGCGGCAACTGGTGGAGAGGCGCTTGCAGGCGCAGAAGCGGGCGTCGGCGCGGGGGCGGGTTTGGGCGGCGCAGCCGCGATGGGAGCGGCCGGAGCTGCGGTCTGACCACTAATGGCGCGGTTGAAGCGCTCGCCTTCAGCCTCACCGCGCGGCGCGACCTCAACTTTCGGCTCGCCAGGAGCGGGGGCATACGGGATGCCGCTGATCGCGACGTCCGACGTCTTGCTGGAGCGGCCATAGTAGAAACGGCGCTTCAGGCTGCAGGCCACGACAGCACCAAAGAAGAATGCCCCAAAAAGCAGCAGCGTCGCCTGCCAAAGCAGCTCGCTCATAATCTCACTCCCCACAATTCAAATGCGCACGTTAGCCCGCGCGTCAGTCTTCGACCTTGGCACACGATATCCACGCCACGACAAATCCGACCATAAAGGCCGCCGCGGCGTACCAAGCGAGATTAGCGATGAGATAGTCCATTGCGCGTCCCCTGCTTTCGTACGGGCATAGGCGGTAGCGGCGCAGAGAGCGCCGAGACCGTAAGCTCGATGCGACGGTTCCTGGCCCGGTTCGCCCGGGTATTGTTGGGGGCTAAGGGCCGGCCGTCGCCGTACCCAATGGCGAGGAGGCGGCCCGCGTCAATGCCCTTCTCGGCGATATACGCTGCAACGCCACGAGCCCGTCGCTGGGACAGCGCCCGATTGTAGCTCGACCGGCCGCTGGCGTCCGCATGGCCGGCAATATTCAGCACAGCGCCTGGACAGGCATTGAGCGTCGAAACAAGCCCGTCGATCAGCGCTTTTCCATGCTTGTCGAGCCGCGCGACGTCATGCCCGAAGTGGACTTCCACGCGCCGCGCGGCCCCCCGTACGTCATCCAAGCAAGCCGTGGTCGGAGGAATGTTGCCTGGCGGCAACGCAGCAGTCTCAAAGCGCCGCGGACGCGGCTCGGGCAGCGGCACCGCATCGGCTGGGGTCGCATCGCCCGTGGCTTTTGCGGCCGGAGGCGTCGGCGTGGTCGATGTCTGCGGGGCGCCCGTGGCGATGGCCGGCGGGCCGGACATCGACCTTTCGACGGGAGGCGCGGCGCCGTGCGTATCGGTCGCCGGGGACGCGGCCGGGCCGGCCGGCGGCGCCGAGGCGACTGTCGGCTTCTTCGCGACCTCGGCCGCAGCTGCGCTCCCGTTCACAGCAGCTGGCACGGACTTGGGAGATGGTACGGCGTCTGCAGTCGCCACGTCTGCCAACCTCGCAGGGGCGGGAACCGGCTGCACCGCGCTCGGAGCATGCGGCGCCGGAGGTACTTCTGCTTTTGCCGCTTCGGGGGGGACTGGAGGCGCCGCGGCGTGCGGGATGTCGGCCGGCTGCTCCGCGCCCCCGGTGGATGTGCCCACGGCGGTCATTGCCTCAGATGCTGCAGCCTGCTCCCTGGCGGCGAGGGTTGTGTGCTGCGGATTGGCAAGGCGAACCGCAGTGGGCGCGTCTGCGACCTGGGCAGCAGTGGCCGCAGTCGCAGCATCCGCCTCGTGCGCCTTAAGGCTCAGCGCCGCGACAGTGGTGGCGACGTTTACCGGCTGGGCAATTGCTGAAGGCTCCGCATCGGCCAGGATGTCCGGCGTTACGTCGGTTGGCGCATGGAGCGATGCAGCGGCATCGCGCACCGGCTCTATGGGCAGATCGGCGATGAGGGTGGTTGGGCCCGACCCGAGCGTGCGTACGACGCGCACGCCCCATATGCCGCGAACGAGATCCGCCGCCGCCTCGCGCTGGCGTGCGCTGGCCGGTTGCCCGACGAGCAGCCCGTCACGGCCATCAAAGACGATAGACGCCCAATCGTGGCCCGCTGCGGCTAGTGCTGCGGCGCTGCGGCGGTCGAGATCGTTTTGAATGGAGGCCACTTCAGCGTGGACGGCCAGCCAGCTCAGCATAGCTACGAGGATGAGCCCCCATAGCCACCTGGCCGGATGGCATCTCATGCGAACCGTGCACTTCGCGTTCGGCGCAATCGACACAACTCTGCCGAGGCCCCCTTGTCCGCCTAAAATTGCGCGCTCACGACGCACACTGCGGCGGCTGGTGCACAGCCGCGCAGTCCCTCACCACCACAGGGACTATAGACAACCACCACAGCTATTCCAAGCCGAGGCGTGCAGGGTAACCAGCGGTCATTACGAGAAAAAGTGCGTCACTGACGCTGTTTGCGCAATGGAACCGGATCGCTGGAGGCAGGCTCCGGCGCCGCGGCCTGAATTTCCTTCTCGCGCATGCGCAGGTCCTCGAAGCGCTCGGCGATATAGGAGCGGGTCAAAGGCACAGCGTAAGCACTGCGCGCGCACTGGACCTGGAACACGGCGACGTTCTGATAACGGAATGCTGCCTCGCAGCAGGCGAGATAGAATTCCCACATCCGGCAGAAGCGCTCGTCGTAAAGGGCCATTGCCTTGTCACGCTGCGCCATGAAGCGACGTCGCCAGTTGAGCAGCGTTTCGGCGTAGTGCATGCGCAGGCATTCGACGTCAGTGACGATCAGCCCGGCGCGCTCGATGGCGGGAATGATTTCCGACAGGGCGGGAAGCTGGCCGCCTGGGAAGATGTATTTGTCGATCCACGGGTTCGGATACCAAGGGCCGTCCATGTGGCCAATGGTGTGCATGAGCATGACGCCGTCGGGCTTCAAAAGCTGACGGCACTTGTTGAAGTAGGTCCCGTAGAAGCGCGGACCAACGTGCTCGAACATGCCGACCGAGACGATACGATCGAAGCTGCCCTCGACCTCGCGATAGTCCTGCAGCATGAATCGCACGGTGTCGGCGACGCCGGCCTTCTCGGCGCGCTCGCGAGCGACCTGAAGTTGCTCGGTCGAAAGCGTGATGCCCTGCACCTGACGGGCGCCGCCAATTTGCTTGATATAGAGCCCGAGGCCGCCCCATCCGCAACCGATGTCGAGCACGCGGCTGTCGGGCTCGACGAGAAGCTTTGCGGTGACCAGACGCTTCTTGGCGATCTGCGCCTCCTCGAGCGTGCAGTCGGGGCGCTCGAAGTAAGCGCAGCTGTACTGGCGATCGGGATCGAGGAAGAGCTCGTAGAGACGATAATCCAGGTCGTAGTGGTGCGCGACGTTGCGCCGGGCGCGCCAGGGATTGTTACGACTGACGGTGCGGCGCGTGAGGAAGCGCAGCTTGCCGAGAAACCGCGCCGGAAGCGAGCGCTGCTCGGTCTGGCTGTCGCGCAGCAGAAGGGACAGAAAGTCGTAGATATTGCCGCGCTCTACGACGAGGCGGCCGTCCGTGAATATCTCGCCGAGGCGTAGCTCGGGATTGAAAACGAGAGCGCGCTCGGCTCCGCGATCCAGGAAGCGGACGATCACCTCTTCGCCAGTGCCGTCTCCGAATGTGTACTCGCGCCCACTTGCGGAGATGACGGTGAGTGTCCCCCGCTGCACAAGTCCGGATAGGATTGTCGTCAGTAATTTTTCCATGACGCGACAACCGGCAATAAAAATAGCGTAACGCCGCGTCGCTATTCGACGCAAGCCCCGAAAGATCGATCAGTCTACAGTGATATTTGTTAGGAGGCGCTAAATTGCCAGGGGCAACATTGAGCTTGTGTGAGTATTCTGCGCAGCGGACATGCCAAATGCATAAGTTCGCTCGGCTGCGATGTCGGGCAAGTTCACGTCGCAGGTGAGACGCAACGCGCGCCGCTGGTAAGCCGCGCTTCCGCGTCAACCGCCATGCGCTGCAGGATCGTCGCAACCGGCTCGATGTCCTGGATCAGCCCGACTGCTTCGCCAACAAACGTGTTGCTGGCGTCCGGATCGCCTTCCGCCCAGGCCTGGCGATACTTTGCCGCCTCATCGTCCGCCACCTCGGCGAGGGCTGCCTCGCGCCCGTGCCAGCGGCCGATGAATGCATTGCGTAAGACGCGCGCCGTGTAGCGCTGCGGCCAGTCGAGCTTGCGTGCCAGATCCATGACCTGCGAGCGAATGGTCTCGTCGCCCGTGGCGGCCAGTGCGGCGGCGTGCATGCGCAGCGAGACGTTCGCCTCGCTCGAGGCCCAGAGCCGGGTGCCGACGAGAGCACCGTCTGCGCCGAGCATCAGCGCCGCCGCAAGTCCACGCCCGTCGGCAATACCACCGGCGGCGCAAAGCAACGTCGCCGGAGCCTTGGCGGCGATGAGATCGGCCATTTCAGGAACGAGCGTCATCGTGGCGCGGAGCTCGCCATGCCCCCCGGCTTCCGAGCCCTGGGCTACGATGACATCGGCGCCGCAATCGATGGCGCGCTCGCCGTCACGGCGCGTCTGAACCTGGCAGATGAGCGGTACGCCGCGCTCTTTGATCCGCGCTGCAAAGGGGGCGGGGTCGCCGAACGAAAGGCATATGGCACGGGGAGCGCTGGCGAGCAGCAGATCGAGCAGATGGGGCTGCTTCTTGAGAGACCAGGTGATGAAGCCGCAGCCGACGGGAACATCGCCGGTGCTGGCAAGCTCGTCGCGGAGCCAATCCTCCTGGCCGTAGCCGCCGCCGATGAGACCGAGCGCTCCGGCGCTCGATACGGCTGCCGCCAGCTTGCCGCCAGCGGCGAAGGCCATCGGGGCGGAGATGATCGGATAGCGGAGGGCGAAGGCTTCGGTGAGACGTGTCGTGAGGGCCATGGGGTTGCTCCACTTGTTCTTATTGTTTGTCGGGCGGCTTTTACAGCTCCGGCTAGGGCGTCCCCAATCCTGATGCAGGACCGCGGCCGCGTTGAATGTCGATGCCCTGCTTCAGCGAGTAGGCAATACGCTGCGAGCGGTCGATGAAAAGATGGGCGGCTGCGGGTGGACAGATGGCGATGGCCGTCTCTTCGAAGAGAGTGAGCCATCGCGCAAAATGGGGATCATCGATTTCGGGCAATGCCGCGTGCGCGACCATGGGGCGCCCCTTATAGGTGCCCGTGAGCAGCGTCACCGACGACCAGAACCTGCACAGCGTCGCAAGGTGCGTGTCCCAGTCGTGGACCTTCGCATTAAAGATGGGGCCGAGCAGCGGGTCGAGGCGCGCCTTCGCGTAGAAGGTGTGCACGAGATCGCGGATCATTGGCTCGGTTACACCGGCGGCGAGCCCGGGCGATTTGGGATGGGGGGCGTCCATTGCGACTCTCGATATTGCGGGCGCCACTCCTAGCACGCCAGCTATCGGTCGCGGCGCTTCATAAGCTCAAAGCTGCGTGAGCGTTATACGGACGATGAACCGATAGGTGTGGCCTATCGAGTACCCGGCGGGCTAGCGTGCGTGGCGACGCGAGGAGCGGTAATAATAGCGGCGCTCTCCGGCTGCCTGACGCTCACAGAAGCGGCTGCGCGTACCGCTGAGGCAGCCATAGCGCTCGAGCAGTTCTGCATCGCGTGCGTTGGTCGGGCCGCCGGCACGCGCATTGGCCCGCGCTGCCTCGACGTCCCAGTAGGTGTCGGCTGACGCCAGCGTCGGCGCTGATACCGAAAGGACTGCCGCAGTCGCGGCTGCAAGAATTACGCGATACATGCTCATTGCCTCCAACTGTCGATCCAAAACACGCCGCCCGCTGACGGTGCGCAATACTGAAAGCTAGATAGGGACGCGCGGGGTGGATTTCAGTAGCGAGGCATCAGGCCGCCATTGCGGAGGTGCCCCGCGCCGCGCTTAATGCGCCTCCTCGACCAGGAGAGGCGACATGAGCATAACAATTTATCACAATCCGGCCTGCGGCACCTCGCGCAATACCCTCGCCATGATCCGGCAGAGTGGCGAGGATCCGGAGGTTATCGAGTATCTGAAGACGCCCCCCAGTCGCTCTACGCTCGTGGCGCTCATTAGGGCGATGGGTTCGCAGCCGCGCGATCTCTTGCGCAAAAAGGGTACGCCTTACGAGGAACTGGACCTCGACGATCCCAAATGGAGCGATGATGAAATCATCGATTTCATGATGGTGCATCCGATCTTAATCAATCGGCCGATTGTCGTCACGCCGAAGGGCACGCGGCTGTGCCGGCCTTCCGAGGTCGTGTTGGAGATCCTGCCCAACGCCGGCATCGGCAGCTTCACCAAGGAGGACGGCGAGGTCGTCACCGCAGGCAAGAAGTCGCCGTTGTGATTGCCGGCTCTGCATGATGGCGACCGGACGGCATCGGCCGCCGCCCTCAGCGGCGATGCGGGCCGCGCCGACGAGACGAAGCAACCGCCAATCATGAGCTTGGGCTGTCGGAAAACTGGCATCGAGAGCCAATAGACTCAGCGCCAATGGGATGACTGCGACATCCCGCATTGGGGATGAGAAGCATGGCCAACGACGAAAGCGCGCCGGCCACGATTTCGTGTGCGCGGCCTGATGTAGGCGCAGTGTCCGGTGCCCGCGTTGCCCGGCACTTCCGGCAAATCGTTCTGTGGCCCATCCAGCTCATCACCGATACCGCCGTGGCGGACACCGCCGGGAAGCGGCGCGAAAGCTCCGACGTGCTGTTCGAGCGGCTTGGCGGTGGAAATTGGGAACTGGTCGATGACGAGTTCGGCGTCGAGGGTGACGCCTTT
>JBAZYB010000156.1:0-9861 GCA_041659545.1 Hyphomicrobium sp.
CGTCAACGTGCCCAACGCCAACATCATGGTCATCGAGCACGCCGAGCGGTTCGGCCTCGCGCAGCTGCACCAGTTACGCGGTCGTGTCGGGCGTGGATCGCGGGAGAGCTTCTGCATGCTGCTCTACAAGGCGCCGCTGGGCGAGACGGCGCGTCAGCGTCTGGAGATGATGGAGCAGACGGAAGACGGCTTCCTCATCGCCGAGAAGGATCTGGAGCTGCGTGGTGGCGGCGAAGTCCTTGGCGCGCGCCAAAGCGGCACGCCGGGATTCCGCGTCGCCGATGTGCCGGGCTTCGAGGCGCTGCTCGAGGCTGCGCGCGATGATGCACGCATGGTTCTGGGTTCGGACCCGATGCTGTCGAGCCCGCGCGGGCAGGCCCTGCGCACGCTGCTTTACGTTTTCGAATGCGACGAGGCGGTCCGCCTCTTCCGTGCTGCGTAGGACCGGGGCAGCGGAGCGGCAGGCTATGCAGTCCCGCCCTTTCCTTTGCCCTTGCGGCGTGCCTGATCGGCGAGCTCGCGCATCTTCGCCTGCGATTCTGGTGTCACCATGCCGGCAGAGATGATCACCTTGGCGGCGTCCTCGATGGTCATGTCGAGGAAGACGACGTTGCTGCGCGGCAAGAAGCAGACGAAACCGGTCGGCGGGACGATGCCGGTGGGCATGAACACGGTGAGCAGGTCCTGCTCGCCTCCCGGCATGACGGCACCGACCTCGCCGGTCGTCTCGCCGGTGACGAAGACGATGGACCACAGCCCCTTGCTGGGGAATTCGATCAATCCGACTTTCTGAAACGACTGGCCCGGCCCGGTTGCGCTGACGACGGATTCAAAGATCTGCTTCAGCGCGCTGTAGACGTTGCGGACGATGGGCATGCCGCCGAGCATTTGCTCGCCGAAGGAGATGAGCGTTCGCCCCATCAAGTTGGCGGCGAGTGCGCCGATAAGGGTCATCGCGACGATGCCGACGACGAGGCCAAAGCCGGGGATCGGGAACGGGAGATAGGTATCGGGCAGGTAGGCCGTGGGGACGAACGGCTTGATCCACGCGTCGGTGACGTTGATGAACCACCAGGCGAAATAGAGCGTGATGGTCACCGGCCCGACGATGACGAGGCCGGTGAAGAAGTAATTGCGCAAGCGGGCGCCGAAGTGCCAGCCGCTGCCCGAGGCGTCTTCGCGGGCCAGTTTGCGAAGTCCGGCGCGCAGTTCAGCCGAGGTATCGTGCTGACCTTTGGACGGATCGGCGGAGCTCATACAAAATCCCAAGGGCCAGAAAGCCGAGGATCGGCCGAGACTGCCGGACTTTCCCACGGATTTGCTGCCGGCGTAAGACCGCAGCTTAGGTCAGCGGACCTAACGCTTCGGCAATGGGATCGGTGTGCTGGCGCAGAGCGTGCAGCGTTATTCCGTCACCACGAGGCAATCGAAGCCATCGGACTGCAATGCGTTGCAGAGTTGCCGAGGCTCCTTCTCGCTCGCGTAGGGGCCAAGCCGAACGCGATAGAACGTCCCCATGCTGCCGATGACAGCCTCGTCCACCTCGGGACGACGACCGCCCAGTTCCGGGCCATGGCGTCCGACGAGCAAGCCGGCGAGTGCGTCGGCTTCCGAACGCGAGCGCACGGCGGCGACTTGCAGGCGGATGCCGCTGCCACCGGTGATGGGTTCCTGCGCCGCGGGGGCCGGTGCGGCAACGGACGCCACCTGGGTCACGAAGGGTGATCCGATCTCGGCGGGGCGGTGCTGGCCTGGAGCGGCGTTGGGAATGACCTCGGTCGTTGCACCCCAGCTGCTTTCGGCGACGGGAGCCGCGATCGCGGCAGTTGATGACGGGGCTTCGGACTCAGTGGATGAGCCGCCGCCGAACAAATTGGAAAAGAAGCCGGAAATCCCGCCCGAGCTGGAGGACGATGTCGGCGCGGCCGGTGCAGCGGCGGTGTTGGGGCTGCCCGCTGCAGCGCTCTGGGTGGCGGACGTGCCGTGACCGGGAAGCGGAGGCGCCTCGGCATAAGCCGACTGAGGCACCGGAGGGACGTCGCTGATGCCGGATTCGTTATAAGCGAGGGCGCGGTTCTTAATGGCGTCGGCCCGTTCCTGCTCGGACAGCCCGCCCTTGAGCCAGAGGGCACTGGTCAGATCGGACACGGCGAATCCCGGCTTGCCGAGCTTGCGGAAGGTCAGGCCACGATAATAAAGCACGCGCGGCATCTGGTTGCTGGGCATGCCGGCGCGGATGGCGGCCTCGAAAGCGCGCTGCGCCTCGTCGTACTTGCCGACGCCGTAAGCCTTTATGCCGCCGTCGAAAATCTGCTGCACTAGGGCCGCAGACTTGCCCTTGTCGGCGTCGGGATTGGCATCAGCTTGCGCGGGCTGCTTGCCCTGCGACGGCGCCGCATATGAGGGCGCGGGCAGCGCGAAGACCAACATGGCGGCGATGAGCCCCAGAATGCGCAACATATCCCCCATATCCGACCCAGGTGCCTACTGTTCCCCGCCCCGTCCAGGCGGCGACCGTAAGCCAAGCGCAATATCGAGGCAAATCCGCGGCCGGTGCGCCAGGGTCTTATCCCCCTACTCGACCGTGACGGATTTGGCCAAGTTGCGCGGCTGATCGACGTCAGTCCCCATAATGACCGCCGTATGATAGGCGAGGAGTTGCACCGGCACCGCGTACAGCAGCGGGTTAGTGAACTCGGCTCCCTTCGGCATGGCGATGTGGGCGGCCACCTTGCAGCCAACGGCCTCGGACGGCGCGTCGGAGATGAGAATAATCTGCCCGCCGCGAGTCGCCACCTCCTGCATGTTGGAGACAGTCTTCTCGAACAGATCGTCCTGCGGGGCGACGACGATCACGGGCACGTTCTCGTCGATGAGGGCGATGGGGCCATGCTTCAGCTCGCCGGCAGCATAACCCTCCGCGTGGATGTATGAGATTTCCTTCAGCTTCAGCGCGCCTTCTAGGGCCAGTGGATAGCTGGTGCCGCGGCCGAGATAGAGCACGTCGCGGGCCTTCGACAGCATGTGCGCGATGGCTTCGAACTGCTGTTCGTTGCGCAGGATGGTGGAGATGTGGCGCGGTACTTCGATGAGCGCCTTGACCATCTCCTGTTCCTGCGTGCGGTCGATGGTACCGCGGGCGCGTGCGAGGCCGAGGGCCAGACAGGCAAGCACGGACAGCTGGCACGTGAAGGCCTTGGTGGAAGCTACGCCGATCTCAGGGCCGGCGAGCGTCGGCAGCACGACGTCTGACTCGCGCGCGATCGACGAGGTGCGCACGTTGACCACGGAGGCGATGCGCTGGCCTTGAGCCTTGGCGTGACGGAGCACGGCGAGCGTGTCGGCGGTCTCGCCCGATTGTGAAACGAATACCGCCAGCCCATCCTTGGGCATCGGCGGCTCGCGGTAGCGCATCTCGGAGGCAACGTCGATCTCGACCGGCAGGCGGGCGTAGCGCTCGATCCAGTATTTGCCGACGAGGCCGGCGTAGTAGGCGGTGCCACAAGCGGAGACGGTGGCACGGGTCAGCGCGACCGGGTCGATTCCCAGTTCGGGAATGTTGACGCGGCCCTCGGCCATGTCGATGTAGTTCGCCAGCGTGTGGCTGATGACTTCGGGTTGCTCGTGAATTTCCTTCGCCATGAAGTGGCGATGGTTGCCTTTGTCAACGAGCAGAGAAGAGGCCACCGACTTGATCAGCGGGCGATCGACGCGCTTGCCGTTGCGATCATAGATCTGCACGCCCGAGCCATGCAGCACAGCCCAGTCGCCTTCCTCAAGATAGGTGATGGCGTCGGTGAACGGCGCCAGCGCGATGGCGTCCGAGCCCAGATACATCTCGCCGGTTCCATGACCGATAGCGAGCGGCGATCCTTGGCGCGCGGCGATCATCAGATCGTCGTGGCCGGCAAAAATGATGGCGAGCGCGAAGGCGCCCTGCAGACGACCGAGCGCCTGCTTCACCGCCGCTTCGGGCGACAGGCCCTTGTTCAGCTCGTCGGTGACGACATGGACGATCGCCTCGGTGTCGGTGTCGCTCTCGAACACGTGTCCCTTGGCAGTCAGCTCTGCTTTGAGGTCACGGAAATTCTCGATGATGCCGTTATGCACGACCGAGACTTGGGCGTTCATGTGCGGATGAGCGTTGCGCTCGGTTGGGCGACCGTGCGTCGCCCAGCGCGTATGACCGATGCCGGTGTGGCCCTGCAACGGCTCCTGCACCAGGCGGCCTTCGAGGTTGCGCAACTTGCCCTCGGCGCGGCGGCGCTCGAGATGGCCGTTCTCGACGGTGGCGATTCCGGCCGAGTCGTAGCCACGGTACTCAAGCCGACGGAGAGCGTCGACGAGGTCGGTGGCGACGGGCTTTTTGCCGATTATTCCAACGATGCCGCACATGCAGTGTGGTCCCCTCAGCTTGCGCGCCGAGCATAGTGCTAGCGTTTGATTAATATGTCGCTCAAATCAAAGAGTGTTTCTGCGATTTTCGGTCACGGGCGCCGGCTCGTCGTGGGCGATGCTTAATCATTCTTTGCCCGGCGTTTCGACATCATCGTGCGAAACTTCGCCGCCCAGCCGGGACGCTCCTCCTGGGCCGACCGTTCGAGCGCCAAGGCACCGGGCGCGACGTTCCTGGTGATGACGCTACCCGAGCCGATATAGGCACCGGCGCCGATTTTCACAGGGGCGACGAGAGATGTATTGGAGCCGACGAAAGCGCCTTCGCCGATCTCGGTGCGGCTTTTGTTGAAGCCATCGTAGTTGCAGAAGATCGTCCCGGCGCCGATGTTGGCTCCTGCCCCGACCGCGCCGTCGCCCAGGTAGGAGAGATGATTGGCTTTGGCACCGGCGCCGAGGCTGACGTTCTTCACTTCGACGAAGTTACCGACGTGGACGTCCGGGCCGAGGTCGGCGCCGGGGCGCAAGCGTGCGAACGGCCCGATACGGGCGTTCTTGCCGATGTGGGCTCGCTCGAAGTGACAGTTGGCCTTGATCTCCGCTCCGTCCTCGACGACGACACCGGGCCCAAAGAACACGTTCGGCTCGATCACGACATCGCGGCCAATCCGGGTGTCGAAGGCCAGCCAGACCGTATCCGGGGCGATCAGTGTTGCGCCTTCGCGCATGACGGAGAGGCGCGCACGCCGCTGGTAGATGGCTTCGGCAACCGCAAGCTGATCGCGTGAGTTGACGCCGAGGACATCCTCTTCCGCGCAAGTGACGACCGCAGCTCGCGCTCCCGACGCGCTGGCGATCTCGACCGCATCGGTGAGGTAGAACTCGCCCTTGGCGTTGGCATTGCCGATACGCGACAGCACGCCGACGAGGTCGTCGAGACGGAAGGCCATGACGCCGGAATTGCACAGGCGCACGCGGCGCTCGGCCTCGCTAGCGTCCTTGTCCTCGCGGATTGCCGTCAGCCAGCCGTTCGCGTCGGTGAGCAGTCGCCCGTAACCGCTCGGATCGGCGGCTTCGAAGCCGAGAACGGCGATGCCCGCACCCTCATCCAGGCGGGCGCGCAGTGCATCGAGCGTTGCGTGCGGGAGCAGCGGCGTGTCAGCGTAGAGCACCAGAACATCGCCCGAGTGGGCGGCAAGCGCCTCGCGCGCCGCGAGCACCGCGTCGGCGGTGCCCTGTTGCTTCTCCTGCACGAAGACCTGCGCGGTCGGGGCCTGCGCCAGCGCCTCGGCGCGGACCGCATCCATGCCCGGTCCGACAACAACTGAGAGCGCATCGGCTCCGGCTGCCTGGGCAACGGCGAGGACGTGGCCGAGCATCGAGCGGCCGGCGATCTTGTGCAGCACCTTGGGAAGCGCCGACTTCATGCGCGTGCCCTGACCGGCCGCTAGGACGACAACGAGCAATGGTCGACGGCTCATCTAAATCTCGCGTGTTGTTCTGGGTGGGACGTTGTCGAGCACGGCGTGATCGGCGATGCGTAGACGATTCCTTGGCGCATCAGCTACCGCCGGACTTCTATACCCAGCCGCGCCAACACCCAACAAGACGGCTGCAATGTGGCTGCCGATGTTGCTTTCCCCGGCGGACAACATGTGGCCAGTCAGGCACATGCGGCCGCATACTTCGCGGTATTTCAATGGGTTGCCTGCGGGTTCGTGACCGTCCACAGGCTGTGCATGCAGCGACGGGGCGTGCGCGTTGCCCGCTGGCCGCGACTCACCGAAGTCTTGGCAGGTGATTTCAAGGTGGTCCGTGTCAGGGCGCGACTAGACCCACGCGGATCGCCAACATTCAGGCCCTGTGCCGCGTTTAACTCGTGGAAGCTCAAGAATGTCCGTCGACTCGTCCATCGGCCCGGCGCGGCGCCGCACGTTCACCCCCTACGTCATGCTGTACCTGCTCGCCGCGACCATCGCCGGCGCATACCTGGTATTCCTGGGGGTGCGTCCGGATATCGTCGCGATGTGGCAGTCCAAGTCGGATCGAACCCAGACGGCGCTGATCGAGACGCAGCGCAAGGTGGAACTGGCGGTCGCCGACATCAACCCGATCAAGGAGGGCGTCGGCGAAGTGAAGGCCGAGGTCGCCAGCGTGCGCGCAGGGCTGGAGGAAGCGGCCGAGCGGGATCGTGTCCTGTTCGAGAAGGTGCAGTCGCTGGAGCGCACGGCGGCGACGTTGAACGACAAGGTCGCGGCTTCGCCAGCCAAGAAGCCGGTGGTAAAACAGGCTGCCGCGAAGCCACCTGCGCCTGCCACCGCGCCGACAAGCGGATTCAAGACGTCGACCGCGCCGGCTCCCAAGGCCGCGACCGGTATCGAGACCGGCAGCATCGAGCAGAAGGCTGCGGCACCCGCGAAGCCGGCCCAGGTCGGCGTGCTGTTGGCGACCGGTCCGTCGCTCGACGCTCTGCGTCTGAGTTGGACCATCCTCAACGATCGCAACGCCGATGCCGTGCGTACGCTGCATCCGCGCTACGTGGTAAGCGGCAAGGATAAAGAGCGGACCTACGGGTTGGTAGCGGGACCGCTCGAGACGATCGCTGACGCGAAGGCCGTCTGCAAGACGATGACCGATCGCGGCATGCCGTGCGAGGTGAGCCAGTATCGCGGAAATGCGTTCTGAGCTTATCTTCTCTCTGCTTTGACGGTGGGCTTGCCGGCGGCGCCTAGGGCTTTGTGACACTGAACGTGTCGCAAGAGTCCGGGTCGCCGGCTTGTACGCCGCGCAGGAACCACCGCGTGCGCTGCTCCGTCGTGCCATGCAATCCGACGCGGCGTAACATGGCAGCGGAATATCCCTCCAAGAGCTTGTCGTCGCCAATGTCGGAAAGGATGGCGAGCAGATCGGCGCGGAACTGGTTGGAATCGGCCCACTGCGGGCTGTCGTGGATCCACACGCCCGCGAGGCAGTCGGCCTGCAGCTCGAAGCGGCGTACGTAATCGGGTCCATCTTCCGGCGAGGCGTAGATCGCCCGGCTCAGCTGGTAGAACTGACCGTTGAGGTTCTGGATGTGGTGGCCAATCTCATGCCCGATCAGAAACGTGATGCCGGCCTCGGCCTGGGGCCCGAACCTGCCCATCAGCTGATTGGCTGCCGCGGTGCCGACGAAAACCGTCTGATTGCCGCTGCAGTAGGCGGGGCCATCGCCGGTGTAGAGACCATAGCAGTTGTCCGGTGCCAGACGCGAAACGAAGCGCACATTGACGGCGGCAACCTCGATCTGCCGGCCGGACATGAGGCGGCTCCAGGTGGCGATCGAATCTTGCAGCGCACGGACGACGATGGCGCGCAGGCGAAGCTCGGGCGGCGGCAGGCCGGATTCTGGCAGATTCTCGCCGGCAGGACTTTCCATGCTGCCGGGAGGCGCCGCGCTGGCCGGCCGGAAGAAGGCAACAGAGAAGCACGCTAGCCCGGCGAGGGCAGCTGTCAGCGGAACTAGGGCGCTTGTGCGTGGCTTCATGGAGCAAGCCTTTCGCGCAACATAACCCCTATATAGGCGCCGCGGTTTCTAAAGCCCTCTCCAATGGCGCAACTTTGTTCGAGGGAGGCTCAAAGGCTACTCGCATTGAAGGTATCGCACTGAGCGATATCGCCAGCTTGCAGGCCGCGCTTGAACCAACGTACGCGCTGATCGGAGCTGCCGTGGGTGAAGGCATCGGGCACGACCTGACCTTGCGTACGGCGCTGGATCATGTCGTCGCCGATCTGGCTGGCGGCGTTGAGGCCCTCCTCGACGTCGCCCGGCTGCAGACGGTTCTTCACTTGGTTGTTCAAGTTGGCCCAAACGCCGGCCAGGCAATCGGCCTGCAATTCCATGCGCACCTGAAGAGCGTTTGATTCGCGCTCGTCGCTCTGAGACTTGAGCTCCTGCACCTTGTCGGCGATGCCGAGCAACTTCTGCACGTGATGGCCGACCTCGTGAGCGATCACGTAGGCCTGGGCGAAATCACCCGGCGCGTCGAACTTGCGCTTCATCATCTCGTAGAACGACAGGTCGATGTAGATCTTCCGATCCAGCGGGCAATAGAACGGTCCCATCTGCGAGACGCCTGTGCCGCACGCGGTGCGCGTGGCGCCGCTGAAGAGAACCATCTGCGGCTCGGTGTATCGGCGCCCGAAACCGTTGAACACCTGCCCCCAGACGTCCTCGGTATCGGCCAGAACCTGGGAGACGAAGCGTTTCATGTCGTCTGCAGTCGTGACGGTCGAGCCACCGGGAAGACCAGGAATATCGGGGCCGCGACTGGCCTGGCGTCCGGGTGATTTCGGCACCTCAGACTGCGGCATCTGCGGGACCTGGGGAAACTGTCCTTCGCTCAGCAGGTCCAGCGGATTGATGCCGAGGAGAAGCATCACGACGCCGATGATCAGCAGCGTGCTGATGCTGATGCCGCCACCACCGATAGGGATCTGAATGCGCGTGCCGCCGGCGCCGCCGCCAGGAAAGCGGAACGCAGGTCCCCGCTGACCACGTCGGTCCTCGACATTGCCGCTTTCGCGGTCCTCGTCACCATAGCGCATGGAAATCTCCGGCGTTCGGGATCGAATTGGGCGGGCAAACGGGCCAAGGGGCGCCGCGCCCACCTAAAGCACATTTTGCCCAGGGAGCGCGACGAGTGACAAGTGCCGGCACATTATTGCCGCTCAAGATGAGGCTTTTTCCGGCTCGGGCGCGGGCAGTGCCGGTTGTGGCGCGGCGGGACCTGCACGCACCTTCGACTTCAGCTTGAGAAGACTGCGCACGGCGCGCGAACAGGCGACGGCGCGCTCGTTGGCGTAAGCCTCGTGATTGCGCTCTATCTCTTTGGGATCATAGAGGTAGTTGACCATCAGCCCGCACGCTTCGCGCAGACTCTTTTCAGAGGTGTCGGCGAGATAATTGATACGCTCCAGCCGCGCACCGTTGCCCAGGTGGAAGCGCGCCACGGGGTCCACCGGGCGACCGTCCTTCACTTTGCCGTGGAGGAAATATTGGGCGGCGAGCGCCAGCAATGCGGTTTCGATGTCCGTAGCAGCGGCCGTATCGTCGCCATTGGGCCAGTTGGACTGCCGGATCGCAGCGATGAGGGAGCGGGCTTCGGCTCCAATCGGATCGTCGGCTGGCCCTGCGGCGACGCGTTCGAGCCACGCGGTGAACTGCGGCGCAGGGGAAAGCGTGACAAAGGTCTTCAGGCTCGGCTTTTCACGCGCCAGGTCTTCGACCACCTGCTTGAGCAGGAAGTTGCCGAAGCTGATGCCCTTGAGGCCCTCCTGGCAGTTGGAGATCGAATAGAAGACAGCCGTCGTGGGCGGCTTGCCGCCGTCAACTTCGGCGTGCGGCTCTTCGAGCACCTGCCCGATGGCATCGGGAATTTCGCGCATGAGCGCCACCTCGACGAACACCAGCGGTTCGTCGACGAGCGA
>JBAZYB010000157.1:0-9843 GCA_041659545.1 Hyphomicrobium sp.
TTCGCCGAGCGCCCGCTGGCGAAGCGCCCACGGCCAATCGCTGACGATAACGTCCGCCTCGCCCGACAACAGTGCCACGGGGCCGGCTTGGTTGGTGGCCACCTCGATGACGATAATCTTCAAACCAACCTTATCGGCAATCCCCTCGGCGCGGATCGTCTCCAATAGCCAGCTCAGCGAGCCAAATTTGAGCGACGCGATGTGCAAGGTGCCGGCTTCGGCGCTGGCGCGCATTGTCGGCAAACCAAATGATGCCAGCGCCGCGGCACCACCGGTCATCAGGACGCGGCGGCGGTCGATCATTTGGGTCCTCCATCCGCGAACAGGCGGCGATCGACGATATAGTTCACGGCCCGCAGCCACATCTTGTCGGTGTTGCCGTAGATCTCGCTCGACCCCTGGCGCACGACCTTTTCGTTGGCTACGTCGCGAACATATACGCTGACTGTGAACAGTACGTCGGATGCTTTGCGCACCGTACCTATGAAGGCGACATCGGCGCCCGCCAGCTTGGCAAGGTCGTCCTCGCAGCCGTTACACTTGTACATAGGAGCCTTGTCTTCGATCTGCTGGGCAATCGGCGAACTGTCGACCACTTCATAGCGGCCGCTGGCCTTGATCAGCTTCGTCAGCTCAGTAGAGATAATCTCCAGGCGTCGCTTATCTTCCGGGTCGAGCCCCTTGGGCATCACACCGATCTCGAACTGCTGCTGCTGGTCGATAAGATCGAATGGAAAGATGATCGCTTTCTGCGCAGCCATGCCGGCAGCGGGGAGCAACGCCATAGCCAACGCAAAGATTACAAGTCGTTTAGCAATCAAGACGTTTCCCCTGCCCGCGCGCGCCCCATGATCGGCGGCGGCCGCTTAGACTGTTATAGTGTTAGGGGTTAGGTGTGCCGAACAGGGGGGTAATTGCAAGGGGGTTATTGCCACTCGACGGCACCACAAAGGTCACAAGTACGCGAGTGAAATCAGGAGGCCTTGACAAGGGTACCCCCCCGTACCCTTTTACTGCAACATAGTAACAGATCGCCCGATTAAGGGTTTGCCCGATAACAAGCACGATGTGCGCTCGCGGGAAAGCGAGACGGGCACACAAGGAGGAAAGATGGCGATAGCCAAAGCCAAGCGCTCGCGTGGCAGCGCGCCGATGGCAGACGTCAAGCGTAGTGCGCTGCTCGCATGTCTTACGGCGACCGTGGCGCTCTTGGGCGCATGGACGGCGCTGGCTCAAGAGCCGCCCGCCGCACCTCCAGCAGCCGCCGCCAATGATAAGGCCGCCGCGCCCGAAGCGACCCACGACGTCATTCCGATCGTAGTCGCACGCGAGCTGCGCGATGAGCCGTTGCCGCTCTCCCTTCTCGATCTACCGCCCAAGGACCTCGGCGTCGCCGGAGCCAAGCTCGCCATCACCGACAACAACACGACCGGCCGCTTTCTCAATCAGGAGTTCAAGCTCGACCCCATCGAGGCATCTGATCCCGCTAAGCTCATCCAGGATGTCGTGCAGAAGGTGGACGCCGGCGCACACTTTGTTCTCGTCGATGCTTCGCCCGACACCCTCTTGAAAATGGCAGACGCCCTGAAAGGCAAGGAAGCGCTGCTCATCAACTACGGCGCGCCCGACGATAGCCTGCGCGAGGAGAACTGCCGCCCGCAGGTGCTGCATACGGCGCCAACGCGCACGATGCTGGCCGATGCGCTTGCCCAGTACCTCGTCTGGAAAAAGTGGACGCGCTGGTTCCTCGTCGTCGGACCGACCGAGCCGGACAAGCTCTACGCAGATGCAGTGAAACGCGCCGCCAAGCGCTTCGGCGCAAAAATCGTCGAAGAGCGCAAATTCACCTATGATTCCGGCAGCCGCCGGTCGGATGGTGGATTTGAGCAGGTGCAGCAACAGATTCCGACTTTTACGCAGAGTGCGCCCGAGCATGACGTTCTCATCGTCGCCGACGAGGGAAGCCTGTTCGGCGATTACCTGCCGTATCGCACATGGGACGCGCGTCCTGTCGCCGGCACCGCCGGTCTTGTCGCCGAAAGCTGGCATCCCGCCATCGAGCTGTGGGGCGGCACGCAGTTCCAGAACCGCTTCAAGCGGCTAGCGGATCGCACCATGCGCCCTACCGACTACAACGCTTGGCTGGGCGCGCGCATTGTCGGCGAGGCCGCCTCGCGCACGAAATCCACGGCCTACAAAGATCTCGCCCCCTACATCAAGGGCCCCAGCTTCGAGGTTGCCGGCTTCAAAGGCGTCGGCCTTTCGGTGCGCAATTGGAACGGCCAGGTACGCCAACCGATCCTGGTTACAACGCCCAAGATGCTCGTTACCGTCTCACCCCAACAGGGCTTCCTGCATCAATCGAGCGTGCTCGACACACTCGGCGTCGACAAGCCCGAAACCAAATGCCAAGCCTACACGCAGTAAGCATGGGCACAGGCACAAGAATAGCCCAGGAGGAAACAACGTAATGCGCTCAAAGGTCGGCATCGCCGCATTGCTCGGCGCCGCAACCACCCTCGCCTTCTCGGCGTCCGCGGCCATGGCCTACACGGCCTTCGTCAGCAACGAGAAGGACAACTCGGTGTCGGTGATCGACACCGAAAAGCTCGAGGTGATCAAGACGTTCCCCGTCGGGCAACGCCCGCGCGGTATCATCTTGTCGAACGACGGCAAGTGGCTGATCGTCTGCACCAGCGACGACAACATCATCCAGGTCTACGACACCAAGACCTATGAGATGATCAAGACTCTGCCGTCGGGTCCCGATCCGGAGTTGCTGGTCCTCCACCCCTCCGGCAATCCGCTCTACGTCGCCAACGAGGACGACAACCTCGTCACGGTGGTGGACATCCAAACGAGCAAGATCCTCGGAGATATTCCCGTCGGCGTTGAGCCTGAGGGAATGGGCATGAGCCCGGACGGAAAGGTTCTGGTCAACACCTCCGAGACCACGAACATGGCGCACTTCATCGACACGACCACGCACAAGACGTTCGATAACGTCCTTGTCGACAACCGCCCGCGCGTCGCCATATTCAATCCCGCCGGGACGCAGCTGTGGGTGAGCTCGGAGATCGGCGGCACTGTAACGGTGATCAACCCAGCCGACCGCAAGATCATCTCGAAGATCCACTTCGAGATCCCCGGCATCACCAAGGAAGCCATTCAACCCGTCGGCATACGTATTACGCCCGATGGCAAGACGGCCTTCGTTGCCTTGGGACCGGCAAACCGCGTTGCTGTGGTGGATACCGAGACCTTCAAGGTCACCAAGTACCTGCTCGTTGGTCAGCGCGTCTGGCAGATGGCCTTCACACCCGATGGAAAACAGCTTCTCACCACCAACGGCGCCTCGAACGACGTATCGGTGATCGACGTTCCCGCGCTAAAGGTCATTAAGTCGATCCGCACCGGACGCTATCCGTGGGGCGTCGTCGTCGCGCCGTTCTAAGGTTTCGCCGTTCTACCGAGGCTCGGCGGCCTCGCAGGACATAAGGATAATCTGCATCGTACAACGAGAAAGACGAACGGCCGCTGGCTTCCCGCGTGGCCAAGCCGAAGAGAAACAGCAAATGTTTCCAGAGGCTTGAAATAGGGATGAGCGGTGCAATCGTCGCATGGTCATGACAACTGAAACCAATTCGCCTGACACGGGCGCTCCGGCGCTCGTCGTCAAGAACGTAAGTCACAGCTTCGGCGACAACCGGGCCCTCAGCGATGTGTCGCTGGAGATTCCGCGCGGGCGCTTTGTCGTCCTCCTCGGGCTCAACGGTGCCGGCAAGTCGACGCTGTTCTCGCTCATTACGCGCCTCTACGACAATGTCACCGGTGAGATCCGCATTTTCGGACACGACATCCGCCGCCGCGCCATGGCGGCGCTGCAGCGTTTGGGCGTCGTGTTCCAGAGCCGCACGCTCGACCTCGATCTGACCCTCAAGCAGAATCTGCTCTACCATTGTGCGCTGCACGGCATCAGCGGCGGCGAGGCGCGCAAACGCACCGCGCGCGCGCTCGATATCGTCGGCCTCGCCGATCGCGCCGGCGAGAAAGTGCGCAATCTATCCGGCGGCCAGTCGCGCCGCGTCGAGATCGCCCGCTCGCTCCTGCACCAGCCCAAGCTGTTGTTGCTCGACGAGCCGACCGTCGGTCTCGACATCGGCTCGCGCGAAAGCGTCATCAACATCGTCCGTTCCCTGGTCGAGAAGGAAGACCTCGCTGTTCTCTGGGCTACCCACCTGTTCGACGAAGTACTTCCGACCGATCTCGTCGTCGTGCTGCACAAGGGGCGCGTACTCTTCAACGGTTCAGTGCCCGAGCTGCTGGCCATAACAGCAACCCAGAACGTCAGCGACGCATTCCGCAAGTTGACCGGAACCGGCAGCGAGGAAATTGCCGCATGACCGCCTTGAGTTCAGCCATGCAGCACAGCGTCGACGCGACAATGTCGATCAGCGAGCGGGCGTGGGAAGCCGAACCGCCGCGTCTCGGGCTGCGTGCCTACTTCACCTGTTTCAAGGGCATCGTCTGGCGCGAGGTGCTGCGCTATCTTCACCAGCGCGAGCGCTTCATGTCGGCGCTCGTCCGCCCGCTCATCTGGCTGTTCATCTTTGCCGCCGGCTTCCGCCAGACGCTCGGGGTGTCGATCATTCCGCCCTACGAGACCTACGTGCTTTATGAGGTCTACGTCGTTCCCGGCCTGCTCGGCATGATCCTCCTTTTCAACGCCATGCAGTCGTCGCTCTCCATGGTCTACGACCGCGAGACCGGCGCCATGCGAACGCTGCTGGTCAGCCCCTTTCCGCGTTCGTTCCTGCTCGTTTCCAAGCTCATCGGCGGTGTCGCCGTGGCCGCCATCCAGGCTTACGTCTTCCTCGCCATCTTCTACTTCTGGGAGGCTGAGCTCACCGGCTGGGGCTATCCCCTGTTGCTCGCACCGCCAGCGATCTACTTCGGGCTGCACATCTTCAATTCGATGACCGGAATGCTCTCCGAGCGATTCATGCAGCGCACGCTGCTCATCGGAGCGGTTGCCGAACTCACCGCCATCGTCGCGGTTATTCACTATTGGCACCTGACCACACCGTCGATGAACTTCATTGCCGTTGCGCCCGCGCTCGTTGTCTCGGGGCTGATGCTTGGCTCTCTGGCCCTCTTCATGTCGTCGGTGATCCGCCAGCTTGAGAACTTCGCCGGCGTGATGAACTTCGTGATCTTCCCGATGTTCTTTGCTTCCTCGGCGCTATACCCGCTGTGGCGCGTCAAGGAATCGAGCGTGCTGCTGTATGAGCTCTGCTTGCTCAATCCATTCACCCACGCCGTCGAACTGATCCGCTTCGCACTTTACGGTCAGGTCGACTGGCCATCGCTCGGGATCGTACTCGCCTGCACCGCGGTTTTCCTTGGCGGCGCTATCTATGCATACAACCCATCAAAAGGCCTCATCGCCCGCCGTGGCGGTCCGGGGTCGGGAGCTTAAGGTCATGCTGAACAAGAACGAGACGTCATTCCACTTCGATGCGCGCCGGCTCGCTGCCACGGCTTTGGCGTCAGCCATCGCCATTGGCTGCCTCACCGGACTGCAGGCTCAACAAGCGAAGGCCGAGGAACCCGCCAAGGTCGAGGCCGCGCCTGAGCTTGCACCTGGCATCGCGCCTGGCGTTGTACCTGGCGCCCGACCGGGCGGCATGGAGCCCAGTCAGCCCATGGGCGCCACGCAGCACCCCGCGTTTGCGCCCACGCCGGCAATAACGCCCGGCGAGAATGCGGCGGTGGACTTCTCACCCTCAGCCATTCTCGGCAGTCCTGACTGGCCCTGCGTACAGCGCAAGGTGCCGACGATATCCGCCGCACAGATATGGGATGGCCCTTCGGTCGAGGGCATCGAGAACTTCGATCCCGCCATCCGCAACTTGACGGAAGTGCTCGAGAGCCGCCGCGTAACCTCCGATGAAGCCGATAAGGCAATCCAGGAATACGCAGCCTCCATTCCCGAGGCGGAGCGCGACAAGAAACTGACCGAGCTCTTCGCCAGCTTCCTCAGCGAAATCAACACCGACCGCGGGTTCGTGATGGGCAAGGTCGAGGACTTCCAGAAGCGGCAGAAGGCACGCGCCGCCGAACTCGAGCGCGAAGGCCAGAAGCTGGCCGATAAGGGTCTGGCTGCCACCGACGAGCTTCTGCCGACAGAGACGAAACTCTCGCCCGAGCAGCAGGAGTACAACTGGAATGCACGCATCTTCCAGGAGCGGCAGCAGAACCTGACCATGGCCTGCGAGATCCCGGCACTCATCGAGCAGCGTGCCTACGAGATCTCTCGTCTCATCCGCGCCCACATGAAGAGCTGATAGCCAAACGGCTTCTCACGTCGGCCGGATGGCGCGGGGCAGAACCGCCTTACGCGGTATGATACCACAACGGGTCGGCGCACCGTGCCAAGCGCCGACCAAACCAGCACCGCTCCAACAAAACTCGATTGCGCCCGCGGCGCCGTTGGCTTTCTCGCTGCCGCCCGCCGCACGGAAACGGTCATGACCAGAAACGCCGATCGCGGTCGCGCTACGTCAGCCGGCAGTCTTTTCTACTGGAGCTTCTTAACCTCGACGAGCGGGTAGCCGAGTTCCTGCCACCCATCGCTGCCGTCGCGGAACCACATCACGTTGGTGTAGCCATAGTCCAGCGCCCGCTTGGCCGCGTTCCACGACATCCAGCAATTCTTCAAGCAGAAGAACACCAGCGGCGTATCGGGTTTGCCTTTGGACAACGTATCGAGCGCTCTGCGGTACTGAGCATCCATCTCCGACGACAGAGCCCCGTAGCCGACGTTGGGCAGCCACTGAGCCCCTTCGATGCTGCGATGAACCGGATCGCGCCAGAACGTGCCGGCAGGCAAGTTCGGCGGCTTTGGCGCCTGCGGATAGACATCGATGAAGACGCTGCCGCTCTTGTTCCAGATGTCGGCGGCCTCGTCGCTTGTGAGCACGCGCGCGCCCTTGAGCGTACTTGGCACCGGGGCACGGAAGTCTTCCATCCGGTAGCCTTCCGGCTCGACCGCTGGAGCATCCCCATTCCCTTCCGCATCGAGGCCCGGCACATCGGGATGCGGCGCGGCGCCCGATTGACCCGGAGCAGATGTACCGCCGGCCTGCGCATCGGCGCTCGCGGCCCCCAGCAGGAGGGACGACGCCCCGAGAAATAAGCTGAGCAGCAAGAAGATGATTGGACGCGCCCGAAACATCATCGACCGGCCCCCAGGCCAGCACTCATTGCCAAACCGGCGCCAATGCGTGCAGCGGCTGACACATCGGTCACGCGCGCGCTCACAGCCGTACAAGTGAGCAGCGGCATATCAGCTGCGCGGCGCAGTAATGGGCTTGTTGTCCTCATCGATCATCGGCACGCCGTACTCGAGCAGAACCTTATCGATGTCGGCCTGGCGCTTGCGCAGGATGTCGTTCAGCTGGCGCTTCCAAAGATCGTCGCCCTGACGCACGCCCATGGTAATGCGGAAATCGACGCGCCCCGCTTTGCCGGCGTCTTTAATGAGTGGAACCACCGCCAGCTTGTCACCGTTGCGCAAAGCATAGTAGCCGGCGATCGGACCCCACATCACACCCGCATCGACTTTGCCGTCGCGGATATCCTTGACCATCTCGCCTGACGGATCGTCATAGCGACGATCGACCATCAGCCTGTACGGGCGTGCATGGTCCATCAGGCCGGCCTTGGCGATGAGCGTCGCTGAGGGCGTTCCCTGCACGGCGCCGATGCTTTTTCCCTTGAGGCGCGGATCGAAAATGCTGTCGACCCCATCGAGCCCCGTGCCGGGCTTGTAAACGAGTGCATACGCCGATCGATAAAGCGCATTAGAGTTGAGCACTAACTCATCGCCCTGGCCGGTCCCGATGATGACATCGCACCGCTTGGCGAGGAGAGTGTTGCGCGTGAAGCCAACGGCCTGCGGAAACCACGTATACTCGACAGGCACCCCGAGCTCATCGCCAATAATGTCGGCGATCTTGTTTTCGAAACCTTCCTTCTTCTCATTTGAGAAAGGCAAGTTCGCCGGGTCTGCGCACACACGCAGGACCTTCCGGTTGACGAGATCGGCGCGATGACCCTCGACGGCTGTAGCTGGGCCGCTGATTGCTGAAAACAAGACGAGGCCGCCAAGGGCGGCCCCGACCAGAGTTATCAGCCTTTTGGTGTTCTTCTTATCCAAGGCAAGCTTTCTCTTCGTCTCTGGCCTGTTGAGGCTTCTCGTCGCGATTGCGGCCACCGAGCTGCCCCGCAGGCAGCGCGCCAGTCGCGCGGGCCTTCAGGTATGCATAAAGATCATTGATGAAGCACATCACGTTTCTGTTGTCGCCGAACGCCGGCATGACGAACTTCGTACCGGCTTCATCGCGGGTGCGCCCGCTGGCGACCGTGCCGAGAAACGTGCCGTAATCCATCGTTTTCAGAGAATCGGCGAGCGCCGGCGCATAGGTTGATCCCAGGCCATTCGGACCGTGGCAGACGTGGCACTCGCCATGGTAGCGGCGGTAGCCATTGTAAGTCGCCCAGTCGACGACGTAGGTGCCGCCATCTTTGTGGCAGACGTGGAACGTCGGCGTGCCGTCGGGCAGGACCCACTTGCCGTCTTTGAACTCGGCGCCTTCCTGGCTGATGCAGCCGTCAGCAAGCGTCACTTCTTTTTGCAGGCCCGGCTGCACATCCTCGGCCATTGCTGCCGAACCCAGAACGCCCCCAAACATCATGGCGGCGACTACGGCAAAACTGATCCTTCTCACGCGCTTCCCCTATCTGCTCAGACTTATAGATCCTTGATCATTTGGGTTGCCAATCGAATTAGCGCAACAGGCAAAGTGTCATAGTCTTCCGTATGTTGCGCTGCAAAATGGCTGCCCAGATGGCCGCCTTGTTAACACGGGGTCTAAAGAACCCCGGTCACAAGGAAGACCGGCGCGGGGAAACCCGCGCCGGTCCTTGTTTAGACGTGTCGTCGACTTATGGCAGCGTCCAGACCGTCAGCGAGCCACCCAGAGCGGTGTAGCTGTTGAGGCCAGCGTAGCCACCAACGGCACCCAGACCATCGGTCGGGTTCGTCAGGCCAGCTGCAAGGCCGATACCGGCCCAACCACCAACGCCCGAGAAGACGCCGACGTACTGCTTGCCCTTGTGTCCGTAGGTGAACACGTTGCCGATGATGCCGGAAGGAGTGCGGTTCTTATACAGCTCCTTGCCGTCCTTCTGATCGACGCACTTGAAGTAGCCCTCGAGGGTGCCGACGCAGGCGAGGCCGCCAGCGGTGGTGAGAACACCCGACCAAACCGAGAACTGCTCCTTGTTCGACCAGACGATCTTACCCTTGGAGGCATCCCACGCGATGAAGTTGCCCATGTGGCTCTCGCCCTTCGGCGGATACATGGAAAGCGTGGCACCAACGTAGGGCTGACCTGCGGTGTATTCGACCTTGAAGGGCTCGTAGTCCATGCAGACGTGGTTCGTCGGCACGTAGAAGAGCTTCGTCAGAGGCGAGTAAGCAGCAGGCTGCTGGTCCTTCGTTCCCAGAGCGGCCGGGCAGACGTCGGTGGTGTTGACGTCGGGACCATTCAGGAACGTCGACTTGGAGGCAACGACAGCCGGACGGCCGTACGTGGCGCTCTTGGGGTCGAGATCAACGCCGGTCGACCAGTTGACGGCCGGGTCATACTTCTCAGCAACGAGCGGCAGGCCGGACTCGCGGTCAACCGTGTAGCCGAAGCCGTTACGGTCGAAGTGCACGAGAACGTTATGCTTCTTGCCCTTCACGTCCATGTCGTCGACGAGGATCATCTCGTT
>JBAZYB010000158.1:0-9739 GCA_041659545.1 Hyphomicrobium sp.
CCGGCCAAGAAGCGGGTTGATGATAAACATGTGCGCTGTGGCCGGCGCCGCTTCCGCTTCCTCATTGGGAATGCGCTGCGCGTAGCTCTGAATCTTCCCCAGCGCCGAGGCGAGCCACAGCGGACGCCCGCAAATCTCTGCGCCCATCTGGTCCGCCACATATTCGCGCGAGCGGCTGATCGCCATCTGCACCAGCATGGCGGCAAGCGGCGCAACGATGATCGCCAGGAGCGAGCCGATCATGCCCATCCCGCCGCCCCGATCATCGCGATGCCCACCGAACAGCATTCCAAACTGCATGTACTGGGCGAGCATCGAGATCGCGCCACCGATGGCTGCTGCAATCGTCATCGTCAGTGTGTCGTGATTTTTGATGTGTGCCAACTCGTGCGCCATGACGCCGGCGAGTTCATCACGGCTGAGAGACTGCAACAGCCCCGTTGAAGCGCACACTGCCGCATTGGCCGGATTGCGCCCCGTGGCGAAGGCGTTAGGCTGCGGGCTGTCCATAACGTAGACGCGCGGCATCGGCAGCCCGGCCCGCTGCGCCAGCTGCTGCACCACGCCGTAGTACTCCGGCGCCGACCGCGCATCGACCTCGTGCGCGCCGTACATGCGCAACACCATCTTGTCGGAGTTCCAATAGCTGAAGAAATTCATGCCGAGCGCGATGATAAAGGCAATGACCATTCCCGTCTGGCCACCGACCAGCGCACCCAGCGCCACGAAGATCGCGGTCAGCGCCGCGAGCAGCATAGCTGTCTTGATGTAGTTCATTGTTGTCGCAGCTCCGCCTCAAGCATTCGAGTGATGCTATATGGAGAGCACGCTTGGCAACCACCAGTCCCAGTTTGAGCCATGAAAACCAATTCTGAGAGACGTCCCCTTTCCCCGGCGGCCGAACGGGCCCTCGCCGAGGCCGAGGCGCGCCGCCGAGCCAAGGAGGCTGGCGAGCAGAAGCCTGACCCGGAGATCGGTGGCAGAGACGGGCCGGACCCCACTCGTTACGGCGACTGGGAAAAGGGCGGCATAGCCTCCGACTTCTAATCGGCACCACCCCGCCACCCCGTCATGAGCGTGGACCCGCGCCTTCGGCATCACCATTGCACTCCTTCTCTCCAGTGTTCCACGGAGAGACAAGATGCACTGGCCATTAACCTCCTTCGCCCGTCGCTTCGGCCATGATGAGAGCGGCAACGTTGCCATCATCTTCGGTCTCGCCTCGACCGCAATTCTCCTCGCAGCCGGCCTCGGCCTCGACTACGCGCGCACCGTCAACATGAACTCGCGCATCAGCGCCGCCGCCGACGCCGCGACGCTGGCCGCAGGCCGCGCCATGCTCGACGGCAAGCTAAATGATGACGAGGTCGAAGACCTGGCGAAGAAGTTTGTCGACCAGAACGCCAGAGGCGGCGGGGCCGTGTTTGGTACTTACGCCGAGCCCGTCGTGGCACTCGACCGTGAAACGGGTTCCGTCAAGATCGACGTCGATGTGCGCGTGCCGACCACGCTGTCGCGCATTACCGGCATTAACGAGCTTCGCGCCCCCGTTTCGACCGCCGCCGTGTTCGGACAGAGCGACGTCGAAGTCGCGGTAGCCCTGGACGTCACCGGCTCGATGAGCGAGTACGCCCGCGACGGCAAGCGCAAGATCGACTCGCTCAAGGAGTCGTTTGCAACCTTCGTCACCAAACTGCTGCCCGAGCATAAACCGGACGGCCGCAAGGTACGCATTGCCGTTGCCCCCTATTCGTCTGGTGTGAACTTAGGCGACTATGCCGACAAGGCGTCGCACAATCGAAGCCGCGACAATTGCGTCATCGAGCGCACCGGCGCCGCCGCCGCGTCCGACGCACCCGTGGGCACAAGCTCCTATTTCAAGGTCCACGAGGACCAGCCCCGCGACACCGACAACACCGAGGGTCGTCAGGACTACACATGCCCGAAAGCCGAGATCATTCCCCTGACCGACAACGCCGACACGCTCACCAGCGCGGTTGGTAACTACCGGGCCAGCGGCTCGACCAGCGGCCACCTGGGTTTGCAGTGGGCTTGGAACCTCATCTCTGAGGATTGGACTAGCTTCTGGGGCGGAGACAGCCGGCCGGATCCTTACGCGCGCACGTTCGGACAGGACAGCAAGCGCCCAGAGTTGACGAAAGCCATCATCCTGATGAGCGACGGCATCTTCAACACCTCGTTCTACAACGGAACTTCCGCCGCACAGGCCGAGGCAATCTGCAACAACATAAAGTCGGGCTCGAAGACCCAGAACGTGCTCATCTTCTCCATCGCATTCGGCAACCCGCCCGCGCAGGCAAAGAGAACCCTCGAGGCGTGCGCGTCGACCAAAGCCTACTACGCTGAGGCCAGCGGCGGCGCGGAGCTGCAGGCCGCGTTCTCCAAGTTTGCCGGCATCCTCACTCAGTTGCGCCTGACGCAATAGAGGCGACGACGCCACCACGGTCAGGAGAATCCTTCTTATCGATCCTCTTGCATCCTTGGCGTCTCCTCGCCGAGGTTATACTCGTTGACTGACAGTCTTCGGGATCCTCACATGCGCCGCCCCGGCCGAAACTTTCTGCGCCTCATTCTCGCATTGCTTCTCCTTCTGGTTGTCCTGGGCGCTTTCTGGTTTGGCCTCGTGCCACAGCGCTATTCGCCATTTGCTCCTATCTCCCTCGATGATCCGCCCAGCTGGTTCATCGATCCGCGTTTGGCGGCCATGCGCAACGACCCGGCCCTCTGCGGCACAGTTCTGCGTGCCCCGCACATCATCGCTAAGCCGATCCCAGACAAGGTGCAGCCCAACGGCTGCGGATGGACCAATGCGGTTAGCATCGCCGAGGTCGGCGGCGCGCAAATCGGATTGGGACAACTCACCTGTGAAGCCGCCGCCGCGCTCGCCCTTTGGGTCGAGCACGAAGTCCAGCCCCTCGCCCAGGAAATGTTCGGCAGCCGCGTCGTATGGCTTCAGGATATGGGCACCTATTCGTGCCGCAACATCATCGGCAACAAGCGCTGGCTAAATACGCGCAGCCAGCACTCGCTAGCCAACGCCGTTGATATCGGGGCCTTCCGCCTCGCGAACGGCAAGCAGATGAGCATCACCGCCGACTATAAGGACGACACGCCCGAAGGGCGCTTTCTTCGCGAGGCGCACATGCGCGCCTGCCGCTACTTCCGCGTCGCCATCGGCCCGGAGTTCAACCAGGCACACTACAATCACCTGCACTTCGACCGCGGCATATTCGTGCGCTGCAAGTAGCCTCAGGCTGCGATTGCCCGCTGCTGCGCGACAAAACCCTCGATGCTGGTCTTCGGCTTGCCAAGCTCCGCCCACGTGGAGCTTGCTTTGAACTCTTCCGGATAATCCAGAACCGCCTGCATGATGCGCGCGTTGAAATCGAGTTCCCGCGAGAACGCGCCACCCATGTGCACCAGCCACAGTGGCAACCGGACGACGAAGGTAGAGTTGTTCAATGCGCGCACGTAGCGCTGCACCGCCTCGTCATAGGTCAACGGCTCTGGCCCTTGAATGACGTACTCGCGATTGGCGCCCCCCGGCGACGCGAACGCCGCGGCGACCTGCCCGCCAAATTCGCTTCCGGCGATCCAGTAGTTGGAATATCGCGCCCGCCCCAGCATCACGAACAGGCTCCCGGCACTGTGGCGCTGCGCCAGAGTCTCCATGAAATTGCTGGGATAGAAGATCGTGTAAGGAATGCCCGAGGCCTTGATGCGCGCAAGTGCGCTCCGCCATAGGTCGATCACCCACCACTGACTACGATCGGTATCGTGGATGAGCGCCGAGACATAGCCGATACGCGCGATATTGGCCTCGCGCGCTGCGCCGAGCACATGGTCAAGCCCCTGAGCCTCGCTGTGCAGGTCGCACGCGCGCTCACCGGGTGCCACCGAGAGATTGAGATAGAGCGCATCCTGGCCGTGCAGGCCGGCACGCAAACTCTCCTCATCGCGCAAATCCGCCTCGACCACTTCGACGCCCGGCGGCAGCAGGCGGCGCGCCCGCTCAACGTCGCGCGCCAGCGCCGTCACCTCGAAACCCGCCTTCACCAGCGCGGCGGCAACCGGCTGCCCGAGCATGCCGGTGGCACCGATCATGGCAATACGCTTGATCGGTCTCATGGCGCATTCGTCCCTCGGTCGCACCACCAGTCATCGATACTCATGGCCGCCGTGATCGCCTTGGCACCGATGGATCGAATAGGTTCCGGCGGCAGCGACAATGCCCGGCGATTGACGAACCAGAGGTCGGTGAGGTCGGTGCGACGCCCCAAAACAAGATCGCGCAGGATGCGTCCGTTCATGTGCGTCATCGCCACGCCATGACCGGTGCAGCCGACCGAATAGAACGCAGTGCCATCGTGCAGCGTACCGATCTGCGGCGTCGAATCGGCCGTGACGGAAAAGGCGCCACCCCATCGATAGTCGATCTTGATGTCGCGCAGAGCCGGAAACGTCGTCCCGATGAAATCCGCCAGATGCTCCCATGCCGCTGGATATGCATCGTGATTCAGACGGCCGCCGAAGGGGACGAACCCGGGCCCGCCACCCATGAGCAGCCGGTTATCCGGTGTCAGCCGGTAGAAGTGCATGAAGTTGCGTCCGTCCTCGATGCCCTCGCGGCCGGACCAGCCAATCGCATCGAGCTGCGCGGCACTGAGTGGCTCCGTCACGACGATGAATGCACAGGCCGGCAACTGCTTGGAACGCATGCCAGGAATGAGATGCGTGTATCCGTTGGTCGCGAACACGACCTTGTCAGCCGACAAGGTTCCCCCGTTGGTCGCGACCTGAAACTTCCCGCCAACCTTGCATACGGACAGCACTGGCGACTTTTCATACAGCCGCGCACCACTGCCGAGGGCAAGACCGGCCAACGAGTCAACCCACTTGCGCGGATTGATCAGCCCGCAGTCGGGCTCGACGCACGCGCCCAGATACGTCGGCGACTGCACGCGCCCGGAAAGCTCTTTGGCATCGATCCAACGATGGCCATGCACGCCGAGCTTTTCAAAGACCGCTATCTCATCTTGGATGCGCGCGGCATAGCGCGGCGAGGTGGCGACCTTGAGAAACCCGTTCCGCTCGTAATCGCAGTCGAGATCATGCTCAGCGAGCATGCCTTCGAGCCCGGCGATCGAGCGTTCCATGTAGTCGTGCGCCTCGCGCACCTTCTGCGCCCCATGCAATGTTTTCATTAACCCGAGCGAAGCGCCGAACAGCGTCATCACAAAACCGGCGTTACGCCCGCTCGCGCCATAACCCACCGTCTCGCTCTCCAGCAAAGCGACGTCGAGCGACGACTCTGCCTTCTTCAGGTGATAGGCCGTTGAAAGCCCCGTATACCCCGCGCCGATGACGGCAACATCCACCGAAACATCGCCTGCCAGCGGCGGTGAAATCTCGCGCGGCTTCTTGCTGCCGTCCCAGTAGTTGTCTGCACGGGCAGCGTTATCGGCGCGCATGAGTTTGCTCGCAATTTGATGCTCGACGCGGCAGCGGGCTCGCTACCGCGCGTGGATTTAGTAGCATACTGAGGAAAGCCGGCATTGAGGGAAACGCTTCAATGTCCCGACAGGCTAGGTTTTAGGCCGCCATCGGCATGGCGGGCGCCGCGATCTGGCAGACTTCCTCGACGATGCGGGCGACGAAGGCGCGCGTGCTCTCCACCACCACGTTACGCTGCTTGTCGAGCGTCACCATGTGGTAGCTGTCGTTGAGCACCACCAGTTCGACCTTGCCGGCCAGTTCGCCCTGCAGATAGACGGCGTTATTGATGTCGGCGTAGTCGTCTTCCTGCGAGTGGACGATCAGCGTCGGCTGCTTCACGCGGTGCAGAAGTTTCATGGCAGCATCGACCATGCGGCGATGCTCAAGCACCATCGTCGCCGGGACTCCAGCGCGGCCGTACTCCGAACCCTCGCCACTCAGCGCCTGCTGAACGAACTGACGAACGCGCGGGCATTTGATGCCGAGCGAAGCCGCGTCGGGGAAAGTCATGAAGCCGGCAAACCAGCGCGAGCGCACCAGCTTGAACAGGCGCGCCGTCCAGGGCATCGCCCAGCCGTTCATCCACAGCGTGGGAGAGAAGAGCGAGACGCCCTGCACCTTGCCCGGATTACGAGCGGCGAGGTGGAGACCGAGGATGGCGCCCATGCACAGGCCGCCGACGATGACCGTGTCGCACTCGCGGCGCATGTCGATGAGAGCCGCGCGGGCGGAAAGATACCATTCTTGCCAGCTCCCGGAATTCTCCGCGCCGTGGCCGGCCAGCTGCGGCACATGCACTGTGTAGCCTGATCGCGACAGGCCCATAGCGACGAAGCGCATCTCAGCCGGGGTCCCGCACAGTCCGTGCAGGAGCAGGATGCCAACCTTCCCACCCGGAAAGCGCAGGCCTTCTTTGGAGGTCGTCTGGGCGGCGGTGGCGGTCATGTCGCTGTCTCCTCTTTCGATGAAGACAGGCTACGAGTGGGTGAGCCGGGCCGCTGTTCCGCGCGGGACAAGCCGGAATTGAACCCGGCAGAAAAGCGAAAAGGCGCCCGCGGAGGGGCGCCTTTCGTGCGATTCCAATCGTTTTCGATGCAGTCTTAGCTGGGGGTGACCTGGCTCGGCGCAATCTTGGCGTGTGCTTCCCAAATGAGGCGGCGGATGACCTCCACACGCGAGGGCACGTTGGGGTGCGCTCGTCGCAGATTATCCAGCTGCTTCAAGGTGTCGACATCCAAGCCGACACTAACGACGTGATCCATAGGGGCCTGCTCCTGACTGAAATGTGATCTTCAGCCAACCATAGAGCAGGCGTCCCCTGGTCGCTATGCCCGCGGTAACAGTTAGCTAGCGGCGTCGCGACGGTTCTGCCTGTTTTCGATCAAGTCCTGCACCACGGCCGGATCTGCAAGGGTGGAGATATCGCCCAGGTTGGCGAACTCGTCCTCGGCGATCTTGCGCAGGATCCGCCGCATGATCTTGCCCGATCGTGTTTTCGGCAGGCCGGGCGCGAATTGGATCAGATCGGGCGACGCGATCGGCCCGATTTCCTTGCGTACGTGGGTGGTCAGCTCCTTAACCAGCTCAGGAGTAAAAGCCTCCCCCGCTACAAGCGTGACGTAGCAGTAGATGCCTTGGCCCTTGAGGTTGTGCGGATAGCCGACCACCGCGGCCTCGGCCACCTTCGGGTGCGAGACAAGCGCGCTCTCGACCTCGGCAGTCCCCAGACGATGCCCCGACACGTTGATCACGTCGTCGACTCGCCCTGTGATCCAATAGTAGCCGTCATCGTCGCGGCGGCATCCATCGCCCGTGAAGTAGGTGCCCGGATAGGTCGAGAAGTATGTCTGCACGAAGCGCTCGTGATCGCCGTAGACCGTCCGCGCCTGGCCCGGCCAGCTATCGAGAATGACGAGGTTGCCTGCCGCCGCACCCTGCAGCGTCACCCCTTTGTCGTCGACGAGTTCGGGCTGCACGCCGAAAAATGGTCGCGTCGCCGATCCTGGCTTCAGGGCCGTCGCACCCGGCAACGGGCTGATCAGGATGCCGCCCGTCTCCGTCTGCCACCACGTATCGACGATCGGGCAACGATCCTCTCCGACCACGTGGTAATACCATTCCCACGCTTCCGGATTTATGGGCTCGCCGACGCTGCCGAGCAGCCGCAGCGAAGAGCGGTCGGACGCCTTAACAAAGTCATCGCCGGCACCCATCAGCGCGCGGATAGCCGTCGGAGCCGTGTAGAAGATATTCACCTTCCACTTGTCGATGACATCCCAGAAGCGCGAATTGCTCGGGTAATTCGGCACGCCCTCGAACATCAGCGTCGTCGCACCGTTGGCGAGCGGGCCATAGACGATATAACTGTGTCCCGTCACCCAGCCGACATCTGCCGTGCACCAGTACACATCGCCGTCGTGGTAGTCGAACACGTACTGGTGCGTGACCGAGGCGTAGACCAGATAGCCACCCGACGTGTGTACGACACCCTTGGGTGTGCCGGTCGAACCTGACGTATAGAGAATGAACAGCGGATCTTCCGCATTGATCTCTGCCGGAGGGCAATCGGACGATACCTTCTCCAACTCCTCATGCAGCCAGAGATCTCGACCGGCGCTCCAAGCAACGGGGCGCCCCGTACGGCGAACGACCAGGACCTTCTCATCGCCTTTGCCTGACCGCGCCAGCGCATCGTCGGTATTCTTCTTCAGCGGGACGAACCGGCCGCCACGCAAACCTTCGTCGGCCGTGATGATGAACTTGGATTCGGCGTCCTCGATGCGGCCAGCCAAACTCTCCGGCGAAAAACCGCCAAACACGATCGAATGGATCGCACCGATGCGCGTGCACGCCAGCATGGCGTAGGCAGCTTCCGGAATCATCGGCAGATAAATCGTGACCCGGTCGCCTTTCTTGACGCCGTGGGCCTTGAGCACGTTGGCAAATTTGCACACGCGCTCGTACAGCTGCCGATAGGTGATCTGCTCCGATTGGGCCGGGTCATCACCCTCCCAGATGATAGCAACCTGATCGCCACGCGTGTCGAGGTGCCTGTCGATGCAGTTGGCCGAGACGTTGAGAGTTCCATCCTCGAACCACTTGATCGACACGTTATGCGTATCGAATGACGTGTCTTTTACCTTGGTGTACGGCTTCATCCAGTCGAGCCGCCGGCCGATTTCACCCCAGAATCCTTGTGGGTCGGTGACCGAGCGCTCGTAAAGCGCCCGGTAGCTGTCTTCATTGATCCAGGCGTGTTCACGCCATTCGCCACCCGGCACCGGATAAACCTTCCCCGACATCGGCGTTCTCCCAAAGTTTTTCATCGTTGGCGGCCATTATGGAGGCGCCGCGCTATGAGGGCAATTTGGCACTTGGGCGGAGAGGCTGCGCGCACTTCCCGGTCCCGAGGCCTGACCTATGTCGCAGAATTATAGCGCTAGGCCCATGACCTCGGTCAAACACGCGAAGGCAGACGTCGGCATGCGAGGCGCCTTCGCAGTTAACGCTGAAAGTTCAATCGCGTCCTACCCAATCCGCCACACGGCCGTGGATTTGATCTCGGCGTCTTCCAATTCTCGCGTCACGGGAACGCGATATTCGGCAGCGGAAACAAATCGGCCTTTGGGGAAATAATTGCGCTGTGGATCGCCGATCAGCACCAGCGCGCCACCCGTCGCCGCCTGTTCGATGAAGCGTGTAACGAGGTCAGCGAGCGCGCGCTCGTAGAATAGGTCGCCGACGAGAACAACATCGTACGCCTGCGGAGCCCGCTCCAGCAGATTATCCGCCGTCGTCCCGACCGTGACCCCATTGAGCACCGCGTTGAGGTCGACGGCAGCGAGGGCCATCAGGTCGAGATCTGAGGCGAGCGCGGTTGCCGCCCCTGCCCGCATCGCCGCGATCGCGGTCAGGCCAGATCCCGAGCCGAGGTCCAGGACCCGCTTGCCTTTGAGCAAATCGGCATTGTCGAGGATGTAACGCGCCAGCGCCTGCCCCCCTGCCCAGGCGAACGCCCAGTAGGGTGGCGGCACATTCATCTCGCCGAGTTCCTCCTCGGTCTTCTGCCAGATCGGCAGCGACTCCGCGGCCAAGTGCAGGCGGATCTCCGGCACCAACGGCGGCGCAAGAATGCTCGTGTTGGCAGCGATGAATATCTGGTCCGATGCGCGACTACGCGGATCGAGCCGCGCCAGGCCGCTATTCATTTTTTTGCTTTCTT
>JBAZYB010000159.1:0-9552 GCA_041659545.1 Hyphomicrobium sp.
CTTTCTCGCCGACCGGGTTGTCGCCGAGGTGAACCAAGGCGGCGATCTCGTCGAGACGGTGCTGCGGCAGATCGATGAGAACGTGGCGGTGCGCAAGGTGCGGGCGACGCGCGGCAAGTGGCTGCGCGCTGAGCCGATAGCGTCGCTGTACGCCGAGGGACGGATCGCGCATGTGGGCGCCTTCGACCTGCTGGAAGATCAAATGTGCATATTCGGTGCCGACGGGTTGGCGAAAGGCCGCTCGCCCGACCGGGTGGACGCGCTGGTGTGGGCGCTGACCGACCTGATGGTCGACGGCGCCAAGCGCCCGCTGGTGCGAAGGCTTTGATGGGTCATGTTGCGCTCGATGTTTCTTGGCAGCGTGCGACTCCCCCGCGGGGAGCCAGCCGTGGGCTGTGGGAGCGCTGCTGCGCCGGTTGATGTGAAACTCGAACAATAGTGCCGGCTTCCCGCTGCGGAGTCGCCGGCGTCCAACAAAAAAGGAAACGCATGTCGCGCATCCTCGATGCGATCGGCCGGCTATTGCCTGCGCGCTCGCCAAGACGAGAAGCGAAGGCCAGCGCCACCGGTCCGCTCATCGCGTGGGAGCCGCTCGGCCAACCGGTGTGGAGCCCGCGCGACTATGCCGCCTTCGCGCGCGAAGGCTTCATGCAGAACGCCATCGTCTATCGCTCGGTGCGCATGATCGCGGAGGCGGCTGCATCGGTGCCGCTGCTCGCCTACGACGGCGACGACGAGATCGATAGGCACCCGCTGCTCGATCTCATCGCGCGCCCATCGCCCGATCACACGGCGACCGATTTCCTCGAGGCCTGGTACGGCTTCCTGCTCGTCAGCGGCAACGCCTACGTGGAAGCGGTCGGCGTCGGCGGCCAGCTGCGCGAGCTTTACGTCTTGCGCCCCGATCGGATGAAGGTGATCCCGGGGCCGAGCGGATGGCCGGAGGCTTTCGAGTATTCGGCCAATGGGACTTGCGCGCGCTTCGCCGAGGAGCCGCTGCCCGGCGTGCGGCCGATCCTGCACACGCGGCTGTTCCATCCCGACAACGACCACTACGGCATGAGCCCGATCGAGGCGGCGGCCGTGGCCATCGACATCCACAACGAGGCGTCGGCATGGAACAAGGCGCTGCTCGACAACTCGGCGCGGCCTTCGGGCGCGCTGGTCTATGGCGGCGCGAGCGGCAACCTTACGGCTGAGCAGTTCAAGCGCCTGCGAGGCGAGCTGGAGGAAGCGTTCCAGGGCGCGCGCAACGCCGGGCGGCCGATGCTGCTGGAAGGCGGACTCGACTGGAAGCCGCTGTCACTGTCGCCGAAGGACATGGATTTCATCGCGGCGAAACACGCCGCCGCGCGCGACATCGCGCTGGCGCTGGGGGTGCCGCCGATGCTGCTCGGCATACCGGGCGACAACACGTATTCGAACTATGGCGAAGCGCAGCGGGCCTTCTGGCGTGGGACGGTGCTGCCGCTGGTCTCGCGCATGACGCGCGCGTTCTCGGCGTGGCTGGTGCCAGCCTACGGCGGCGGACTGGAGCTGCGGCCCGACCTCGACCAGGTGGAGGGATTAAGCGCCGAGCGCGAAGCCTTGTGGGCGCGCATCGAGCGAGCGAGCTTCCTGACGCAGGACGAGAAGCGCGCTGCGGTCGGCTATGGACCTAGTCCTTTAGTTGGCGCCGGCGACTCCCCTGCGGGGAGCCGGCAGCCGGCGCCGTTCGGCGGCGAGGCCGTTCCGTTCGTCAAGTACAGCCCCGACCAGCCGCGCGTCTCCGCCGGCAATTCAGGCGGCGGACAGTGGACGGATAGCGGTGGTGGCTCGTCTGGCGGCGTCCCCGTCGCGCAAGTTGCAACCGGCACACTCAACGACGCTGGGGAGAGCGAGCGGCTCATTCAGCTCGCGCAGGCTGACGAACCAGCAGGTTATCGGATCGATGTGCGCGAGCACGAAGGACGAAACGGTGGGCACACAATTGCTGAGCATGTTGCTCGACCCGACACCTACCTATTGGCGAGAGTGCGAGGCGAGCGAGGGCCTACTCTCGTAAGAAAGCGTGCCGGGTCGTTCCCTTCGGTTGAGGCGGCGAATAAACTCGTGAGTGCGACGCTATCAAGCAATAGAATTCAACCCGGCGAAGTCTTTAGCAACAGGCAGTTGGTTGGACGCGTGTCCCGTGGAAAAGCCAACGGAGCTTTTCTCACTCTCGAGGTCGACACTAAGACAGGAAGAGAAGCCTTCGCGTCATCGGAGTATGCAGAGCCATATCTGCGGGACACCTTCGGCGTAGCGGTTCTCATCGTGCACGACCGGAGCGATCCAATTGGATTTTCGGTGGTCTCTGCTTATCCAAGGAATCCTTAGAATGACCCAGAAGTCTTCTCCGCCCGCGGCCTTTTTTAGGCTCTGTCGCCAGTTCCATGTTGATATTGGAGTGCTTTGCCCGACGTTTGAGCTTATGGCCGCTTTCGCGCTGCAGCGGGTCGAGGAAACAGAGCGCGCAACGCTCGTCGAGTACCTCGATCGTCTGTTGAGTGGCGACTACACAGACGAAGAGCTGGAGGAGCTTTGGAACAGCTCAGGCGCGGACGTCTTCATTCCTGACGCTAAGAACCTCAAAGCGCTTCTCGCAGAGATGAGACGCCAGCTAGTACCCTGACCAGCCGCGCGTCGCCGCCGGAAACTCGGACGGCGGGCAATGGACGGATGGGGGAGGTGGAGGCGGATCGTCGGGGCGTGCGCGCGACGGAACGGATGATGGTAAAATTCGCTTGGCGCAGGCGCGCGGTGGCCGGCGTGTGCAGTCGCAGGTTTTGGCGCGGTAATCCGCTAATGATCTAGTAAATCGCACGCTCAAGTATTTTTCTGCCGAGATCGAAGCGTTTGTCCAAGGAGCCGACTCAAAGGTGCTTGTAATGAAGCGATTTGGATCAATAACAGCTGTGGGCGCGCATCGAGCGGGCGAGCTTTCTGACTCTGGATGAGAAACGCGCGGCCGTGGGATAGAACGACCGGACTGACGACGTAGGCGCTTCTCAGCAGCGCGGCACGACCATTCGCAAAATTTGGAGATCTTGATGCTCACACAGGCAGGTGGCCGCGTGCGCGATGGCGCACGTCAACACGAGGTTAAGTTCACGCGCCTCAACCTGAAGAGCGTCGACACCGACGGCAGCTTCGCGGGCTATGCGAGCCTGTTTCATCGCGAGGATCTGGCGGGCGACGTGGTCATGCCGGGCGCCTTCGCCGACAGCCTCAAATCGCGCGGGACCACAGGCATCAAGCTGCTGTTCCAGCACGATGCCAATCAGCCGATCGGCGTGTGGACGCTGCTGCGCGAGGATGGGCGCGGGCTCTATGGTGAAGGTCGGCTGATGCCGGAGGTGGCGAAGGCGCGCGAGGTGCATGCGCTGATGCGGGCCGGCGCGCTCGATGGGCTGTCTATCGGGTTCCGCACCGTGAAGGCGCGGCGCGAGCGTTCGAGCGGCCTGCGGCGGCTTGAAAAGATCGACCTGTGGGAGGTCTCCGTCGTCACCTTTCCGCTGCTGCCCGAGGCGCGCGTATCAACGATGAAATCATCTCCGTTCGCCGGCAGCCTGCCGACTGAACGGGAGTTCGAACGCTGGCTCACGCGGGATGCTGGGCTGAAGCGGTCGGAGGCGCGCGCGCTGATGTGCGCGGGCTTCAAAGGCCTCAAGGCCCAGCGGGATGCGGGCCGCCACGCAACCGAGGAGACCGGCCTCGCCGAGCGCATCCGCGCGGCGGCGTTCTCCCTCAACAGCAACATCTGAAGGAAGGTAAGAGAGTATGTCGGAACTGGAGACGAAGGCGGGCGGCGGCAACGTCGGCGCGGCCTTTGACGATTTCATGCGCGCCTTCGAAGCGTTCAAGGAGACGAACGACGAGCGGCTCTACAGCCTGGAGCGGCGTTCCGCTGCCGATCCGCTGATCGAGGAGAAGCTGTCGCGCATCGACCGTGCGCTGGATGACCACCGACGCGTCGTCGATGACCTAACGCTGAAGGCCGCACGACCGGCCATCGGTGGTGCGGCGCCGCGCTCGGGTGCGTCGCTGATGCACAAGTCGGCGTTCGACGCCTACGTGCGCAAGGGCGATGCGGGGAGCTTGCGCGACATCGAGCGTAAGGCGTTGTCGGTCGGCTCGGATCCGGACGGCGGCTATCTCGTGCCGGAGGAGACCGAGCGCACCGTCAACATTGCGTTGAAGGACATCTCGCCGATCCGCGCCATCGCCGGTATCCGGCAGGTGTCGGGCTCGGTGTACAAGCGGCCGTTCTCCATCTCGGGGCCGGCAACGGGTTGGGTGGCGGAGACGGCGTCACGCCCGCAGACCAACGCGCCGACGCTCGACGAGCTGTCGTTCCCGACGACCGAGCTGTATGCGATGCCGGCGGCGACGTCGTCGCTGCTGGATGACAGCGCGGTCAACATCGACGAGTGGCTGGCCGAAGAGGTGCGCATTGCCTTTGCCGAGCAGGAAGGCACGGCCTTCGTCAGCGGCAACGGCACCAACAAGCCGAAGGGCTTTCTCGCCTATACGACGGTTGCCAATGCGTCGTGGGAATGGGGCAAGCTCGGGTTCCTCCTCACCGGTGCGGATGCCGCGTTCCCAGCCTCCGATCCGGCCGACAAGCTGATCGATCTCATCTATTCGCTGAAGGCCGGTTATCGCGCCAACGCCCACTTCGTCATGAACCGGGCGACGCAGTCGGTGATCCGCAAGATGAAGGACGGCGACGACAACTATCTCTGGCAGCCATCGGGCGCGCCGGGCGACTCGCCGACGCTGATGGGATACCCGGTCGCGGAATCTGAGGCGATGCCGGACATGGCGGCGGACAGCTTGAGCGTGGCGTTCGGCGACTTCCGCCGCGGCTACCTCATCGTCGATCGCGTCGGCATCCGCGTGCTGCGCGATCCCTACTCGGCCAAGCCCTACGTGCTGTTCTACACGACCAAGCGCGTGGGTGGCGGCGTAGCCGACTTCGAGGCGATCAAGCTGCTGAAGTTCGGCGAGTAGTTTGTGCGCTCACGCTGACTGATCCGCGCTTCGCGCGGGTCGCTTTGCTCCTGGGATGACACCCAACACGCATTGGCTTCGCGGTTCCTCCCCCCCGCGCGGCCAAAGCGGGACTGCCGTTCCCCCCGGCGGCGGTCCCGCGGTTTTTCTCGCTCAGGCGGGCTAATCGGCGCGATGCGCCGTCCAGCTCCGCGGGAGCGTTGCACGCGGAGGGGCCGCGTTGCTCCCGGCTGCTGCGCAGCCGCGGGTGGACGTCAATAGCAATGCAACAGCGACAGGAATCCCATGGCACTGGTTTTGACCAGCGCGCCGGCTACCGAACCCGTTTCGGTGTCCGAGGCGAAGGCGCACTTGCGTGTCGACGGCGCGGCGGAGGATACGCTGATCGCGAGCCTCATCTTGACGTCGCGTCTGCATATTGAAACGGCGCTGGGTCTGGCGCTCATCACACAGAGCTGGCGGTTGCATCTCGATCGCTGGCCGGATGCGCGCGATGTAGCGGTGCCGATGCGGCCGCTGGAGAGCGTGGACGAAGTGCGCGTGATCTCGGCCGACGGCGATCCGACGATCATCGCCGCCAGTCAATATCTCGTCGATGCGACGAGCGTGCCGCCGCGGCTGGTGCGCCGTGCGGCATTGCCTGTCCCGGGGCAAGTGGCGCGGGGCATCGAGATTGATTTCACCGCTGGTTATGGCGATGAGCCGGAGGACGTGCCGGCGCCGATCCGGCAGGCGCTGCTGTTGCTCGTCGCACATTGGTACGAGCATCGCGATCCGATCGAGGTTGGCGCGGCTGACACGGTCATTCCCTCCGTCGTGTCGGATCTGCTGGCGGCGTACAGGGTGGCGCGGATATGAGCGGCATCCACATGGGCGAGCTACGCACGCGCGTTGTGCTCGAAGCACCAGAGCGTGCTGATGATGGCGGGGGCGGCGCCGCCGTGACCTGGTCGACGGTGGCAGATGTGTGGGCGCGCGTGTCGCCATCGGGTGGCGGCGAAGCGTTCGAGCTCGACCGCGTCGCCGGCAAGGTGAGTCATGAGATCGTTATCCGCTACAGAGACGGCGTCACGCCCTCGATGCGGTTTGCGATCGGTGCGCGAGTGCTCGACATCCGTGCCGCCTTCGATCCGGATGGCCGGCGGCATTGGCTGCGCTGCTTCGTCGAGGAGCGCGACCTGTGAGGCTATCGGCGACGACGACGCGGCTCAACGAGGCGCGGCTGGTCGACCGCGCCAAGGCATTGGCGCAGCGGCGGCGGGAAGCGGTGCCGCAACAACCTATCGAGGTGAGCAATGGCGAGCGCGAGCTGGGCGCTGCAGCAGGCGATCTACGCCAGCCTGACGAGCGATAGTTCGCTTCTGGCGTTGATTGGAGGCGCGCGCATTTATGACGACGTGCCGGAGCGGAAGATCTTCCCGTACGTCACCTTCGCGGCGGCGACGGAGCGCGACTGGAGCGCTGGTAGCGAGGTGGGTAGCGAGCACGGCGTGGTTCTGCACGTCTGGTCGCGCGGCGCCGGACGCAAGGAGGCGCTGGCGATTGCGGGTTCGCTGTGCGCTCGGCTGCACGATGCGGCGCTGACGCTTGCCGGGCATCGGCTGATCAATCTGCGCCACGAGACGAGCGAAGTACGTCGTGATGCGGACGGCGAGACCTACCATGGGATCGTACGGCTGCGCGCGGTCACCGAGCCGTTGCCGTAAAGCGGCAATGGAACACCAATAAACGGAAGGTGGATGAGATGGCGGCACAGAAGGGCAAGGACCTGCTGTTGAAGGTCGACAGCGACGGCAGCGGCTCGTTCGCGACCATCGCGGGATTGCGGACGCGGACGCTGGCGTTCAACGCCGAGTCGGTGGACGTGACACACGCCGAGAGCGCCGGGCAGTGGCGCGAGCTGCTGGCTGGCGCCGGTGTCAAATCGGCGCGGCTCACGGGCGCCGGCATCTTCAAGGACGCGGCTTCGGATGAGATCGTGCGCGGCTATGTGTTCAATGGCACGATCCGCGACTGGCAGGTCGTGGTGCCCGATTTCGGCACCGTCGAAGGCCCATTCCACATCGGCTCGTTCGAGCTGACGGGGCGGCACGATGGCGAGGTTGCATTCGAGATTGCGCTGGAGTCGGCCGGTGAGCTCAGCTTCACCGCGGCTTAGGCCACTCGACAATGCCTGCGCCTCTGGCATGGTGAGCGTCGACCAGGGGGAACCATGAACACGCTCGCTATCTACGTCGCCGCGGCTATTGCCGAGATCGGCGGATGTTTCGCGCTGTGGGTGGTGACGCGGCAGGGCGCATCTCAGCTGTGGCTCATTCCGGGCATTGCCAGCCTGGTGCTGTTCGGCTGGTTGCTGACGCGCGTGGACGTGGAGTTCGCCGGACGCGCCTATGCCGTCTACGGCGGCATTTATATTGCTGCGTCTCTCGTCTGGCTGTGGGCCGTCGAGGGGCGCGTTCCCGACCGCTGGGACGTGCTGGGGGCGGCGATTTGCGTTAGCGGGGCGCTGATCATTCTCTACGCGCCGCGCAGCGCATAGCGCCTCGTTTCTCCGATCAACCGTCCGACTGGACTCCGGCCGGCGTTTGGGTAGCCAAGCGTGCGGCGTCGCATGCCTATGAGGGAAATCGATGGCCAATGCACATCGTGGCGAGGTCGAAGCCGTGCTCGACGGCAAGACGTTTCGCCTCTGCCTGACACTTGGTGCGCTCGCCGATCTGGAGGCCGCGTTCGGCGATGAAGACATGCTGGCCTTGGCGCAGCGCTTCGGCGGGGGACGGCTGTCGGCCAGTGATTGCGTGCGGGTCATTGGCGCGGGACTGCGCGGCGGAGGCTATGAGATCAACGACGAGGCGGTGCGGTCGATGCGGGCTGAGAATGGCGCGGCTGGGTATGTCGATGTCGTGGCGCGGCTGCTGCGCGCGACATTTGGCGAGGACTCCGACGGACGCCGGGCTTCGGCGGAGGAGCAAGGCAGCGGCCCTTTCCCTGGGACGACGTGATGGCTGTAGGCTTTGGCCTGCTCGGTCTTGCGTCGAAGGACTTCTGGGCGATGACGCCGCGTGAGCTGGCAGCTGCCATCCGCGGGCGGATTGGACCGCAGCTGGGCGGCCCGCCGAGCAAAGGCGACGTGATAGCGATCTATGGACGCATGCGCGCTTCGCAGCCTATCGAGCAACGCAGTGTATCGCTGAAGCTCTAACGTGTGCCGTGTGCGGGGGGGCGCACATTCATGGCGCGTTCAGCCCGCGTAGATTAACCAAGAATGATGGATGCCACTCATTTTTTGAATAGATAGATGACTTGGATTCTTGCTCTCATACTTTGCTGCGCCACCGTCTTTAACTCAGCTTCCACCGCGCCGGCGGCGTGCATCACCGATTGGTCGATCGCGGCGCCCATCGTCTACAAGGAGAAGCTGACCACGGTCGAGGCGCTATCGCGCATTGCAGCTGATCGGCTCGCCGGCAGCAGCATAGTCAGGACAGCGCTGTGCGAGGCCGACGGCGCTTTCTACTATCGAATCGTGATGCGCGACAGCCATGGCCGGCTGTCTACGCACTCCGTCGATGCGCGCGCTCCGTTCGGCAAATAGTCGATGCGAGGCACCGGCTTTCTGGGTTCTCAAGTATCGCCTAAGCTCCGGTCATTGTCGGATCGAAGGACAGTAGAACGGAGGAACCGATGCCATACGTCGACGGGTTCGTTTTGCCGGTGCCGAAAAAGAAACTCGACGCCTACCGCAAACTGGCGCTCAAGGCGGGCAAAGTCTGGATGGAACACGGTGCGCTGGGATTCAGGGAATGCGTCGCCGACGACGTGAAGCCCGGCAAACTGACATCGTTTCCGCAGAGCGTGAAGCTCAAGCCGGGCGAGGTCGTTGTGTTCTCGTACATCGTCTACAGGAATCGGGCAGCGCGCGACAGGGTCAACGCCAAGGTGATGGCGGACCCGAGGCTGAAGAAGATGATGGAGGGCAAGGACATGCCGTTTGACGGAAAGCGGTTGATCTACGGCGGCTTCGAGACGCTGGTGGCCCTCGGCTGATTGCCCACGCTTGGGCTAGGATGAATCGACCTGCCCCGCTATAGTCCGCGCGGATTCTAGCAGCAGAGCGGGTGGCACGTGCGCGTCCTGGTCGTCGAGGATGACAAAGATCTGAACCGGCAGCTCGTCGCGGCGCTGAGTGACGCCGGCTATGCGGTTGATTCGGCCTTCGATGGCGAGGACGGCTATTTCCTTGGCGATACGGAGCCCTACGACATCGTCATCCTCGATATCGGCCTGCCGAAAATGGATGGCATCTCCGTTCTCGAACAGTGGCGGCGCTCAGACCGGAAGATGCCGGTGATCATCTTAACGGCGCGCGACCGCTGGAGTGACAAGGTCGCCGGAATGGACGCCGGCGCGGATGATTATGTCGCCAAGCCGTTTCACATGGAGGAACTGCTGGCTCGCGTCAGGGCGCAAGTGCGCCGTGCAACGGGGCATGCCAAGAGCGAGCTCGAGTGTGGACCG
>JBAZYB010000160.1:0-9489 GCA_041659545.1 Hyphomicrobium sp.
CACGTCCAAGAACGGACAGAACGCCAATGGGGAATGGGCCGATTTCGACGTCAAAAACAACCAGGTTGTCCTTGGCGGCGACGTTGTTCTGACCCAGGGCAAGAACGTTGTCCGCGGCACCAAGCTAACGATCAATATGGTTACCGGCGAGGCCGTCATCGACAGCGACTCCAGCGGAGCCTGGTCGGCCACGGCGGCCCCCCCGAACAGCAAGAATGGGCAAACCTTCGTCGCTCGCCCCGGCTCCTCGCGCCCCAGCGCGATTTTTTACCCTCGCGACAGAAAACCTGCCGAAAAGAAGCCGTCCGCCGATGCTAGCGGTACGGAGGCCCCCGGTGGGGGCTGGTCGACCGCCGATCCCTCCCGCTGACACCTGCTCGCGGCCTTTGCGCCGATTGACAGGCCTCTCGATCGGCGCACCATGCTCCCCGTCCCTAAATCGGGGCCAGACGAGGTTCGCCAGACGTGTTGAAAATTCTCTCCTTCGGCTCCAAGCGTGCGCCGGCCGATCCCAATGGCCAGTGGGCCGATGAAGGCTACGGAACGCCCTACGCGGCGGCACCCGATGGCCATCCGGGCCAACTTGGGGCACAGGGCTGGCTAACGGTTCACCATGTCCAGAAGAGCTACAAGAAGCGTCTCGTCGTTCGAGGCGTAAGCTTGGCCCTCAGGCGGGGTGAATCTGTCGGACTCCTGGGGCCGAATGGCGCCGGCAAAACGACCGTCTTCTACATGATCACCGGCCTCGTCCCCGCCGATAAAGGCAACATCACCATTGACGGCATGGACGTCACCCGCCTGCCGATGTATCGGCGCGCCCGCCTCGGCATCGGCTATCTGCCGCAGGAAGCCTCCATCTTTCGCGGGCTGACGGTCGAGCAGAACATCATGGCCGTCCTGGAGATCGTCGAACCGTCGAAAAAGAAGCGGCGCGAGAAGCTGGACAGCCTGCTAGAGGAATTCCGCATCACGCGCCTGCGCAAGTCGCCTTCCATCGCCCTGTCGGGCGGCGAGCGCCGTCGCTGCGAAATCGCCCGGGCCCTGGCCTCGGGCCCCTCGTTTATGCTTCTCGATGAGCCGTTTGCCGGCATTGACCCTATCGCCGTGGGCGACATCCAAGAGCTGGTGCGTCACTTGACCGAGCGGGGTATCGGCGTTCTCATCACCGACCATAACGTGCGCGAAACGCTTAGCCTGATAGACCGGGCCTACATTATCTATGACGGTCAGGTCCTTACCCAAGGTAAGCCTGAGGAAATCATAGCCAACGACGATGTGCGGCGCGTGTACCTCGGAGACATGTTTGTTAACGCACGCTGACTAGGTGGGAAGACGCTGAACAGGGACACCGGGCGGGCGCATGGCGCTTTCGACAAAGCTAGAGCTGAGACAAGGCCAGCAGTTGGTGATGACACCACAACTGCAGCAGGCCATACGTCTGCTTCAGCTGTCGAACATGGAACTCGCCCAATACGTCGAGACCGAGCTCGAACGGAACCCGCTTCTCGAACCCGACGAGGGCAATGAGCCGCCGGTCCGCTCCGAAAACGATACCCCCGACTACATAAAAACGGACGAGCCGGCCGCACCGACCGAAAACGACTGGGTCGACCTCGAAAAGCCGGTCGCCGATCCCGAAGGCACCTTCGACACCGACTACGAGAACGTCTTCCCCGATGCCGGGGCCTCCGACGCCGCCAATGGCGCGGACCCTTCCGGTTGGGCATCGCTGCGCCAACGCGGCGCCGGCTCCACCGACGACATCAACATCGAAGCCTACCTCACCAACGACACCTCGCTGCGCGAGCACCTCAGCGAGCAGGTGCCGCTCGTACTCAACGACCCTATCGAACGCCTGATCGGACAGTACCTCGTCGATCTGGTCGACGAGGCGGGTTACATGCCCGGCGTCGATCTCGCCGCTCTCGCCGAAAAGCTCGGCGCGCCGCTCGAGCTGGTCGAGAAGGTTCTCGCCAGCCTGCAGACGCTCGATCCGCCCGGCGTGTTTGCCCGCTCGCTTGCCGAATGCCTGTCACTGCAGCTGAAAGAGCAGAACCGTTTCGATCCCATCGTCAGCAAGTTCCTCGAGAACCTGCATCTGCTCGCCGGGCACAACTTCCCCGCCTTGCGCAAGGCCGTCGGCGTCGAGATGGACGAGCTTCTCGAGATGGTCGCCGAGATCAAGAAGCTCAATCCCAAGCCGGGTTTGAAGTTCGGCTCAGTGCAACTGCAGCCCGTCGTACCGGACGTCCTCGTGCGCGTCGCTCCCAACGGAGCCTGGATCATCGAGCTTAACGCCGACACCCTGCCGCGCGTGCTCGTCAACCGCACGTACCTCTCGACGGTGACCAAGGCCACCGGGTCAGCCGCCGACCGTGACTATCTCCTCGAGTGTCTGCAGACGGCGAACTGGCTGGTCAAAAGTCTCGATCAGCGCGCCCGCACCATCATGCGCGTCTCCGAAGAGATCGTCCGCCAGCAGGACGCCTTCTTCACCCACGGCGTGCAGTACCTGCGCCCCCTGAACCTGCGCACCGTCGCCGACGCCATAGCGATGCACGAATCCACCGTCTCGCGTGTCACCTCCAACAAATACATGGCGACGCCGCGCGGCATCTTCGAATTGAAATACTTCTTCACCTCCGCCATCGCCTCCGCCGAAGACGGCGAATCGCATTCGTCGGAGGCCGTCCGCCACCGCATCAAGCAGATGATCGATGGCGAGACCCCCGCCAGCGTTCTCTCCGACGACAAGATCGTCGAGAAGCTGAAGAGCGACGGCATCGATATCGCCCGCCGGACGGTGGCCAAATATCGCGAGGCCATGCGCATCCCCTCGTCCGTTCAGCGCCGCCGCGACAAGCGCCTGACGGAACGGGTCAGCCCGGCCGTCTGAGGCGATAAGCCTGAGGTCTTGTACGCGGGCACGGACTGCTCTATACGCACCGCCGAGAGACATAGATCTCCCGCCTCCCTGAATCCCGCTATGCTTCACATGCATGACACGGCATGGCCCCGTTCTTGCAGCGTAATTTGCGGGGCTTGTCCCCGAAGCGGACACAAGTCGGAGGTATTTCTCGAAACCGCGTTAAGGCGGCCATAGGCGACGCGAGACGATTGCGAACCGAGGCCAGGGGCAAGCGTTTCAGTAAACTGGGCTGCAAGATTCCTGTGCAGACCACCTTGCGGGTGCCATCTTTTTGGTTTCTCAGCAGGGCTGCATACTTAGCTAGGGAATTCCGCGGCCGAACGCTCAGAGGGCACGTGCGGGGGCACGGACGTAAGGATAGAATTGCGGGGATCGCCGCATGTCGCCGAAGAGGGCCCTGCCCCGGCGCACGGCCGTTAACGCAACAGGTTGGAACAGGATTTGACCATGGATCTCTGCGACCTGCTGGCTTCCGATGGAATCATCGCGCCATTCAAGGCATCGGGTAAGAAGCACGCTCTGCAGGAGCTGGCGGTAATCGCCGCCGAACGAACGGGACTCGACCAGCGCGAGATTTTCAACACGCTGTTGCAGCGAGAGCGTCTCGGCTCCACAGGGCTCGGACGCGGCATTGCCGTGCCTCACGTCAAGCTGCCCGGCCTGCGCAACATCCTCTGCCTCTTCGCGCGCCTCGAAGAGCCCATCGACTACGAATCGCACGACAACGAGCCGGTCGATCTGCTGTTTCTGTTGCTCGCCCCCGAACACGCGGGCGGCGATCACCTGAAGGCGCTGGCCAGCATCTCGCGAGTCGTGCGCGAGCCATCGGTCATGGATGCCATTCGCAATGCGCCGGACGTCGCCGGTCTGCGCTTGGCCCTAACCCAGCCGCTCCCCTCGCACGCCGCCTGACAAAACCGTTGGGGTTTAATGAACCACTGGGCAGCCGTTCTGGCTGCCCAGCGTCAGCATGGCGCCCAGCGCAACACCGCCAACGATGATGCGCCACCAGCCGAACACCGCAAACCCGTGCCGGCTCACATAGTCGAGCAGGTAGCGCACGACGAAGACAGCGGCGATGAAAGCGGTGATGAAGCCGACGACGATGTTGGCGACGTCGCTTGGCTGCAGGATCGACCAGTTCTTGTAGAGGTCGTAGGTGAACGCCCCCAGCATCGTGGGCATGGCGAGAAAGAAAGAGAACTCGGCCGCCGAGCGCTTGTCCGTGCCTAGCAGCATCGCGCCGACAATCGTGGCGCCGGAACGCGACACGCCAGGGATCATGGCGAAGCACTGCAAAACGCCGATCTTGAACGCCAGCGACAGCGGAAAATCCATCGCGTTGGTGTACCGCACAGTCAGGTGCATGCGGTCGACCGCGAGCAGGACGATGCCGCCGAGAATGAGCATCACCGCGATGAGCATCGGCGACTCGAACAGCACCTCTTTGATGAACCCATGCGCTAAAACGCCGACGAACGCCGCCGGCAGGAACGCCAGCAGCACCCCGAAGACGAAACGTCTCGCGCCCGGATCGTAGGGCATCGCCAGCACCACGCGCGTCAGCTTCACCGAGTAGACGCTGAAGATCGCCAGGATGGCACCGAGCTGGATGAGCACTTCGAAGGTCTTGCCCGGCGTACAAACGCCGAGGAAATGCTCCGTCAACAGGAGATGCCCCGTTGAGGATACGGGCAGAAACTCCGTCACGCCTTCGATGAGGCCAAGCAGGATCACTTCCCAGATCGGCATTAAGGCCTCGTATCTGATGTGCCAGTCACATTGCGGCGGGAGAATTAGCAGGTATTACACCTGCGTGATGCCACTTCCGCGCCACACGATGCGATTGTCTTATAACCCACCACGCCCGCGAAGCAGCGGGCGCAACAAAGAACCACAAAGCCACGCCGAGCAATGCACACGCTGACGCACTTCCGGCTCTGCCCCCTGTCGCGCGCCGCGCGGCTGGCGCTCGCCGAGTTGGAAATTGAAACGGAACTCGTCGAGGAGCGCCCCTGGGAATGGCGGGCGGAGTTTCTCGCCCTTAACCCTGCCGGCGAGCTTCCGGTGCTGCAACTGGAAGGCGTCCCCCCGTTGTGCGGCCTCTATGCCATATCCGAGTACCTCGGCGAGGCCCCGCCCCCGCAAGCGGATGAAGCCGAGCCGTTCCTCCTCTTTCCTGGCGACCGCGTGCAGCGCTCCGAAACCCGGCGGCTCATCGACTGGTTCAACGGCAAGTTCAACCGGGAAGTGACGCAGGAACTGCTTCAGGAGAAGGTCTATACACGCCTGCGGCCCGACGCCATCTCCAGCCCCGACGTGGAGTTCCTGCGCGCCATACGCACAAACCTGCGCTACCATGTGAGCTACGTAAACCACCTCGCGGACCGGCGGCGCTGGCTGGCCGGCGATGAGATGTCCTTCGCCGACCTCGCTGCCGCCGCCCATCTATCGATCGCTGATTACCTGGGCGAAGCGCCATGGGAAGAGTTCTCCGCCGCCAAGACTTGGTACGCGCGCCTCAAATCGCGGCGGGCTTTCCGCTCGCTGTTGGCCGATCGCGTGCCGGGAGCGCTGCCCGCGGCCCACTACGCCGATCTCGACTTCTGATGGTCCAGCCGTGCCCGTGACGCTCAAACAAACGCTGCTGCAACAGGCTGCTGCACTAGGCTTCGACGCCGTGCGCGTGACAACGCCTGACGCAACGCTTGTCGCCGGCGAGCGTTTGGCGGAGTTCCTCGCTGCAGGGCGGCACGGCGATATGACGTGGATGGAAACGAATGCCGAGCGCCGTCAGAGCCCGACGCGCCTGTGGCCGGAGGTTCGATCCATCGTCATGCTTGGCATGAGCTACGCCCCGCAGAACGACCCGCTCGATGCGCTCGATCATACCGAACGCGGCGTGATCTCCGTCTATGCGCAGGGCAAGGACTACCACGACATCCTGAAGAGCAAGCTGAAGCAGCTGGCAGGTAGTTTCGCGTCCCTGGCCGGCGCCGAAGTCAAAGTCTTCGTCGATACGGCTCCAGTGATGGAGAAGCCGCTGGCCGCCGCCGCGGGCCTCGGCTGGCAAGGCAAGAACACGATGCTCGTCTCGCGTGAGCACGGCTCGTGGCTGTTCCTCGGTGCCATTTTTACCACCGCCGAGCTGCCCCCGGACCCACCCGAGAGCGACCATTGCGGTAGTTGCCGCCGCTGCCTCGATGTCTGCCCGACGGCAGCTTTTCCCGCACCCTATCAGCTCGATGCGCGTCGTTGCCTCGCCTACCTGTCGATCGAGCACAAGGGCCACATTCCCACCGAGTTTCGCCGCGCCATGGGCAACCGCGTATTCGGATGCGACGACTGCTTGGCCGTCTGCCCGTGGAACAAGTTCGCAGCGACATCCCACGAAGCCCGCTTCGCGGCGCGCATCGAAACGGACAACCCGCCCCTCGCCGAGCTACTCCAGCTCGACGACAACGCCTTTCGCACGCGCTTCGCCGGAACGCCGGTCAAGCGCACAGGCCGCGACCGCTTCATGCGCAATGTCCTCATCGCCGCCGGCAACGCGCACGATGCGACTTTGCTGCCGCACATAGAGGCTCTGCTCTCCGATCCCTCCCCACTGGTGCGCGCGATGGCCGTCTGGGCACTGCTGGAGCTGACCGGCGATGTCGGCGAAAACGTCCGCCACCGGCACCTGGCTCGTGAGGCCGATAGCGACGTCCGCGCCGAATGGCGGGCGGGCACACAATGAGCCGCCTTTTCTGCTTCGGACTTGGCTACAGCGCAGCACGCATTGCGGCTCAACTCTCAGAACAGGGGTGGCACATCACCGGCACGGCACGCACGACGGACGGCGCTGTCGCCATTGCCGAGCAGGGCTACGACGCCTTCATCTTTGACGGTACCTCTCCCGGAGAAGGCATCGCGGAGGCGCTCGCCGAGGCGACGCACGTGCTGATTTCCGCTCCACCCGGCGATGCCGACCCCGTGTTGCAGCATCACGTGCACGATGTGCGCGGCGCCGCTGACCTGAGTTGGATCGGCTACCTCTCGACCGTCGGCGTCTACGGAGACAGTGGCGGCAATTGGATCGACGAGACCGCGCCGACCGATGCAACATCGCTCCGTGGTCGTCAGCGCATCGCCGCCGAAGCTGCATGGCTGGCACTCGGCGCATCTATGGGCGTGGCGACGCAAGTGTTCCGCCTCGCCGGCATCTACGGGCCTGGCCGCAGCGCCATCGACCGGCTGTGCGAAGGCACCGCACATCGCATCATCAAGCCGGGACAGGTCTTCAATCGCATCCATGTCGATGACATCGCCCGAACGGTGTGTGCGGCCATAGACCAGCCCGCCGCGAGCCAAATCTACAACGTCACCGATGATGAACCCGGACCGCCGCAGGATGTCGTCGCCTTCGCGGCCGAACTGTTGCAGATGCCGCCGCCGCCTGAAGTACCGTTTGTAGAGGCGGCGCTATCGCCGATGGCCCGCAGTTTCTATGCCGACAACAAACGTGTCAGCAACAAGCGCCTGCATCAAGAGCTTGGCATTGCTCTGAAATTCCCCACCTACCGCGAAGGCCTGCGCGCCATCGCCGATGCACGCCAACCGGGCTGATCATCCACAGCCAATCGGTCCCATCGCCGCCGTTCAGCCACCGTTCAAGCGAGTCTCGCTTTATTGGCCAAATCCGGTCGCGCTTTTGCCGCGGCCAGAGGGGAGCGCCCGCTCCTTCACGATCAATTTTGCGAGGATGTTATGCCGTCGGCAATGAGTGGTTCCCAACGCGGGGCGATATGCGCCGCAGTGCTCCTGAGCTTGGCGATGGGCGCACCGGCGTCGGCCAATGGCGATGCCGCGCATGCCCTGGCACAAAAATTTTCCCAGGCGGCCGAGGAATCTGAGCGAGACGAAGCCGCGCGCAACGCCGAGGCGCAAGCCCAGGCCCGTGAGCAAGCCCTCGCGGCCAAGCGCAAGGCCGCCGCCGAGCAGCGCGCTGCCGACGAAGCCGACATGCTGCGCAACGCGCAAGAAGAAGCCGCCGCACGCACCTTGGCTGACAAGGCCCGCCTTGAGCGGGAGCGCCAGGCCGCTCGCGCCCAGGCCGAGCGCATGGCGCAAGAGGCTCACCGCCAGCAGCTCGACCAGCAACGACGCCAGGAAGAAGTGCGCCAAGCGGAAGCCGCGCGCCTTGCCCGCGAGGTCGAGGAGCAGCGCCTCGCCGATGACAAGCGTATCGCCGAGGAAAAGCTCCGGGCCCAAGAGCGCCGCCTTGCCGCCGAAAAGGCGGAAGCCGAGCGGAAAGCAACTGCGGCGCGCATCTCCGAAGAGAAACTTCGGTCTGAGGAAGCACGCGTCGCGCGGATCAAGCGCCAAGCCGAGCAGGCCGAGCAGAAGCGCCACGCCGAAGAGGCACGCGTCGCCGACCTGAAGCGTCAAGCGGAAGAGGCAGAAGTAAAGCGTCAGGCAGAAGAGCAGCGCCTCGCCGAGCAGCGCCGCATCGCCGACGAGCAGGATGCCCAGCGCCGGGCGTCACTCGAGGCCCTACGCGCCGCCGAAGCTCAGCGCATCGCCGAGAAGTTCCGCCTCGCGCGCGAAGCCCGCGAGCGGACCAAAGAAACGCGCAACAGCCTGGGCGGTCCATTACCGCCCGCCGCACCGTCAGCCGAGCAAGCACCGGTGTCGCCATACATCGAAGCGCGCCCCACTGCCCAAGCGACCTATCCCCAGCACGTCACGGTTCTTGTCGTCATGCAACCGCGCCGTCACGGCTTTGCCGGCTCTCGCATGACCGCTAATCCGGTCCTGTGCGTCGACGGCGATTGTTATGTGAGCAACGGCACTGGCCAGCCGTCGAGCAGCATGCGCCGCACCCAGACCCTCGGCCCCGGCAATACGCTCGGCCGCAATGCCGGCGTTTGCCGCAATCACACGACGTGTGCGTTCCGCGGTGTCGCTCTGACGTCCCCGCAGTCGACGATCCAGCCAGTGGACTTGGGCTTCCTTCGCCACGCCCGGCGCGAAGTTCGCACCGTCGTGCCCGATCGGTCGTGCAGCGTCGACGCTGGACAGCTGTTCTGCGATGCGCCGATCGAGGCCGGCGGCTATCGCGCTTGGATTATCCCCGAGGCCATTGCCGAGAAGGCTGGCGCCCATTTGCTCGAACGCGCACTCGATGAAGGACTGCCGCGAAGCCGTTCAGCCTCTAACGGCAACTGGGCATCCACGGTTCATGTCCGCCCGACAAGATAACCGATCTTCCCGTTTGAGCGCTGCCGCACTGTCTCGAGGAATTCATATACCTCCCGCGCATGCAACGGCCGCCCCGTTCGGTCGATGCTGCGTCGCTCCAGACCCTGCAGTTCGGCAAGCAATGGCTCGGCCGTCTTGTGCAACATCGCGACCGCTTGGATAGTAGCACGGCTCATGTTGGGTGGGACCTTCGGCACCACGTCCGCCATCATGTCCTTGGCGCGCGAGGAAAGCTGCCCCGAGAGACGACCCAACGCGCCGATCAGCTTGATTGGAAGGTCCTCGCGAAACCGGTAGTCGTGCTCGTCCATCCAAAG
>JBAZYB010000161.1:0-9328 GCA_041659545.1 Hyphomicrobium sp.
CAAGCGCCCGGGCGTAGCTTTCTATCAGTGGCCGCAGTTCTACCTCGACAACTACACGACGGTCGCCGAGGTCATCGCCAATCTCGATCAGGTACAGATCGTCAATACCGCGTTCGGCGAAGAGTATCCGGACGGTCTGCCGCTGCATGTCGCCCTGGCCGATGCCAACGGCGCTTCGGCGATCATTGAATTTATCAACGGCGCGCCCACCATTCACATGGGCAAGCAATACCAGGTGATGACCAACGAGCCGTCCTATGACGAGCAGATCGCCAACCTGCTGCGCTACAAGGCCTTCGGTGGCACCATCGAGCAGCTGCCCGGCGGCATCCAGGCCGAGGAGCGCTTCGTGCGCGCTGCCTATACGCTCAAGTATCTGCCCAAGACCAGCAATGCGCCCGAAGCGGTGGCGAGCATGATGAGCCTCGTCAACAACGTCTCCGTCCCCTTTGGTAGTCCCTATGCCGGCGTCTCCGGCACGTATCCCACTTGGTATCGCTCGATCATCGATCCGGACGCGCGTGTCTACTACGTGCAGACGACGATCACCCCGAACACCTTCTGGGTCGAGATGGACAAGCTGAATATGTCCTCGCCCCGCAAGCTGCCTATCTTCGACCCCGCGCTCATGGGCGAGGTGAGCGACGCCTTCAAGGAAGCCAAAGCCTCCGTTTGAAGTACCTCACGCGTGCTGGTGATGAAGCCGTCGCGGCGACGGTACTGGCACTACCCGCGCGGCACGGCGAGTTTGGCCAGTGCCGTCGCCTCTGACAGCTCACCCTCGCGCTCTTTGCGCTCACTATAGCGATCGACGAAATAATCGGAGCGCCCGCGCAAAAGCAGCGTGAACTTCACCAGCTCTTCCAGCACGTCGACAAGACGATCGTAGTAGGAGGACGGTTTCATTCGACCTGCCTCGTCGAACTCTTGAAACGCCTTGGCGACCGACGACTGATTGGGGATGGTCACCATGCGCATCCAGCGGCCGAGCACCCGCATCTGATTTATGGCATTGAACGACTGCGATCCGCCGCTCACCTGCATCACGGCAAGCGTCTTGCCCTGCGTCGGCCGCACGGCCCCGCTGTTGAGCGGAATCCAGTCGATTTGCACCTTCAAGATCCCGGACATGGCACCGTGTCGCTCAGGCGAAGACCACACCTGACCTTCCGACCACGCAACGAGTTCGCGAAGCTCCCGCACCTTTTCGTGCGTCTCATGCGCCGCGTCCGGAAGCGGCAAACCATCGGGATGAAAGATCCGCGCCTCGCATCCGAACGCCTCCAAAAGCCTCTGCGCCTCCAGCGCAAGGAACCGGCTGTAGGAGCGCTGACGGACGGAGCCATAGAGTATGAGGATGCGCGGCTTATGCGTCATCGGCACCGCACTCTCGACTGTCGAGACGTCCGGCACCTGAAACGCCGATGCAGTTATATTGGGCAGATCGACTAGTCCGTTCGCCTTTATACGCATTCCACTCCTATTGCCTCGCTGATGAGTGCCATCTTTCTTTCCTAGACGTGACCCCGCGCCGGAACGCCCCGTCCCTTCACGGCGCTCCCCGCTTCATACCAGTCGCGGCTCGAGTTCACGATCTTCACGACGGACAACATCACCGGCACCTCGATCAGGACGCCAACGACCGTGGCCAGGGCCGCCCCAGAATCGAAGCCGAACAGGCTGATGGCTGCCGCCACGGCCAGCTCGAAGAAGTTGCTCGCCCCTATCAAGGCCGAGGGCGCCGCAACGTTATGCGCTTCGCCGGCAGCCCGGTTGAGCAGGTACGCAAGTCCAGAGTTGAAATAGACCTGGATCAGGATCGGCACGGCCAGCATTGCGATGATCAGCGGCTGGGCGAGAATCTGCTCCCCTTGAAATCCGAAAAGAAGAACGAGCGTCGCCAGCAATGCGACCAACGAGACTGGCTGCAGTTTGGCGAGAAGCGCCGTCAGTCGAGGCTGTCCGCCACGACCCAGCACTGCACGCCGAACGAGTTGTGCGATGATCACCGGGACGACGATGTAGAGGGCGACGGACAGCAGCAGCGTCTCCCACGGTACAGTGATTGCCGACAGGCCGAGTAGAAGCCCAACGATAGGGGCAAACGCGAACACCATGATCAAGTCGTTGAGGGCAACCTGGCTCAACGTGAAGTGCGGCTCTCCATCCGACAAGTTACTCCACACGAACACCATGGCCGTGCAGGGCGCCGCCGCGAGCAGGATCAGGCCGGCAATGTAGCTATTGATCTGATCGGGCGGCAGATACGGTCGGAAGATCCAGTCGAGGAAGAACCAAGCCAAGAGCGCCATTGAAAACGGCTTGACGGCCCAGTTGATGAACAGCGTCACGCCGATTCCGCGCCAGTGCTCCTTGACCTCAGACAGCGCCGCGAAATCTATCTTGACCAGCATCGGGATAATCATCAGCCAGATCAGCACCGCCACCGGCAGGTTGACCTTCGCGATGTCGGCCGCGCCTATCGCGTGAAAAAACGCCGGGAAGACATGGCCGAGTGCGATGCCGACCAAAATGCACAGCCCCACCCAGACGGTGAGATAGCGTTCGAAAGTTGACATGATCACCTCAACAGACGCGTGGTTCGATCGCCGCGCGGACCGCGCGGCACATTGGGGAGCCGCGCATCGACTATGCCTTCTCGGGCTCGGCATCCGTCTTCGTGCGGCCAATACCGTCAAGGCGCCGTTGCAGAGACAGCGGGTCCAGCGACCCGAGAGGCAGCGCGTTGAAGATACCGATGCGCTGCATCAGCATCCGGTGCGTGTCGGCGAAGGCAAAACGTCGCTCGCCTTCAGTACCTTCGTTGGCCGAAGGATCAGGAAGCCCCCAGTGGGCGCTCATCGGCTGGCCGGGCCATACGGGGCAGACCTCATTGGCAGCACTGTCACAAACGGTAAAAACGAAATCCAATCGAGGCGCGCCGGGAACGGCAAACTCTTCCCAGGATTTCGAGCGCAGGTTCGACGTGTCGTAGTTGAGCTGCCTCAGAAGGTCCAAAGCGTAGGGATGCACCCGCCCACTTGGCTGGCTTCCCGCGCTATAGGCCTTGAAGCGCCCTGCGCCGAGGCGATTCATGATGCACTCGGCGATGATCGAACGCGCCGAGTTGTGCGTGCACAAAAATAGTACGTTCAGGGGTTCATCGCTCATTTCCGGCTCTCCTCTTCTTATACAAACCGCGCGCTGCATTGCTCGCGGCGCCACACAACTCCGGCTGGCCTTGGCAGCAGTCCTCGGTGAGATAGGTCAAAAGCTGACGCATGCCCTCGACGTGGGTCGCGTAGCGAACGTAGCGCCCGTCCCGAGTTCCATGGATCAGACCTGCCCGATCCAACTCTTTGAGGTGAAAGGAAGCCGCTGTCGGACTGGCGCCAACAGCTTCGGCAATCTCCGAAGCGGGCAAGCCGCCGGGCCCCTCCACAACGAGAAGGCGGAAGATGCGCAGCCGCTGCGGATGCGCGAGCGCTGCAAGCGAGGAAACGGCTTCATTCTCGTTCATCTCTACATCAATACAAGGATTCTTGCATTATTCAACTGGTTTCGACCCAAGGCCCGTTGAAGCGCAGCAAATACCGGCATTTCCGTGCATTTGACCCCCGATCCGGCGGCGGCCAGTTGCCCCTTCCATCGCACGCCCCGTGGTGATACAAAGCGCCTCGCAGCTTGCTTATTCAGTCGTTCTCTACCCGCCGAGCAAGCGATGTTGGGTGAGCGCATCGCCTGACCCGCGCGAACCGAGCCAAGTACAGTTACCGAGCCGCATCCGCCCAGCGGTCCGACCGCTGGTCTAGGTACGCTCTTCGCACGTATCAGATCCGTTTCTGAACGCTGAGAGCCTAGCCAGCCCGTGGCACGGCAGATAACCAATCGGCCACCGCGTCGAATCTTCAACCGAGGGCATACGCCCTTGCCTCGCAATCTGCTTCCTGAAAGGGGATTCCTCTGCAAGTAGCTGTACGCGACAACAACGTCGACCAAGCTCTTCGGATCTTGAAAAAGAAGCTTCAGCGCGAAGGTGTGTTTCGCGAAATGAAGCGTCGCAGGTCTTTCGAAAAGCCGTCAGAGAGGCGCGTCCGCGAAAAGGGCGAGGCCATCCGGCGTGCGAAGAAGGCTGCGCGCAAGCAGGCTCAGCGCGAAGGGCTGATCGCAGCACCCAAGCCCAAGCCGCGTCCCGGCATGGCGCCTCCGCGGCGCTGAAGCAACGCCACGAATAGAGCGCAGATAGCGGCCGAACCGGGCCGCTTCGCGCTACCTCGCGCTGGCCTTTGCAGGCTTTGCGCCGCTTCTCATGATCTGTTTGATTGGGCCGCGCGAGCGACCCGAGCGCTCGGCGATCTCGTCATCCTGCGCCTGGATGATTGCTTCGGCCGGTACATCGCCTTCCAGCCCATCTACGGCCGAGCCCGGCACCTTGCGATTGGACGAACGCGAGCCGTCCTCGTAGATGACGTCGAAAAGCACAAACTCCGCCGGCGACTTCGATCGCTTCCGAACCATCTCTGCCTCTCGATTTTTGGTGTGGCTTGGTTTTTGTATCCGGTCAGCAGCCGCTGACCTTACGGACCACGCGTCAGCTCGCTTCCTGCGTCGCTTTTATTCTTGGTGGGCGCCTTGATGATCTGCGCCGCGCCACGCGCTCGCGCAAGACCTAAAAGTTCGCCCCGCTCTCCCAGGGTGCCGCGTTCGGCGAGCGGTCAATCGACAGATCGATTTCACCAGCTCGCCATCGCATCTCGCAGCAGACCACAGGGCGACACTTGGCACGCACTGCGATCTCAACCTGCCTTCTAACGACTGATCCGATGCCGACCAGTCCGCACGGGGCAGCAATGCCGCCCCGTCTGAACTCGCTTAGGCGAGCTCGATATTCTGCACTGACATTTTGCCGGACTTGCGATCCATCGCAGTGTCGAATGCAACCTTCTGGCCTTCCGCCAATCCAGCAATGCCAGCGCGAACGAGTGCCGTCGCGTGCACGAACACATCGTTGCTGCCATTGCTTGGCGCGATGAATCCGTAGCCCTTCTGAGCATTGTAGAACTTGACCGTGCCGATATCCATGATGTCCTCAATAGTTATGCTAACGGACCGGCACGGCTCAAGGCCGCCCCGGTCCTCATTTTCGATTAATGGTTGGTTCAAGGAATCGGGCGTGAAAACGCCGCAGCTCAATCAGCCGGCCATATTCGATTAGGCACACTGAAGGATGCGCCCCTCCATTGCAAGCTTAATCGCCTCCCCGCTCATGGACTTCGCACCTGCCGTAATCTAGACTGATGAGATCACGGATAGTTTGACGAAGGCATCCGTGCTGAGAGCTCTGCGTGCTCCCGCCTTGGATCGCGAGGAGCCCGATGCAGCAGATTGAAGAGCCGATGCTGCCTGTCACGATCCACGCTGTTCTCCGAGCCATCTCCGCCGCTCCAGCCTTGGAAGGCTGCGGCGCCACGGAGGCCATCAGTGTCTAAGTATCTTATCGGGCAGATGGTCGACTTCTTCCCCTCGAACCGCGCGGTGCCGGCGTCAATCCAGCCCTACCGCATCGTTCGCATCCTTCCCAACGAAGGTGGCGAACAGCTCTACCGGATCAAGACGGCAACTGAAGCGTACGAGCGCATCGCCCGCGAGAGCGAGCTGTTGCAAACCGCGCCGACACTATAGCGGCGCTTCGCCCTGCTGGCTCCGACAACCGGCGCCAGATCCGACAGAGCAACACTCACAAACGGGCAACCACCGCCCTTCAAACGTCAATCGAGGATACACAATGTCTCGCACTAAAGATCAATCCACGCGCCCCAGCAGGACGATGGAGACGCTCCTGCCCAACGAATGCCGCTGGCCGATCGGCGATCCCCAGCAGCCCGGCTTCCATTTCTGTGGCGAGATCAAGCAGGACGGCTATCCCTACTGCAAGCACCACGCCGCTCAAGCGACGACCCCCAGCCACGCACGTGCACGCGCTGCCCGGAGCGGACCGCAGTGACCGAGGCGCCCGCCGAACCCTTTCCCTTTGACGCGCCCGCGGAGGTCTACTCCAGCACCGGACTTGGCGCGCGCAAGCGTCCCATGAGCTATCGGCGCTTCCCCAGCGGCGCCGAGGCCATCCGCTTCGTCATCGAGGAACTGCCGCAACTCGTGCAGCGCGGCACCATCATGGAAGTCGGCGACGGGCGCTACGAGATGGCCGACATCCGCGCGCTCTACGACAGCGAAGCATATCCGCTGGCCAAGAACACCTGACGCGCGCCCGACCGTCGCCGCGAAAATAGCACCCCGCGACGCGCCCCAGCCGGCGTCCTGCGCACGCAACGAGCCCCACATCACCCGGTAGGCGCCCATGTTTCGGCGCTCCATTCGGCGTGCGCGCACCAGCGATATCGCAGGCTCCGCTCTGAAGCCCACAAAAAGCCCCGTTGACAGAACCGTTAGCCGTGGCTAACTCTATTAACCAGGTTAGCTTCATCTAACTAAACGGGCCAAACCTAAACTTGTTAAGCGTGTCGCGTTTGGGGGATCTGGTATGCGTCGTGCGTCCGGGCTGCGCATTGCGGCTTCGATCGGATTACTGTGTGGGACCGCGGGAATTTCGATGGCTGCAGAGAAGAGCAGGTATTCCCTCTTCGCCCCGACGCCAGACGGGCTGCTCCGCGACATGACGACGGATCGGCCCGACATGACGGAGAGCCCGTTCACCGTCGATGCGGGGCATATCCAGATCGAGACCAATCTTTTTGGCCATGCGCGCTCGCGGCCCGACGCCGATGCGGCCGTCACCGACACCTACGAGCTTGCAACGACAAACATCCGCGTCGGCCTGACCAATGACGCCGAGATCAACTTCGTATGGCAGCCCTACGGCTCCGCCCGCACGCGCCAGCCGGGCCGGGACACGAGACGCGATTCAGGGATCGGCGGCGTTGATATCCGCGGAAAGATCAATCTCTGGGGAAACGACACGCTGGAGCAGACCGGCTCCGCTCTGGCGCTGTTGCCATTCATTTCGCTGCCCACAGACGACGACAATGGCATCAGTCCCGAGTTCGTCGAGGGTGGAGTGATCGTACCCTTGGCCATCGCACTGCCCAGGAACTTTGGGCTCGGGTTGAACGGCGGCATCGTCTGGATAAAGGGCGACGCTGCCGCGGGATATCATAGCGAATACACCGCCAGCGCGGTCCTGTCGTACGAGTGGAGCGACAAGCTCGGGACCTATTACGAGGTCGCCGCAACCTTCGACGCCGCAGATCCCCGCGGAGACATTGTCATTCTGGCGACTGGCGTCACCTATGCAGTCAACGAGAACCTTCAACTCGACGCGGGCATCAATGTCGGTGCCACCGAGGCATCCGACCGCTTCAATCCCTTCCTCGGCTTCTCGCAGCGCTTCTAGTGGGGCGACAAGTGAACCACGCATCTAACGGGAGCATGAATTTATGCACGCGGCCTTGACCACCCTCGTCACTTTGACGCGCCTCGGCAGAGGCTTCACCACCAACGCCACACTGATCCTCGCCACTCTTCTTTTCGCGGCGCCAACCCACGCCGATAACAAAAAGCCGCTACGTGTCGTCACCACCTTCACCGTCATCCAGGACATCGCCCAGAACGTCGCCGGCGACGCCGCCATCGTCGAGTCCATTACCAAGCCCGGCGCCGAGATCCATGACTATCAGCCAACTCCGCTCGACATCGTCAAAGCCCAATCGGCAGATCTCGTGCTTTGGAACGGCATGAATCTCGAGCGCTGGTTCGAGAAGTTCTTCGACAACGTGAGGGACGTCCCCAGCGTCGTGGTCACGCAAGGCATCGAACCGATGGGAATCAAGGAGGGCCCCTATACCGGCAAACCCAATCCACACGCTTGGATGTCGCCCAACAATGCGCTCATCTACGTCGACAACATCCGCAAGGCTCTGGCCGGGCATGATCCGGCGAATGCCGAGACCTACAACAAGAATGCTGCCGCCTATGCCGAGAAAATCAAGGCGATCGACCAGCCGCTACGCCAGCGCCTCGCCGCAATACCCGAAGGACAGCGCTGGCTCGTTTCCAGCGAAGGCGCCTTCAGCTACCTCGCCCGCGATTATGGCCTCAAGGAACTCTATCTGTGGCCCATCAACGCCGACGCGCAAGGCACGCCCCAGCAGGTTCGCCGCGTCATCGACATCGTGCGCCGCGAGCACATCCCTGTCGTCTTCAGCGAGAGCACGATCTCCGATAAGCCGGCCAAGCAGGTTGCGAAGGAAACCGGCGCCCGATACGGCGGCGCCCTGTACGTCGATAGCTTGAGCGCCGAGAACGGGCCCGTTCCTTCATACCTGAAGCTCATCGACGTCACCGTTCAGACCATCGCCGATGGATTTGGATCGTGACCGGCATGATCCAGATGCAAAAGCCTACTGATCGCGGCTTGACCGCCTCGGTCTCCGTTCGCGGCGTCACGGTCACCTACGCCAACGGAACGACGGCCTTGAGCGACGCAAACTGCGAGCTGGGCGCCGGCAGCATATGCGGCCTCGTCGGCGTCAACGGCTCGGGAAAGTCGACGCTGTTCAAGGCCATCATGGGCTTCCTGACACCGACCGCGGGCGACATCCGCATCGCCGGATTGACTCCGCGCGAAGCGCAAAAGCGCTGCCTCGTCGCCTACGTCCCGCAAGCCGAGGACGTCGACTGGAACTTTCCCGTCCTGGTCGAGGACGTTGTCATGATGGGGCGCTACGGGCAGATGGGCTTTTTGCGCCGACCGTCGAAGCTCGACCGGATGAAGGTCGACGAGGCACTCCACCGCGTCGGCATGACGGCATACCGCAAGCGCCAGATCGGCGAGCTATCCGGCGGCCAGCGCAAACGCGTTTTCCTTGCGCGCGCCCTCGCCCAGGAGGGCCTCATCGTCCTGCTCGATGAACCCTTCACGGGCGTCGACGTCACCACCGAGGCCGCCATCATCCAGCTCCTGCGCGAGCTGAAGGCACAGGGTCACCTCGTCCTCGTCTCCACCCACAACCTCGGCAGCGTGCCCGACTTCTGCGATCAGGTCGTCCTCGTTCTGCGCACAGTGCTGGCGGCCGGGCCGACGGCAACCACGTTCACGCAGGCCAACCTGCAGCGGGCCTTCGGCGGCGTCCTCCGGCACTTCCGCCTCGATGGCGAGGTGCTGCATCAGGACGATGATCGCCGCAGCGTGACCGTTCTGACGGACGATGAACGCCCCGTAGTGTTCTACGGCAGCCGCGACGAACGTGACGAACCGTTGCGCCGCCGCGCGGAGACAAAGGAATGATGACCGAGCTGCTCGTCCCATTCA
>JBAZYB010000162.1:0-9254 GCA_041659545.1 Hyphomicrobium sp.
TGCAAAGGCGCGGTAGAGTGCGAGTTCGTGTCCGGCAAGTGCCGCGGCGTCACCGCGCAGCTCCATTGGCTCGGCGCCGGAGAGCGAAGCCTTCTGCACGAGAGAACGCGCCTCGGTGCGACGCAGCTTGCCGACGTTGAGAGATGTGCCGAGGCCGGCATAGACGTAACGGTCGCCGAAGGCTTCGAGTAGCCCGGCAAAGGTCGGCTCGCCGGTGCAGTGGCCGGGCGCGATGTTCTCGACCTTCCACTTGTCGCGCAACGACGCCGAGACGGCTGCGATCGTTTCGTCGGTGGCGTTGACGAGATGGAAGCCGCCCAGCAGGTAATGGATCTTGTGATTGATGTCGCTGGCCGCCGCGACGATGTTTTCTATGCCGGGATGCGAGCAGCCGACGACGACGACGAGCCCTTCGGGCGTGTCAACCGCCAGGGAAAGCTCCTTCAGCTCCTTTGTCCCCGGGGCATCCGACACGAGCGCGATCAGCCAAACGCCGGGGGCGATCTCCGTGGTTTTGTCGATTGCCTCAATGTTTGCACCGGGCCAGGCGGTTCCAAACATCAGAACATCGGCGGGCTTGCCGTCGAAATAGCGCTGCTCGGGCGGTAGCTGCGCCTTCTTGCGGTAGAAGCTGCTCGGCAAGGATGAGCCGTAAACGCCGAAGGCCTCTTTCGGCGCGTAGATCTTTACCTTTGGATTGACCTTCAGGACCTCCGACAGTCCGGCGAAATGGTCGGCATGGCGATGCGACTGGACGACGAAATCCAAGGTGGTGAAATCGACACCCTTGGCCTTGGCGTTGGCGATGAATACATCGGGATTGTTGCCGGTATCGAAGAGGATGCGCTTGTTGCCGATCTCAACGAGCGCCGCGTAGCCCCAATCCTTGCGCAGTCCGGGCTCCTTGCCGAAGGCATCATAAAGCACGGTGACGCGCGCTGGGGCGGTCGCGGTGGTTTCGGCAGCAGGTGCGGGCAGAATGGCGAGCGAAGACGCCAATAGGCCAGCAAGTATGGCGATGCGCATCGAACGCGAATTCTGGACCAACAAGGTCTCCCCCAAGGGCTGCTTTGCCGGTTTTCCGGCTTGGCGCCCAGCATAATCGGTGGGGCGCGTTAGCCAAGGTGACGATCGTGCTTTCGCGGTTTTGGGTGGGTTTTGATGGTGTCCGTTTACCTGGGCTTTGCCGGGCGAAACCGGTGCGCTTCCATGCCTTTGGGGAATACGATAGTTGTCTTGCCGGCATGTGGCGAACAGGCCACGATTTGGGCGATCACTGCCTCCGTTGAGCCACAATAGGGCTCCAGCCTCAGGCTAAGGGAGAGCGAGGGAAGCGTGTCGACGTCGGCAGGGTGGCCGATCATCAGCACGAGCTTTTCAGACACTGGGCTTGGGCAGCCTTCGTTCGATATTTGGGCGCAGCCTCGATCGGGTTGTGGCTTGTCTATATGTGCACGGAAAAAAGAGAATAATGGACGCGAAAACGTTCGACAAATCAAAGCTGCCGAGCCGTCACGTGACGGAAGGGCCGACGCGCGCGCCGCATCGGTCCTACTATTACGCCATGGGTCTGGAAGAGCATCAGATTCATCGCCCCTTCGTTGGCGTGGTGTCGTGCTGGAACGAAGCCGCGCCCTGCAACATCTCTTTGATGCGGCAGGCTCAGTCGGTGAAAGTCGGCGTCGATGAAGCCGGCGGTACGCCGCGAGAATTCTGCACCATCACGGTGACCGATGGCATTGCCATGGGGCATCAGGGCATGAAGTCGTCGCTCGTGTCGCGCGAGGTGATCGCCGATTCTATCGAGCTGACGATGCGCGGTCATAGCTACGATGCCATCGTCGGTGTCGCCGGCTGCGACAAGTCTCTGCCGGGAATCATGATGGCCATGCTGCGCCTCAACGTCCCGGCGGTGTTCATGTACGGCGGATCGATCCTGCCGGGCCGGTTCAAGGGACATGACGTGACCGTCGTCGACGTGTTCGAAGGTGTCGGCATGCATTCGGCAGGCCGGATGTCGGACGCGGATCTGCACGAACTCGAGTGCGTCGCCTGCCCTTCGGCCGGATCGTGTGGCGGCCAGTTCACCGCCAACACCATGGCTTGCGTCTCCGAGGCGATCGGACTGGCGCTGCCCGGTTCTGCCGGTGCGCCCGCGCCCTATGAAAGCCGTGACGCCTATGCGCAGGCAAGCGGCAAGGCCGTCATGAATTTGCTGGCGCGCGGTATTCGTCCGCGTGACATCTGCACGCGCGAAGCCTTCGAGAATGCCGCCGTTATCGTTGCCGCTACGGGCGGCTCGACCAACGGTGCGCTGCATCTGCCGGCGATGGCACACGAGGCCGGCATCGATTTCGACCTCTTCGCCGTCGCCGAGATTTTCAAACGGACGCCATACATCGCCGACCTGAAGCCGGGCGGTAAGTATGTCGCCAAGGACGTGTACGACATCGGCGGCGTGCCGCAGATTCTCAAAGCGCTGCTCGACGGCGGGCTTTTGCACGGCGACTGCATCACGGTCACCGGTCGCACGATGAAGCAGAACCTCGAGAACGTGACGTTCAACACCGACCAGAAGGTCGTCTATCCGGTATCCAATCCGATCACCCCGACCGGTGGCGTCGTTGGGCTGCGCGGTACGCTGGCACCGGAAGGCGCCATCGTGAAGGTGGCCGGTCTGAAGAAGCAGCAGTTCCGCGGCCCGGCGCGCGTCTTCGATTGCGAGGAAGATGCGTTTGCGGCGGTGGATGCTGGCCAGTACGAAGACGGTGAAGTCATCGTCATTCGTTACGAGGGGCCGAAGGGTGGCCCCGGTATGCGAGAAATGTTGTCGACGACGGCGGCTCTCTACGGCCAGGGCTCCGGCGAGAAAGTGGCGCTCATCACCGATGGGCGATTCTCCGGCGGCACGCGTGGTTTCTGCATCGGGCACGTTGGTCCCGAGGCGGCTGTCGGTGGGCCGATCGGCTTGCTCAAGAACGGCGATATTATCTCAATCGACGCGGTGAATGGCACGCTCGACGTGGAGGTCAGCGAAGCTGAACTCGCCGAGCGTCGCAAGCACTGGAAAGCCCCTGCCAATCCCTACCAGAGCGGCGCACTACGCAAATATGCCGACCAGGTGGGACCAGCCTACAAGGGTGCCGTTACCCATGCGGGCGGCAAAGCGGAAGTGATTTGCTATGCGGATATTTGATCGGACTGTTTGCGTATTGATTGCGGGGCTCATGCTCTGCACGGGCGCTATCGGTGCCTGGGGCGCTGCCGCCAAATACCGAACGGCGCAGGATGCCCTTGAGCAGGGGATCGGCGCCTTCAACGGTGGCTACTACGAGATTGCGATTCCGGCGCTCGAATATGCCTCCGACGCGCACCTGTTTCTGGCGCCCTACTATCTGGCTCGCATCTATTCCGACAACAACGGCTCGCACACCGACCATGCCAAGGCGTACGAGCTTTATCTGAAGCTCGCCGAGGAGCATACGGACGTCGACCCTGACGACGATCAGCGCGCGCCGTATGTCGCCAAGGCGATGACGCGGATTGCCGGCTATCTCGTCAACGGCCTGCCAGAGGCGAACCTCAAGTCAAATCCCGCTATCGCCATGGAGTACCTACGCGAGGCGGCGCAGTTTTTCCGTGACGAGGACGCTCAGTTTGAGCTTGCCAAGCTCTATCTGAACGGCGACGGCATCGAGAGTGATGTGCCGTATGCCAAGCACTGGCTCTCGGTGCTGAGCCAGAAGGGTCACGCAGGCGCCCAGGCATTCCTTGCCGACCTTCTGTGGCGCGGCAAATACATGAAGGCCGATCCCGTGCGCGCGCTGGCGCTGATATCGGTGGCGGTCGCCAACTCGCCGCCCTACGAGCGGGTGTGGATCGACGACATCTATCAGAACATCTACTGCGGGGCCGGGCAGGGCGTGCGCAAGCAGGCGACCGGCATCGTCGCCGATTGGCGTACCCGTTACGGCCGTAAGCCGGACATGCGCGATGACATCGGCCTTGGCGCGCTCAACGTGCAGGCAACGCGCACGTGCGGCAACGGTGAACCCGTTCTCTACGATGTGACGGCGGCCGCCGAATTGCCTGCAGCTGCTCCGGCGGCTGCCGTTCCTCCGCCCGTTGTTTCGATCAAGCCGGAGAGTGGGGGCACCCTGATCAAGGGCGCTGCTACGGACATCGGTCTGCGCGATGCTGGTGCGGGCGCCAGCGTGTCTGCCGCACCGTCGCACTAGGCGCACCCGCTCGGCTGCGCGGGGCATCGTGGCAACACGTCTTCCCGCATTTTTTGCCATGTCAGGCAAAATGCCCCTGTGCATGTGGCAATCAGCGACTAGACTGGAGTCGCCCGCCAAGGCGGGGGCTGTCGCTGCTATGAGACGGAATTAGGCAGCGATTGCCCATGACTGTTGCTTGAGCGATTTTAGATTCGCTCATATCCTCGACGCCAAGACCCAAAAGAAACGGGCGACGGGGGTCACGTCCAAGGCGGAGTGAGGCGCACGCGGGTGCGCTCGCTTATACCTTGGAGGTGTGCATGACTGCCCTCGATGCTCTCCTGTACCGCCCATGGCGGGAAGTTTCAGCAAAACTTGCGGCTGCAGCGTTTGGTCTGGCCGGCGTAGCTGCCGTGTTGGCGCCATCGGCTTTGAACGCCGAAACAGTGCCGGAGCCTGACCGCGTTCGCGGGTTCTTCTGCAACGCGAAGACCGATTCAATCAACTTCTTGCTCTACCAAGCGAGAGGCGAGAACGAGGAGATGGCAGCCAATGCCGTCAACAAGGAGATCGCCACGTTTTCCTGCGCGTACTATCTGCCGGCGGACGCGATCTACACAGGTGAGCACACGGTGATGCAGGGCGGGCTGGTCTTCAAACTGCACAGCTACGTGTTCCTGCCCGAGAAGGTGGAGCGCTGGAGTGGATCGGTGCTGGGCTCGCTGCAGCAATCGCCGAACGTCAAACACGACGTTTAAGCGGATTTCGCGGCGGACAAACGAAAGCCGGAGCGCGCAGTCGCACTCCGGCTCGCATGTTCATCGATGACGCAGGGAAGATCAGCGACGCGAGAGGCTGAGCTGCGCCGAGGCACCGTCGCCGGAGAGGCTCACACTCTGGGATTTGCCGTGCACGTTGACGCGAATGGTCCCGCGAACGTTGTAGTCGCTGTTGAAGAAGCTGCCTTTGTAGGAGGAGCCGCCGACCTTGTAGACCCTTGCGGTCTGGGTGGCTTTGCCTGAAGCGGTCGCGCACGTGGCGCTGACCGTGTAGCTGCCGCCGCTGCCGCTGTAGTGCGCGCGGCAACGTGCCCTCTCCTTATTGCCGTTGGAGAAAGAAACCCAGCCGCTGCCGCTCCATGAGCCGGCCAATCCTGCTGCGGGTTCGGCCTCGCTAGGACCGACCATAGCGATAACGGGAAGCGCGGCGAGAGCCAGCATGCCCGACCGGCGCGCAACTCGACGGATGTTTGTGATGTTCATGACTGGACCCTGCCAAATTTGTTCCTGTCCGACATGGACAGACTATACGAGTTGTTCCCCACGGACGAGTATTCCGACGCCAGACATTGGCGTAGAATCGTAAGAAGTCGCTGAATGGCGCCGGCATGGCTTTGCCGTGTGGGATCAACATCACACATATGGCCGTTAACCGGAGAATTGAGCTGTTCCGTCGGTAACAGCGCCTCGCGGTGCGAGCAGGTAACTATTTGCGTGGGGTGCACCGATGCCGGTGATCCTCGCAGATGGCTAACAATCTCGCTCCGTGGGAGGCGAAAATGTTGCGCGCTTATTTCGTTTTGGTTGGTGGATTGCTGACCGGCGCCTTTCTTCTCGCCGCAATCCTCGCAACGTCGGTGGAGGCGGGGATGAGCGCGGATCTTGCCAATTGCACTGCAGCAAAAGATCGTGCTGCGGCGGCAGCTTGCACGCGGGTCATGAACTCCGGGCGGCTGCATGAAGCGCAGACATACATTGGATATTTCAACCGCGGCACCGCCTATCGCAGCGCCGGCGATTTTGCAAAGTCGATTGCCGACTACACGCGCGTCGTGGAAATGAAGCCGGGATTTGCCCGTGCTTATGAAGCGCGCGGATTGGTGAAGGCCGAACAGGGCAACCGTAGCGATGCGATGGCCGACCTCGATGAATCGGTGCGGCGCGGAGGCGATGACTGGCGCATGCTTTACAGCCGCGCCGTCGTCCTGCGCAGCAGCGGCGACTATGAAGCAGCGATGGCCGACCTCGATGCGGCTGCCAAGCGCAAACGCGACGGGCAGCTTATCGCCATGATGCGCGCCATGCTGCTCGCCGACCAGGGTGACTATCAGTCTGCGCGCGGAGAAATCAATCGGTTGCTGGCGCGGGGGCGTGATGACGCTATTGGCCATTATGCACGCGCCGCTGTCGCCTTCCGCGAGGGACGAACATTGGCAGCGGAGGCCGATGTCGATCGGGCCATCGCATTGCGATCCGAATTTGCCTCCGCACGCACGCTGAAAGCGCGCCTGCAGGAGGAGCGGGGCGACCGTGAAGGCGCGCGCGTCAATTACCAGAAGGCGCTGAGCGTCGCGCCGGATTCGTTCGACGGATTGTCGTCGCGGCTTCTGGCCAGGGAACGCCTCGCCGTGATCGGCGATGTGCCGCAGAAGGAGCGCGCAAAAAACCTCGCGGCGGCGACGATCGATGCGTCGCGTCCGGCCGACTGCAAGGTGTTCCTGCCGTCAACGGGCAGCGTCGTCACCGCAAAGTGCAATGAATAGCGATCAGAGGTCCAACTCGACCCACGTCGGCACATGATCGGAGGGCTTCTCCCAGGCGCGCGTGAAGCGATCGACGCCGGCTGACAGCAGCCGATCCGTTGCCTGCGGCGACAGGAGGAGGTGGTCGATGCGGATGCCGTCGTCCTTCTGGAAGGCGCCGGCCTGATAGTCCCAGAAGGTATAGACACCGGGCCCGGGATGGCAGAGGCGCACGGCGTCGGTCAGCCCGTCGCTGAGCATGGCGCGATAGGCGGCGCGCGTTTCCGGCTGGAATAGCGCGTCTTGTGTCCATGCGGCAGGGCGTTTGGCGTCCATCGGTTCGGGAATAACATTGTAGTCGCCCGCCATAACGAAGGGGATCTCCTCGGCCAGCAATCCCTTGATGTGCGTGCGCAGGCGCGCCAGCCAAGCGAGCTTGTAGGGAAATTTCTCCGTGCCGACCGGGTTGCCGTTGGGGGCGTAGATCGAGGCCACCTTGAGAATGCCCGAGGGCACCGAGATCACCGCCTCGACGAAGCGCGACTGCTCGTCGGCATCGTTGCCGGGCAGGCCCATGCGAACTTCCTCGATCGGCTGCTTGGCGAGTATGGCGACGCCGTTGAAACCTTTCTGTCCATGCACGAGGCAATGGTAGCCGAGTTCTTCGAACGCCTCGGACGGAAATCCCTCCGTGACGCTTTTGATCTCCTGCAGGCAGATGACGTCGGGCGAGGCTTGGCGCAGGTAGGCGAGCGCCGACTCAAGGCGCGCTTTGACGCCGTTGATGTTCCAGGTGGTCACTTTCATGGGCGCAAGGGGTAGTTGAGAATCGTGCGCCTGACCAGCGGATGCGCGCGGTAGGACTTAGAGCGAGAAGCTGGTGCCGCAGCCGCATGAAGCAGTTGCTTTGGGATTGTTCACCCGGAACGAGGCCCCGATCAAATCGTCGACAAAGTCGATCTCCGAGCCGGCGAGATAGCCGAGCGAGACCTGATCGATCACTACCTTGGCGCCGGCGCGCTCAAGCACCAGATCGTCATCGGCGGCATCTGGGACCAGATCGAACTTATATTGGAAGCCGGAGCAGCCACCGCCCTCGACGCTGATGCGCAGGGCACGTGAGGCGGCTTCGGTAGCGACAATCTCGGCTATGCGCTTGGCAGCGCGCTCGGTGACCGTCACGGATTCGCTCATCTAGATGCCTCGGCCTTCTTGGATCGCGCCAGTCGCGGGTTGCAGTCCGATGGAATCTGCCCCAATGCAAGATAGGCGCGATGGGCGCCAAATCAAAGCCCATGAAAGGGCTTGGAATCTGTGGCTGCGCCGATGAAATCGACAACCGCCGGGCCGGATATGCCCGACTATGGGGCCTCTCTGCCTCCGGGGCAGCGATCGCCTGCGGCGTATTCGGCCGGGGCTGTGGCGAGCCGTGGCCGTATGGCTGCCGAGCCGGAATGCGCCACCCGCAGTCCACTACAGCGCGACCGTGATCGCATTCTCCATTCGACTGCCTTTCGCCGTCTCACCTACAAGACGCAGGTTTTCGTGTTTCACGAGGGTGATCACTATCGCACCCGTCTGACGCACACGCTGGAAGTGGCGCAGATCGCGCGCACGGTGGCCCGGCAGTTGCGCCTCGACGAGGATCTCGCCGAGGCCATCGCGCTGGCGCACGACCTGGGGCACCCGCCGTTCGGACACGCGGGCGAGCGGGCGCTCGACGGGGCCATGCACGCCTTTGGCGGCTTCGATCACAATGCGCAAAGCTTGCGCGTCGTCACGACGTTGGAGCGCAAGTACGCACAGTTCGACGGTCTCAATCTCGCCTGGGAGACGCTCGAGGGCCTTGCCAAGCACAACGGCCCGGTACCCGCGTGGAACGCGGTCGCCAAGGTTGCGCGGCGCGTCGAGCTGTGGCGCAGCCTGGACCTCGGCGACTGGCCGTCTGCCGAGGCGCAGGTGGCGGCGCTCGCCGATGACATCGCCTATGTCTCTCATGACATCGACGACGGCTTGCGGGCGCACTTGATCACACTCGCCGATCTCGAAAGTCAGCCGCTGTCAGGGCCGGCGCTGGAAAAGGTGCATGGCCTTGAGACACGCGATGAATCGCGGAGCGTCTACGAGCTGACGCGCCGACTGATCACCGAGATGATTGCCGATCTTGTTATAGAGACGCGGCGCCGCTTGGCGGAACTCGGGCCCCGCTCGCCTGACGACATCCGAACTGCGGGGCGGCCGATTGTCGGATTTTCGGCACCGCTGGGAGAGGACATCGCGCGGCTGAAGGCGTTCTTGTTCGAGCGCGTCTACCGGCACGAACGGGTCATGGGGGTGATGCGCAACGCCGAGCGCATCGTCGCCGACCTCTTCGGGCGCTACCTGGAAGACCCTTCTGCCATGGCCGCGGCATGGTATGCCGCGGGGCGCGATCTCGACGCTCGCCGCCGCGCGCGCCTCATCGCCGATTTCGTTGCGGGAATGACGGATCGATTCGCCATCGCCGAGCATCG
>JBAZYB010000163.1:0-9221 GCA_041659545.1 Hyphomicrobium sp.
ATCTCGCACGAATCGGGCCACATCATGCAGCATCAGCACGCGTCACCATCGAGCCAGCGAGTCAGCGAAATTTCGCCGAGAAGTGCCCGTCAAAGGTGTCAGAGCGCGTGACCTACGACGAAGTTAGGGGTCAGCCTTTTTCGAGCTCTTCTTGAACTTGTCAATGTTAGTCTTGAAGTCAGAGTCAGGCACAGGGTACTTGCGATCAATCACCGCGACCTGAGACTTGTAAAGCGACTTGGCAGTCTTGAAAGCAGCCTCTTCAGCAGATTCAGTGGGTTCGCCAGACTGCATAAGAGACAGTAGTTCAGCGCTGTACAGGTCGCCAGCGCGCTGCATAGCAATATTAAGCATGCCAAGACGAGCTTTCAGCGTTTTGTGCAACGAACTGCCAGCAGGCAGCATTTCCATTTCGGCAGCATGCTTAGAAGCAACTTGAGTGTACCCAAGCTTGTCATTCAGTTCCCGAAGTTCTCTGTCGTTAAGAAAGGTCGTAGCAATGGTCATAGCCCCCCCAGAGTTGACACCGCCAAAGGAAACGTTGTTTCTAGTCGTAAGAAGCGCAGCAGGGTTGAAAAGCGCCATATGTGTGTTGGGCGTAGCAGGTGGGCAATGAATGGCAGCTATACCACGCAAACAAAATGAACAGCAACCGAATAATCACAATATCTTTGCAGGGGACTTCACTGGGGTGGTGTGGCTGTTGTGGCTTTTCTCAGAAAGCATGGCAACAGCAGGTAAAGTCACGGCAGCAGTGCTGGCAGTGCCAGTTTTAACATCAATAACAACAAAAGCACGCCCGCTAGCCTTTTTACAGGCAGACTCGAGATAAAGCTGGAAAGTGGCCTTGTTAGGCCAGATAGCAGTGCCAAAGGCCTTAAATATAGCAACAAGGCTGTATTCGGTTTTTTGAGGGAATACAAGCACGCGTGAGGTGCAGTCGCGAACAAGGGGAGGCAAGTAGCGAGTAATGTTCTGCACCAGCAACCAATAGCTCAAACCGTGGTGGCGGTAGTTAGTAAGCGCAGACGCCACAATGTGATGGCCAAAGTCCACGCGGCCAAGCGGGTCGTCCATAATAATCAGCGCGCGGTGTCGTTTCGACTCATCTTCTTCAGAAATCTGCTGCTTGATGACGCGTGCCAAAGCTGCAAGCGAATAAGGCATGACAAGTTCAGAATGGCAAGCAGGCAAGACGTTCTTCCACTCGTCAGCATTGGGGGTAAAGACCACGCAGTAACTAATCATTTTGGCAGCGTAAGCCTCGCGCACAACCTCTTTAGCAGTCGTTGTCTTGCCAGACCCAGGGGGGCCGCAGATGCAAGTAAGATCAGGCAAGGCGTTGATGCTCACCATGGTGTAGTTCACAGCGACACGATATGTTACGCGTGGATAAAATGTGCACCGATCATAGTCAACGCGGCAGGTACCAACAAATCATGGCCGAGCCATCAACCATCCAGGTGCTGAGTGAAACACTCGAAAAGCTTACTGTAGCCCCTGCAGTCAGCGAACCAGCAGCGCCAGAACCAGCAGTGTCAGAACCAAAGCGCAAAGCGCGCGGGCCACCAAAAACTGGCAACATAGCCTATCATTGCTATGCGCGCACCAGCATCACACAATCAGATGCTGCATGTAAAGAAAAGGCTGACAAACTCGTCAAAGAGTTGGGGGCATGGTTAGCAGCAGAAGAGGCCAGCAAGTTCGATGCACTGCTCAGTTGCAGCAAACAAGCAATCCCAGAACTAGTGCGTTCAACCGCCGTCAAAGTGGCAGTGGCATGGGCAAGAAATGTAAACGATGGCCCAAATAGGCCGCTAGACATCCACATCTTGTTAAACTTGCGGTTGGCGCCATTCCAAAACGTATTGATAGAAGAGATGCAGCTTGCAAACAGAATGGCCAATGCCGTGGCAAAAGCAGACATTGGAGTCAAAGTTAGCGCCAAAACGGTAGGGGCTCGAAAGTACCAAACCATAGACAACGAAATAGAGCACTATGTCAACAAACACTATGCACGCCTGAATGAAACCCGCGCAAAAGCAGCAGGCCGCAAAGCCGCAACAGGCGACGCCTAATGTCACCAAAGCACGCTATGAAAGAAGCGAAGGTGATCTTCGACAATGGCTATTTCATCGTTTTTTGTGATGAATGGGAATTGTTCCTGAACAAACGAACGTAAGCTGCCAGAACGGATAGCAGGTGCCAAATAATAGCCACAGTATGCTTGTAGAGCAGTAAATGACGAGTTTTGCATAGTGTCAAGGTACCACCTCAAGTCGTCAGCGTATTCGGTTGCAGAGGCACGCGTGGTAAGAAACTCGGCAAACTTAGCACGTTCAGACTCAAGAGTTCGTTCGTTTCCAGCAATAGCTGGGGGGTAGAGACGACCTGTTATGCCGCTGAACCAACTCATCGTGGTGTATGATGTGGTGTGTGTTGTGTATGAGTTGCTGCGAAAAAGAGCAAGAGTGGCCTACAACTTTGTGGGACTGATGAACTTGTTCCACATGTAGTCTCCAGCAATAGTGCCACTGCCACCAACAATCAGCGCAGGCATGATATCGCCGCCAACGCCAAGCAGCTTCAGAATGGCAAAAGTAGCAATACCAGAAGTCCCAACAGCGACACCAGCAGTGATAGCCATTTGTATTTGTTCGTTGTCACTCAACTTTGGGATTTGTTCGAGCACAGCAACGTGAGCAAGTTCAGCAGCATAGTTTCCCACAGCCACAGCAGCGCCAGCAATGGCCCAAGCCGGTATTTCCATACCGAAAACCAATGCTGAGTCAGTCACACCATAGTACGCGTAAGCAACGCCGGCGCCAATTGCACCTGCTAACAGTGGTTTGCCAAGAGCTTCCATGATTGGACGACCTTTGTCGCTACCGTAAGAAGACATTCACGTGAATTGCGTTGTGTGGTAGGTGCGCAAGTGTTAGCCTATGCATGCAGGGAAAAACAGGCGCAAAGAAATCCGCAACAGCTTATATACAAGCCTGAGTGGTGGTGAACTGCGGTTAATCCAAGTAGTACAATCAGCGTGTCATGGCGGAAACCATCTTGCAGGACATTGATGCAATCAAAAACCGCACCGTAACTGCTAGCGATGCAGACTTAGATGCTATCATTCGCATGGATGAAGACCAAGATGAACAAGTCGAGGCTGAGGAGCCGACAGAAGATTCGGTGCAGCCACCGAGAATTTACACGACTGCAGAACGTAAGAAGCTTGTTCAAAACAGGAACCGAATCAAACGCCTACTAACCTCGTCATTCAAGGAAATTGTGGCACACTATGAGCCAATTCTTGAGAGGTTGATGGAACTAACGCCAGAAGAAGCAGAAGAGACCTGGATGGAGATGGACAATGCTATCTTAGAACATGAAACTGCGACATTTGTGGTTGGCAGCTATGTTGAGGGTGTACGAATGATGGAGGGCTTTGGTGCAGTATTTGGTGCAAAACTGGAAGGACTCAGCGAACGTCTCGGTAAAAACCCTGCAATAGGAAAAACAATCGAGCTTATGATGATTAGAACTGAGTTTAAGCCTATTGATCCATTCTACCAGCTGATGATTACCACGGTGCAAACTGCAATGTACACACACCAGATCAACACAAAGCTGGATATGGCCTCAGAGCAGCGAATGCAGCAAACACCGCAAGAGGTTCGGTCAACAATGCAAAGCCCCCGCCCTGATAATGTCGCTACCCCAAAGACTGCTACCAAATAAGCAGCACAAGACCTTTTTGCTGCAACAAATAGCACCATGCAGCGCAGCCTTGTCAACCGCTCTGTCAGCAACACGCGAAGCACAGACAACACGACAGCAGTAAACTCAAGCCTGGGAACAGGCGTGCTGTTAACCACCAATGGGGTGTTGTCTGCCCAAACAAGCACCAGCGCTGCCACAGCAAGCACCATAGTGGCCAGAGATGCGAGCGCCTTGAGCGACTTCAACGTAACCAGGCTGAACAACGCCACCAGCCAGCTGGTCTTCTGGCCGTCAGGTGCAGGAAACACAATAGCAGTCAGTGCCACCAACCCAGCAACAGCATCACGCGTGGTAACAATACCAGATCCAGGCGCCAATGCCAACTTCATGCTGACAGAAGGGGCAGTGCAGGCGGTCAATGGGGCAAAAAGCTTCACCAACGCTGTAGCCATCGCAGCCACATCGTCGCAGTTGGTTCTAGGGCAGACGCAGACAGTGACGGTGAGCGCAGTGGCGCCAGCAGCAAGCAGGCTGCACACATTGATAGACCCAGGTGTGAACTCGACGTTTGCGATGCTGGATGGCGCGCAGACTTTCACAGGCAACACCATCATGTCATCCGGGTTTCGCACCAGCCACCAAACAAGGTTTGTCATGGCTGCTGTGCCGTTTGTTACTTCTGCTTCAACAGTGTTAACGGCAGCATCCATACTGACTGGCCTGATCGAGGTGGGCGACGGTGGTGCATCTTTTAATGCCGTTACAGACACTGCAGCAAACATCTTGGCAGCGTTGCCTGCAGCAGAACGAACCGTGGGGGTCACAATACCCTTTGCTATCGCCAACAATAGCGTGAAAAACCTAACAGGCATTACAGTGGGCACAGGTGTGTCGCTGCAAACAGGCGACAACGGTGCCATCCTAGCGTTAACACGCGCCCGACAGTATTTGCTTCAGTTCACGGACGTTGGCACAGGCACAGAAGCAGCAGTATTATATGGTTAACCGCGCAATCTGCAGACTGTATAAGGTGACACGGCGCGACCAACAGGATGAGCGACAACACTGCACTCACCGAGCAGTTGCAGGCGGAGATAGATGCGCTGCTCAGCCAGCGTGAAGTGCTGCGGGCCCAGGTGGCTGCAATCGAACAAGAGGTTGCCAACAGAAAAACAGTGCGTGATAGCCTTGGTGTCCTGCAACAAGATGCAGACTTAAAGCTGCGCGTAAAAACTGTCTTGGATGGGGCGTAGCTGCGACTGCCAAATGTTTTTGTGCCCTGCATATAGTGGTGCTGCGCAGGTAGCTTTCATCAACAGACACGAACACGCAAAATGGGCATAGGTGACTGGTTCAAAAGCGCTGCAGACTCTGTGAAGAATTTCTGGGACAACAAAATTGCATCCCCCGTCAAGAGCGCCGCAAACAGCGTGGGCACGGCAGTACGATGGACATGGGGCAAGGCTACCGCAGCAGCAGAAAAAGTGTACAACAAGGTAGCGCCAGTGGCCGAGCGCCTCGCCAACGACGGACTGCGCATGATTGAAGCACCCATCAACCTGGCTGAAGGGGTGGCCAAGGGGGTTGAAAACGTTGCAAGTAGCTCGTTTCTGATGCCGCTATTACTATTGGGCGGCGCAGCAGTGGTGCTGATCGCCATCAAATAGGGGTAGCAACCATTGCAATTGTTTCAAAGGCAGCCGTATTTTTGGTGTATTCATAGCAGAGCACCCCTGGGCGCTCGAGCAAACGCACGAAACCCCAAACCGTAGCGAGAGGCGGCGATCGCAAGCAATCACTACCAACCATGTCAACGCAGTTCAGAGCACCCCCAGAGGTTACACGCCTTCGCCGAGCTGGCCAAAATGCAACCTTCAAGCATGTTGTTCCTGGGCAAGGCATGAAAGAAATCACCCAGCACATCAACCACACCAACGTGCAGCATGCCTTTCAAGCAGACGAAGTTCTTTCGCCCAATTCAGCCATATCAGCATCGCAGATTGCAGCAGGCGCTGGACAGACTGAAATCAACTTCCAGCTATTCCCTTCCAAAAAACCGCTGTTTGGCATGACCGTGGAGTTTACTGTTGCAGAAACTGGCGGCAGCAACCCTGTGACAGTCGTACCAACACCTTGGATTGTCGACAAAATCGAAATTCGGGACGGCAGCAACACACTGATCCAAACATTGCCAAGTTACGCGCTTGAAAAGAACCTCGCCATTTCTTTGGATGAAGACAGCTTCGCCAAAGCAAGTCACCTGTATGGCTACACGCCTGATTGGCAGTCTAGCATACGTTGCAATCTGCCTGCCAGTGCTGTTAGGCGCTTTTATCTGCCCGTGCTCGGGGCTTGCTTTGGCACAGGCAGTGGCTTTCCACGCCACCTTATCAAAGGCTTCTGGACGGTCAAGCTGTTTGTCTCCGCTTCTGCAGCCGCTGGTACAGGGGTTCTCGCACTGTCCGCATGCACACTCCGCTTGCACACTGCCGAAGTGCACGCAGACGATCTTGCAGAATGGGCAAAAACGGGGCTAGGCAAGCATTGGCGTGGACGCTTCATTGACTACGTCAACTCGTACACCGAATCGCGCAGCATCACCCCTGGAACACAGTTCAAGGTGCTTCTTCAGTCGTTTAACGGTGCTAATGCCGCCTCAGACTTGTATCTCACCAACTCTACCAGCAAGGTCGGGAATGCGATGCGCCAGTATCTTCCACTCGGAGTCAATGCGCTCGGCGAATACCTTGACGAAACCGGCAATTCGCTCACTCAGTCGCTCAACTACATGCTGGAAAAGCAAGTTAAGAGTGCGCCACAGGAGGCAGGGTTCTGGTTACGCAACCGCAACGTGCATCCAATAATCTTTGGTCAGCTTCCTGATGCCGTGATCAATGGCACCCTGGCTGGGTTCGTGCATGAAGGCGGCCGCAACCAGCTGCAAGTAACACCAGGTATTGTGCAAGTTCAGCCTGTGCTGACCCTCACTCCATCTGGCACAGCAGCCTCTGGTTTGTTCTCGCTCCAGTGGCGCAACCCCATCACTGAACAAACGGTGGCGACCCCGCAATTCGCGTACAGCACCTCTGGGGCCAACATCCAAACAGCCCTACAAGCGCTCCCCAACTGGCCAGAATTCATGACAGCAACTGTGTCAGGCCCACTTACTGCGGCTGCCACTGTTACGCTCAACCCCAACGGCTCCCCCATGGCTTACATGCTGGAGTTAATCGACGTGAACAGCATCATTGTGCTCAGTAATGCCCTTACTGCTGGTGCTGCTGCAGTGAGCGTTGCCACAACAATGACGACTGCTGGCTATTCTGGAAGCGTTTCTGGCGCCGTTACGCTGAATGTTACACCATACATCTCCCGCCAAGTAGAGATCGGCCCTAACGGTGAAGTGAACATTATCACAATGTGAGCGAAAAAGCGAACACCTGCCCTAGTTGCCATGTTTTTTGTGGTCACACCGCTTGCAAGCTTGGTGTTCGCGTGATACCATGAGACTAAACGACCAATCAGTGAGCAACGGCAGGTCATTGCCATCTTCGTCCATAAGGCGCACCGAAATGCGTTTCACCTTCTCGTGTATTGGTCGCACCCATTGCGTGCGCTGGTCCATGCCATTTTGTCCAGCTGGGTCATATACAAGGACTTCGCCGCTGTTAGCTGTTCTGGGCAGCCGGAATGCTGCACGCAAGAGCTGGCCATTACTCACTGTGGACTCTTGGTTGTCCAGACAGTCAACTTGTATGCTGAGCAGGTTGTCCCGCACTTCCATTGCCGGTGCTGGCGATGCATACGCTGTGACGAAAACCGCACCTGTACCAGCAGCTGGAAGGCCAAACAAGCGCAGCAAGCGGCTGCTGATTAATGTACCTATTATTCGCTGCGCTTGTGGGCCCATCTGCCAAGTAAAGCATAAACTTGTGGGATTGTAGGTGCACGTGCTGCTGTTGATTGTAACCCCTGCTGCAGACATTGCTGCTGTCATCATCAATGCGAGGGTTGTGGCAGTGTACGCACCTGGAACCAGACTGATGATGTTTAGCTCTGCACTGACACTTTGAAAGGTCATGGTGTCGCCTTGCACCACGTTGTACCAGGTTACTGGCAGGACCAAGTTTTTCAGCGACACCCGTGAATGTTGTGGATCTCCCAGCACAATTGGTTCAGTGTACTCCAGTGTGAAGTTGGCCATAGATGGGCTGCTTGCAACGCGCTCTGAGCTACGGATCAGGTATGTGGCAGCCATTTCTTGACGCTATTCTCTGCCGGAATAAAAACAGCATGAATACGTGGCGTGGCAGAGTGGTACACTTCACTGACTATCATGGCGTTGTTTAAGCCTGATGCTCTCATTCGCAAAACTGATGCTAAAGGTGTTTATACTTCTGTTGCCACCGACTTCGACGCCTACATAGTCCGTGATAAAACCAAAGGTGAACGCGCACTCGCCGTACCTGCTGACATTGAAGAACGCACCGCGCGCAAGCTAAGTGAATCATTTGGGCACTCAGCAGCCCTACAGACGCTGCACAGCAAGGACGAGATGTTTGCTGGTAACAAAGAGCTCGTTTCAAAGTTGCGAGAACACCAAAACGCTCTTAACACTGCATTTGAGCAGGCACTTGGTCGGTATGCTCAACAGTATTTCGAGCACACCAGCAGTGGGTCTACTATTGCTGACGCTGAGCGGTTTGCGTATAGCATCGCTTCTCGGCAGTATGCCAATGCAGCTAAGGTCATCGGGAGGCGCTACACAACAGGCAACACCGAAGCAATGATTAACATGAACAAGCGTGAGGACTTTAGCATATTGTAAGTGCTCACTGGCTATTTTGCGTGCTCGGTATAGGCGGAATGGCTTTGCGGTTGTATATGCGGGCTTATGACGATGGCTGGTCCACTGGTCGCGAGTCTGGCGCGCTTCAGTCATTTGGCGCCAAAAGCATGCTGATCGATGTCCGGTCGCCCACCCTGGAGGGGCGCCTCACCTTTTACCCCACTGAAACTGCTGATCCTGCACGCCTCTTTCGCGTTGATGAGCGGTTTGTTACTCCTGCCGCCTTTCTGGGCAGCACTGAGCGCCTCCAGCAGCTTAAACTTGGCTTTGGCAACATGCAGAGGCTGAACACGCGGTTTGACGACCCTAAGCTCCTGAAGAGCGGCGAGCGGTACTTTGTTATGGTCGAGGAGAAGGGCACTGGCCGCAGCTTGGTTCGCGAGGCTGCCGTTGCTGATACCCACAAGGCTGACGCTTTTATTCGCGGCGACGCTGCTTCGCGGAAGAAGTTTGCTGCCAACAGCGGCGCTGTTTCGTTGAAGAGCAAATAGATTTTGACTGCACTACATACGCTATGGCCGACCATAAGACTCCACCGCGCAATAGCAAAGGCCAGTTTGTTAAGGCTTCGAAGCCTGCCAAGAAGAAGGCTGCCAAGAAGAAATCCGCCAAGAAGAAGGCTAAGTCTTCCATGCCAGCTAAGATCGGAATA
>JBAZYB010000164.1:0-9120 GCA_041659545.1 Hyphomicrobium sp.
CGACAAATCCGCCGCCGGCGTAACCGCCCTAATGGTCGCCGCCGGCCACAACAACGCTCCAATGATTGGACTGCTGTTGGGTAAAGGTGCCGATCCGGCGCTTAAGAATAACCTTGGCAAGACAGCACTCGATATTGCACGTGATGCGCGCAACGAAGTCGCAATCAGCGCCCTGCAGCTGCTGTCTACACCGCCGCCCAACTGACCCCGGGTTCACGGACATTGGTGTCATAAGTAAAGGGGAATATGAGTGTTGCGCCACCTCGCCGGCCTGTTGCTCGTCTCTCTGGCATTGCCGTCCAGCGCTGACGCCTTTCAGCTCTACGTCAGTAACGAAAAGGACAACACCGTCACCGTTCTTGATGGCGCCACACTGAAACCGGTGAAGGTGATCAAGGTCGGACACCGCCCCCGCGGCATCCGCATTACCCCCGATTTCAAGTCGGTGCTCGTCTGTGCCGGCGACGATGACGCCATAGACGTTATAGACACCGACAAACAGGAGGTGACGCGCCGCATCCCGACCCTTTCTGATCCCGAATACCTCGAGGTCGAACCGGACGGAAAGCGCATCTTCATCGCCAACGAGGACGATGCGATGGTCTCTGTCGTCGAACTCGCCTCCGGGGAGGTGAAAGCCGAGATACCCGTCGGTATTGAGCCCGAAGGCCTGGCATTCAGCCCCGATGGAAAGCACGCCGTTGCAACATCCGAATCGACGAGCATGGCGCACGTCATCGACACCGACACCTTCAAGCTGATCGCTAACGTGCTCGTCGACACGCGGCCACGCGCCACCCTCTACGAAACCAGCGGCAAGAATTTCTGGGTGACGTCGGAAGTCGGCGGCACACTCGCAATCATCGATGCGAAAACATTCAAGGTCATCAAGAAGATCGGATTCGACATTGAAGGCGTGCGCTCCGAGCTCATCCAGCCGCTCGGCATCCGCTTCTCCAAGGACGGCAAGCGCGGATTTATCGCCTTGGGCCGCGCCAACCGCATCGCTGTCGTCGATGTCGAGAAGCTCGAAGTGACCAACTACATACTCGTCGGCCAGCGGCCATGGCACATGGAGCTATCGCCCGACGGCACCAAGCTCTACGCAGCCAACGGACTGACCAACGACATCACCGTCATCGACGTGCCGACATTGCGAGCCGAGCGTTCCGTGCCCGTTGGCCGTCTGCCGTGGGGCATCGCCCTCAAACCATAAGCGGCAGCTTTCGCAGCCCGACGGGGCGAAACTCCTACAATCCTAGATCGAATGCGCCAGCGGCGAAGCGGCTGGCTGCCCCCCGATGGGAATCCACGCCTCCAGCTTGGCACCCCCATTGGCGCGATTCGTCAGCCGCACGTCACCGCCCATCGCCCGAACCCGCTCCGACATCCCGGCGATGCCATAGCTCGGTTTCACCGCTTCGGGCAGACCCTTGCCGTCGTCGAAAATCGTCACGCGGATGAGATCCGGCACCGCATCAGGCGCAGCGCCGAGGACTGCCTTTGCCTTCGCCGTTTCGATACCGATATCGATCACCGAAGCGTCCGCATGCTTGAGCGCATTTGTCAGCCCTTCCTGCACGACGCGATAGATCGTGAGATTGCTCGTCTCGTCACACGCAGGAACGGCATCGTCGACATCGAGATTGATCGTCATCTCTAGATGGTCCTCCTGCAGCAAGGCCACCAGTGACTTCAACTTCGCCCTTAGCCCGAATTCCTCCAGACCCATCGGTCGCAGCTTGTGCAGCACCCGCCGATTTGTCCGCTGGATCAGCTCCATCCGCTCCACAATGGTATCGCAGGTACTGAGCAGCTTCTCCCGATCGCTGCTGCCGCGCTGCAGTTCGACCTTAAGGGTCGTCACCGCGGCACGAATGGCAAACAGGTACGGACCTAGCTCATCATGGAGTTCGCGCGCCAGATCCTTGCGCTCCTCGTCCTGAATGCAAACGATGCGATTGGCGAGACGGCGGTTCTCGGAGATCGTGCCCTCGAGAGTACCGGCGAGGCGATTGAGCTTGCGGCATATGTCGGCAATTTCCGGCGGACCGCGCTCGGGGACGGTAACGTCGTAGCGACCCGAATCCAGCACCAGAAGCGCATCACCCACCATGCGGATGGGCTTTAGCAGGTGGCCGATGAGGAGGCTCATCAGCAGCACAGTCGCCACCGCCAGCGCGCCGCCTCCGACGATAGTCGTCTCGATCGACTCCCATATCTCCGCCGCCTCGTGATCGGCACGTGGTGCGATGACGAGATTGCCGAAGTCCTTCCCGTTCACACGCACTGGCATCTCGACGCCCGGCGACGGTTCGGCCAGCGCGTTGAGCCAAGCGGGCGCCTCCCCTTTGACAGGGGTCTCAGAAGCAGCAGCAGCCGCCTTGTCGCTGGCGCGGTAGATGTTGACGTGCCGCAGGCTGCCAAGACCATCGAGCAGAACCTGCAGCCTGTCACCGGGATCGCTCGTGCCCTGCAGGCTGCCAATTGTCGTCTCGACGAACTCAACCGCCAGCCGCTTGATGCTGTCGTTCTCGGCCCGGATTCGGGGGCCGGCGCTCACGATCATCGCCACCACCGACGCTATCAGCGCCACGATGAGCAGCGAGATGAACAGGGCATTGAGCCGAAAACGGATCGACATGAAGAAACAGCCTCACATGTTCGCTACTTCCGGCCAGCACCCGTTCCAAACCGCCGCCGCACCTGATATGTTATACTGTTCCAAACCAAAAGCCGAGACGAGTCCGCCGTGAAGGTTCTTATCGTTGACGACCATCCCATAGTCCTGTCGGGCTGCCGCGCGCTGCTCGCCGAGGCTGACGACATGGAAATGATAGAGGCGCGCGACGCTGCCAGCGCCCAGGAAATCCATGCCGCGCAAAGCCCGGACGTGTTGGTGATCGACATCAACCTGCCCGACGTTTCAGGCTTCGAACTGGCCCGGCGCCTCGTCATGCGCGATCCGGCTGCCCGCATTCTCATGTTCAGCATGAACGACGACTCGATGTTCGCTGCCCAGGCGATCGAGTGCGGCGCACGCGGCTACTTCTCCAAGAGCGACGACCCGCAGGAGTTTCTGCACGCAATTCGCGCCGTACATCGCGGCGGGCACTCGCTAGCACCGGAAATGGCCCAGAAGATCGCCTTCTTGCGCGTCGGCGCCGGCGAAGCAGGCGCCTCGCTCTCGCAGCGCGAGCGCGAGGTTTTGCGCTTGCTTGCCAAGGGCAAGAGCATGTCGGAGATCGCCGCGCTGATAAACGTCTCCTACAAGACGGTGGCCATGACCTGCGCGTCGCTGCGCACCAAGTTCAGTGCACGCACGCCCATGCAGCTCATCCGAATCGCGGTCGAGCAGAAGATCGTCTGAGCCGCCCGGGTACGGCGCGCACCCGTCTCCGCCTTCTCTGTCGCCTGATCACACGCCGTTTAATTTGGCGCGAATTGCTGCATTTCTGTCCTTGTGCGCTTAATCGGCGCCACGTACGATTCCACAAAACAAAGGATGATCACTCGGGAGCGCCCTCGGATGGAACCGCACCCCACGCAAGTGGGGGCGAGATTCAACCGATGGGATGCCACAATGAACCGAGCTCTGTTCCGATACGCCGGCCTTCTACCGCTCACCGTGTTGGCAATAACACCAGCGCCCGTTCGTGCGAGTGATGACGCGCACGTCGTCGTGCAGTGCTTGGCGCCGGGCGACAATTGCCGGCAACGGATCATCCGTCTTCCTGACGGGCAGCCAGGACAGGTCCTGAAATTCGAGTACTGCCGCGCTGGAGATTGCGATCGCACCCACCGAGAGCACTGGGTCACACACTATCTCGTACCGCCGCCCGGCGAGGTGTGCAGCAACACCGACATCACCGAAGCGCTCCGCTGGCTCGAAGATAACCGCAAGGGCTGGCTACTCGCGGGATGGGGTTGCGTGTCAAAGCGGCAACTCCCCGCCTGACGCTCGCGAGAAACGACGCTAGTCAGCTCGAGTGCTTCGGGAAGCGTTTCCCGTTAGGAAGCACGACTCTGCAGCGTGCTTTCAGAGGCTTCCCGCGCGTTCGCTTGAACCGGAACGACTCTAGTGACCCGACTTACTGGTGTTGGCCGGCAGGTGCTGGATAGCAATGCGCATCAACTCTGGCAACGTCCGCACACCCAGCTTGGCTTTAAGCTGCGCACTGGTGTTGACGACCGTCTTGTAGCTGACGTGCAGTTCCTCCGCGATAGATATGTACGGCTTACCCTCGGCGATGAGCGACAGCGTCTGCAGTTCGCGCAGCGTCATGCGGCTCAGCGGATTGCGGTCGCCGCGCGCTTCCATGAAAGCAATCTGCGAGGCGAGATCGTGATTGAGATACGGCAGACCGTCACGCACACGGCGGAACGCTTTGACGAACTCTTCCGATGACGTGTCTTTCAACAAATAGCCGTTCGCGCCGACTTCCAGTGCACGACTGACGATCATGCGATCGGAATGCATTGAGAGCACCAGCACCGGCGTGCGCTCATCATGCACGCGCAGGCGGCGAATGAACGACAACCCGCCCAGCGCTCCCGACTGCATCGACAGATCGACGATGATCATGTCCGGATGCTTCTGTCGGTAGACTCGGAACCCCTCCGACAAGCTCGCAGCGACGAAGATGTCTTCCACGCCCATGTCTTCGAGCAGACGGCGGCACCCTTGAATGACGATGGGATGATCGTCGATAACCAGAACCTTCATCGGACATCGCCTTCAATCGCAGCTACGCGTGCGGCACGCTCGGCCTTCACAGCCGCTAACGGGACATCGACCGAAACCGTCGTCCCACCCTTCGGGGCGCTATCGAACCGTGCAACACCCCCCAGGCCACCGACACGCTCGCGCATTGCAGTCATGCCAATACCCATCGATGCGTCGGGATCAAAGCCCTTGCCGTTGTCGTGCACCTTGAGACGCAACGTCCGCACCGGTTGACCTGCTCCATTCGCGGCAACGCGCTCCTCGCGCAGATCGATGCTCATGCTCGTGGCCCTTCCATGCCTCAGGGCATTGGTAAGTGCCTCTTGCACACAACGGAATATCGTCAGGTCTACGGCCTCACCATAACTCTGCGCAAGGGAAGCAATGGCAACGCTGAACGCCACTTCCGGATGTCGACGTCCAAATCCGGCAACGAGACTGCCGATCAGTTCCTCCAGCGGGATGCGCCCGAGTTCGACCGGCCGCAGCCGTCGCAGTAGATCGCGATTGATCGTCTTCAAGCGCTCGGTGACCGTATGGATCTCTTCGACCCTCTGACGTATCGGTGCCCCCTGTGCTTCCGGCACCTGATCGGAGAGCCGGCCGATTGACGAGACGTTCGCAGTGATGCCGAACAGGCATGGACCCGCCTCGTCGTGCAGCTCGTTGGCGATCTGCCGCCGCTCGTCCTCCTGCAGGTCGATGACATTGCGATACAGGCGGCTGTTTTCCTCCCGCGCCTTCTCCAGTGCCTCGGCCAGCATGTTGAATCGAGAGGCGATGGCCGCCAGCTCGCTGACCCGCGGCTCTGCCAGTCGCGTGCCGTAGTGGCCATCTTCCAGCTCCTGCATGCCGAGCTTCAGCCCCGACAACGGATTGAGCAGACGACCGAGCACCACATACAGCACCGCCAGCATCATCGCGGTGATGCCCAGCCAGATGACGGCTCGCCGTGAGACTTCCTCCCACACCTCACCCAATTCGTCGCGCGGCTCGCCGACGATGACGACGCTGCCCACACGGTTACCGCCGAGCAAGACGCGAACCTCGCGCGTCCCGACCGCAGGCCCCACCAGATCGGCGAACCATTGCGGCGCGCGCTCGGGATGCATGAACAGCTTCTGGCCCGAGTGGTCATCCGGCGCCACCTGCACCAGATCTCCGCTCTTGCTGCTGACGAGGATGCGCGCATGACGGACGTATTTGAGCTGCTCCGGCAGTACCTCGAGCAATTCGCCGGCGCGGCCATCGGCAGCAAGACGCTTGGCCATGTCGTTGACCAGCTGCTGCGCGAGTTCCATGGAGGACTTGACCTCAACCTCGACGCGGCTGCGGGCGTCGAGCACCGCCAGGACCATCGATAGCAGCACGGCGCTGACACTGATGATCGATATAGAGATCATCAGCTGCCACCTTACCGGGAGGTCGTTCCACCAGCCGCGATGCATGTTATTGAAATCCGTGCCCAAACGGCGCCCCGGCAGGCCGCCCGCAATGTTGCTTACGCGTCCAAAGCGCATTGGGGCAGGTGAATACGTGGCAAATGCGCAGACCAATACATCCCGAAAGATTCAGGATTTTTTCCCGCGAATGCAGCAGCGCTCAGCGAAATAGGCTGACCACGAGCGGAACTAAAGCTGCGCCTAGCTGTTCAGTGTCTGAGTATTAGCGCGGGGAAATCTCCTCGGCTGATGATCGCACTGGCTCTCGAAACGGGGAAGTACCATGGACCTTGTGCATATTGTCGTCGTGCTCGTCGTAGTCGGCGTGCTGCTCTGGCTCGTCAATTCCTACATTCCGATGGACGGCAAGATTAAGCAGATCCTCAACATCGTCGTGGTGATTTTCGTTGTGATCTGGCTCTTGCAAGCCTTCGGGGTTCTTGGCTCGCTCCGCATCAACTAGCTGGGAATCTGCACCCTCGGCGGGCACGGCATTTTTCGTATGCCGTGCTCGCCGATCAGTCACGCCCCGCTCCCCGATCACAGCGACTGTACCAATCGAAACAGCGGTCTGCAGTGGGGTCCACTAGGGTGGCATCTTCTGAGAGGGAGGAACCCACTATGCTAGTCGAAATCGTGCGGCTGCTGAGCGACCCCAGCGGATATTCGATCGTCGTGCGCGACGGTGAAATTTATCTGGAGCCGGTGGGCTGATGCCGGCCGCCGATCCGCTGGTGCGGTGGTGTAGAGAAAAAGTGCCCCCCTGGCGGCACCCGAGCTACCCCAGCCCCAGCCCCGCAGTGGAGCGTTCCTACACGCTCCGACGCCACTTCTGAGACGTAAACTCAGCTCCACTGCCTCGCAGACGCAGCTAGCGTCGGATAAGCCTCGAAATTCATGCGTTTGACGGCTTGCCCCTGGACCGGGATTGGCCTAAATAGGCGCCCGCTGACCATGCTGTTGCAGCCCGCTGCAGCCCTGGAAAGCGCGCGTCTGGTCGTTGCGTGACGTCTTGGCGCTTTGGTTGCAGAGCACCACGCACGCAAAGCCGCTAACGTTGGCTAAGCCGCAATAGCTCAGTCGGTAGAGCACGTCATTCGTAATGACGGGGTCGGGGGTTCGAATCCCTCTTGCGGCACCACCAAGCTCATCGTGGCGCCCCTCGCCCCTCCCCATCTTGCCGCGCCGCCAATCCTGCACCGCCCGACCTGTAGTGACCCAGCCTCAGTCAGCCGGCGCCCCGCTGATCCACTCAGTTCCGCGTGAATGAGCGAGAGATGTGGCCGGGAAGATGCTTCGCCCCGGACGAGCGGGCGAGCCTCATGGCCTGCTCGTGGGCGAGTTCGAAATCACCCGAGAGAACCGATAGCGAGATCCGCTCGCGGAAAAAGTTGGCCCACGCAAATTCGCTGAATGGGATGTGCGTCTTCTCGTATCCACCCTTCTGCCGCACCGACCATGCGAGATCGCGGAAGCGATCCGCACCAAGCTGATCGAGCGTTGCAGGTAGCCGCGTCGGGCAGGTCCTGCGTCCATGAGCGTCGAAGGCGTGCAGCCATCCGAGCGCACCCATCACACGCAGGAACGCACGCTTGGGCATGTCGGACAAATCCCCGATGACGCGCACGAACACCTCGTCGACCTCACACTGCCAGAGCGCAAGGCTCAGATGATGGTGGTCGATGATGTAGTAGTCTTCACCTGGCCCAAGGACGGCAGGGACCGGTCGCCTCTCCAGAAATCGGCGCAGTTTCCGAGCACTGGCCGTATGGCGCTGGAGCTTTTGGCGCTTAGCCTCGACGGCGCGCATGCCGACCGCCATCTGCGTCGGGCGGATCTCGGCCAGCGCCACAGGCTCATGCCAGTCGAAGTCGTCCGCCGGGGCGGCAAAGAGGCTTGAATTCGCCCAGACGGATGGGTGGGTGGAAAACGGCAGGCGACCCGATTCACCACGGCCCTGCCTCTGCAACTTCGAAAGCATCAGTCCTCGTGCGTACTCGTCATCGAGGCTTCATCTTTTTGTCACGGTGGTTAAAATTGCGTTGCTGAGCCGCTGCTCCGCGTCGTGAAGGCTCCAAGTTTTTCGACCCAGGCCCACCCTTTTCGCTCTTCTCATCGACGCCGCTGTGCGGCCGTTGAGCCCAGCTCTCGATCTCGCTTAGCAACGCGGTCGGCTTTGCGCGACGTATCGAAAGTCTTCCAGCATAGATGCACCCGCTTGCACCATCGATCGACAGGACATCGCCTTCGCGAATGGTCGCTTCGCCGAGCCGGCACGACCTGCCCGAAACGTCGATCTGCAGTGCGCTGCAGCCCACGAGACAGACCTTCCCGAGGTGCCGGGCAACGACGGCAGCATGCGATGTGCGGGCCCCGCGCGCGGTAATCAACGCGTCGGCTTCCGCAATGGCCGCGACGTCGGCCGTCTCGGCATTCTCACGCAGCAGCAACACCGGCGTGTCCCGCTTGAGCGCCTTCACGCGCGCCGGATCGAAAACGGCCGCCCCGACCGCAACACCGGTGCCCGCGGAGACCGCCTGAGCAATCGGCTGCACGCCCTCGGGAACGATCAGGTCACGGTATTCGATGTCTTCCAGATCCAGCCCCGCCAGCCGTTCGACAGCAGTGGCGGCCGCTATGATCCCGTCGGCGACCAGATCGTGAGCTATGCGCAGGGCGGCAAGCGGCGTTCTTTTCCCTGAGCGCGTCTGCAACATGTAGAGCTTCCCATCCTCAATGGTGAACTCGAAGTCCTGCATATCTCCGAAGGTCTTCTCCAGGACCTCCTTGTGCGCTGCCAGCTCCTGGTAGGCGCCCGGTGCGCGACGCTGCAGCTGCTCGACGCCCAGGGCATTGCGCCGCCCGGCGACCACGTCCTCTCCTTGCGCGTTGGCGAGATAGTCGATGTACAGGGCATCTGACCCATCGGAAGGATTGCGCGTGAACCCGACG
>JBAZYB010000165.1:0-9068 GCA_041659545.1 Hyphomicrobium sp.
ACTATGCCGGGTTGGGGCCGGCATGGCGGTCGCGGAGGGATCTGGAACTTCCGGCGCGGCCGGTGGAACCGCTGCTGCCGCAGGTGCTTCGCTGGCTGCGTCCGAGCGCGCGGTTGCGACCATATCCTCTAAGCTTTTCAGCATGTTCGAGGCGACGGCCCCGGCCGTGTTGGGCTTTGCCGGCGTGGTGGTCGTGGCCGCCTTCATCGCAGGCTGCCTGGGCTCGGCTCCCACGATGCGGGCAACGGCACCGGCAGGGGCTTTGAAGAGGGCCAGCTTGCCGTCTGGATTGGCAATCTTTGTGTCGGTTGTGAGGGTCCACTCGCCATTTTCGTCGACCTGAGCGGTGCCGATCTCCTGGCCATCGACGGTGATCGTCACCAGCGAGCGAGGCTCGCCACGGCCGGCAAATACGGATGTGCCATCGGGATCGATGCGGGCGATGTCGAAACCAAGCCCCGAGGCAGCGGCGGGCGGATTGAGTGCTTCTTGAAGTTGGTCAGCGTCGCTCTTGGGGCTATCGGGCTTGGCGGCACGCTGCTTTTCGCCCGGCGGTTCCGGGGCGAGCGATGGCGGGCCCATGTCGAGCAGCCAGATGGTGCCGCCAAATAGCATGAGCAACAGAAGAATGAACGCAAAAGCTAGGCGTAGCATCGAGTTAGTCCCCGCGCCTTTAGGTCCCCAGCCGGCGGATACTCGTGCATTTTCCGAACCGGTTCAAGGCCGACACGCTGGTGCCCGGGCCGAAGCCGCCGTTTCAAGACGTAATGCGGGGGGTGCCATCGCTGCCGCGGAAAAGGAAGGCCATGAGGAAGCCGGCCACGAAACCGCCGACGTGGGCCATGAAGGCGACCCCACCCACATCCTGGCCCTCGCCGGAGTTGGCGATCGACCCGACGCTGGAGAAAAGCTGCAGGCCGAACCAAAGTCCAAGGACAAGGATCGCCGGTACGGCAACTACGCCGCCGCGCATCAGGACGTTGACGCGGCCCTTGGGGAACATGAGCAGGTAAGCGCCGAGCACGCCAGCAATGGCGCCGGATGCGCCGAGGTTGGGGATGCTGGATGTCGGATTGAGGAAGTACTGGGCGAAGGTTGCGGCAAGGCCAGCGAGCAAGTAAAAGAAGAGATACTTGGCGTGACCGAAGTTGTCCTCGACGTTGTCGCCGAAGATCCAAAGATAGAGCATGTTTCCGCCAAGGTGCAGCCAGCTGCCGTGCATGAACATTGCGGTGAAAAGGGTCACGAAATCACCGGACGGGTCGGCGGCGAACCGAGCTGGCACGAACGCCCACTGGCGGATGAACTCATCGCCGTTCTGCAGTTGCAGAAGAAAGACAGCAACATTGATGGCAATGAGTGTGTAGGTGACAAACGGCGTCGTGCGCCGCATTGAGTTGTCGTCGCCTAATGGGAACATCGGTTTGCCCCTCCGCCTACGCGGCGACTGTCGGGCAACAGTGTCCGTGATGTCAACGTCGGCGAAGACGGTGACAGGTGCTGCCATCTGGCCGCTTGCCCTTCGGCCGAGGCTCCGATACCGCTCAGCGTCCATGAAGCTCTACCGCTCCTTCGCGACCGTCGGCGGCCTCACCTTGTTGAGCCGCGTGTTCGGCTTTTTGCGCGACATTCTCATCGCCGCGGTCCTGGGGTCCGGCGTTGTCGCCGACGCGTTCTTCGTGGCTTTCCGCTTCCCAAACCTGTTTCGCCGGCTGTTTGGCGAAGGCGCCTTCAATGCGGCTTTCGTGCCGCTGTTCGCCAAGCGCCTGGAGGGGGAAGGGCACGAAGAAGCGCGCGCATTTGCCGAGGAGGCGATGGCGGGCCTCGTGTTCATCCTCCTGGCGCTGACCATCATTGCCGAAATTGCCATGCCATTCCTCATGTATGGCTTGGCCCCCGGCTTTAGCGAGAATCCGGAGAAGTTCGATCTCGCTGTCCTGCTCACGCGCATCACCATGCCCTACCTGATGTGCATGTCGCTGGTGGCGCTCATGTCGGGCGTGCTGAACTCGTTCGGCAAATTCGTCGAGAGTTCGTCGGTCTCCATCGTCCTCAACGTGGTGATGATGGCGGCTACGCTGATCGGCATGTGGCTTGGCTACCAGAACGACCCGATGGCCGGCGTGATCCAGGCGTGGGGCGTGTTTGCCGCCGGTTTCCTGCAGCTCGTGGTGCTGATGGACGGTTTGCGGCGCAACAACATCTGGCTTAAGCTGCGTCGGCCGCGGATGACCGAGGGTATGCGCCGCCTCATCCGGCTCGGCATCCCTGGCGTGATCGCCGGCGGGGTGACGCAGATCAACATCGTCATCGGCACCGTTATCGCTTCGATGCAGAACGGCGCCGTTTCCTACCTCTACTACGCGGACCGGCTGTACGAACTGCCGCTGGCGATCGTGGGCATCGCTATCGGTGTGGTGCTGCTGCCGGACGTGGCGCGGCATCTCCGCGCCGAAAACCACGAAGCGGTGATGGATAGCCAGAACCGCTCGTTAGAATTTGCAATGCTGCTGACGCTGCCAGCTGCTGTGGCGCTTGCGGTTGTTCCAACTCCTATTGTGGCGGCGCTGTTCGAGCGCGGGGCGTTTACCGCCGCCGATACGGTGGCTACTGCCTGGGCGCTGGCGATCTTTTCCATCGGCTTGCCGAGCTTCGTGCTGATCAAGGTGTTCTCCCCGGCCTACTTTGCGCGCGAGGACACGCGCACGCCGATGATCTATGCAACAATCAGCCTGACGGCGAATACGCTTGGCTCGATCGGACTGTTTTTCCTCTTCCGTAGCCTTGGGTGGATGCCGCATCTGGGCATCGCAGTGGCGACGACCCTTGGCGGTATCCTCAATGCGTCGATGCTCTATGCAACGCTGGCCAAGCACCGTCACTTCATTGCCGACAGGCGGCTCAAGCGCACGCTGCCGCGGGTGTTGCTATCGAGCGCCATCATGGGGCTCGTGCTTTGGTTGGTCTCCGACGCGTTCGACGGTAGCTTCAAGCCGCCAACACCGGAGTTCGAGCGGGCGCTAGCGCTCATCGTGCTCGTCGGCGCGGGCTTTCTTGCCTACGCTGTTGCGGTGTTCGCAACGGGCGCGCTCGATCGCAAGCAGCTGAGGCGGTTCCTGTCCCGCCGTACGCCGCCGCCGGGCCCGGCCTGAGCCATCCAGCCTTGCGCCCCCGATCCTGACGCGCCATAAACCCGCGCCTATCGCTTCAAGGGGCTCCAATGGCATTCAAAGAGCGCGTTTTCTCCGGCATGCAGCCGACCGGCAGCCTGCACCTGGGCAATTATCTCGGAGCCATGGTGCAGTGGATCGAGATGCAGAAGACGCACGAGTGCATCTACTGCGTCGTCGATCTGCACGCGATTACAGTGTGGCAGGATCCCAAAGAGCTGAAGAATGCGATCCGGCAGGTGACTGCCGCCTATATCGCGTCGGGGCTCGACCCCAAGAAGAGCATTCTCTTCAACCAGAGCCAGGTTGCCGCGCACGCCGAACTCGCCTGGGTGTTCAACTGCGTCGCCCGCCTCGGCTGGCTGAACCGCATGACGCAGTTCAAGGAGAAGGCTGGCAAGGACCGCGAGAACGCATCGGTGGGTCTGTATGCCTATCCCAATCTCATGGCGGCGGACATCCTCGCCTATCAGGCCACGCACGTGCCGGTCGGCGAGGACCAGAAGCAACACCTCGAGCTTGCCCGCGATATCGCGCAGAAGTTCAACAACGACTTCAGCGATCCGATTATTTCTGCCGGCTATGCCGATGGCATCTTCTTCCCTCAGCCCGAGCCCGTTATCACGGGACCGGCGACGCGGGTCATGAGCTTGCGCGATGGCACGAAGAAGATGTCGAAGTCCGAGCCGTCGGACATGTCGCGCATCAATCTGATGGACGACACCGACACCATCGCCGACAAAATCAAACGCGCGAAAACCGACATGGAGCCGGCGCCGCCGAGCAACCTGGAGGAGCTGAGGGCGCGCCCGGAGGTGGACAACCTCGTTGGCATCTATGCGGCGCTGGCCGGGGTCAGCAAGGAAGCGGCTCTGGGAGAATTGATCGCGACCTCAAAGGAGGGTCCGAGCATCTTCACCGGCCTCAAGCGAGCCCTCACGGAGGTGGCCGTCGAGAGGCTGGGGCCGATCCGGGCTGAGATCATTCGCCTCATGGGCGACCCGGGAGAGATCGACCGCGTTCTCGCCGATGGCTCCGCCCGTGCTCGCGTTATCGCAACGCCGATCATGAATCAGGTGAAAGATATCGTTGGTTTCGTCCGCTCGTGATGCGGCCTAGTTGTTAGCGGCGGGTCCACATGGCAGCATGGTTTCATGAGCACAGGAAGAAAGCGCCGATCGTTTGAGGCCGATCATTTCCGCAAGTTCCTCGTCATCGTCGACGAGAGCCCGGAGGTGGAGACTGCGCTCTACTACTCGGCGAGCCGCATGCAGCGTTCGTCGGGAACGCTGGTGCTGTTGTACATCATTGTGCCGCAGGAATTTCAGCACTGGATCAACGTCCGCCAGCAGCAGATCGAGGAAGAGACGGCCAAGGCCAAGGCGCTGTTTCGACTCATGCGGCGCAAGCTGAACCTTGCCGGGTATGAAGGCGTCGCCTGCGAAGAGATCATCCGTGAGGGCTCCAAGGGCGAGGAAATCCGCAAATTGATCGATGAGGACGAGGATATTGCCGTCCTCGTGCTGGGCGCCTCGGCGGAGGCTGCCGGTCCCGGTCCGCTGGTGTCGTCCCTGGCATCGGGGACCGCAATGGGCAGCTTTCCGATCCCGATTACCATTGTTCCTGGGACGTTGGCCCTAGAGGATGTCCGCGCGTTGGATTAGAAGGCTTTCCAGGCACTCGAAATTCCGGGTGCGATGGACTATCTTTAGAGAAGTTCTAAAGTAGGACGCAATGGCGGTACGCGCTCGCGACGCCAAAATGCGGAAAGGCTAAGCCGATGTTCATTCAGACCGAAGCGACCCCCAACCCGGCGACGCTGAAGTTCATTCCCGGAAAGGCCGTGCTCGATGAGGGCACTGCCGACTTCACCAACAAGGGCGAGGCGCTGGCTTCGCCGCTCGCTTCGCGCCTGTTCGACATCAAGGGCGTACGGGGCGTGTTTCTGGGCTCCGACTTCATCTCGGTGACCAAGGGCACTGAGGAGTGGCAGCACCTTAAGCCAATGATCCTCGGCGCCATCATGGAGCATTTCATGTCCGGCGCTCCGGTCGTTGCCGAGAAGGCCAACGACGACGTCGGCGCGACGTCCTACGACCCCAAGGATGAGGGCGTCGTTGCGACCATCAAGGAATTGCTCGAGACGCGCGTGCGGCCCGCCGTTGCGCAGGACGGCGGTGACATCACGTTCTCTGCCTTCCGCGATGGTGTGGTCTACCTGCACATGCGCGGCGCCTGCTCGGGTTGCCCCAGTTCCACGGCAACGCTGCGTCACGGCATCGAGAACCTGCTGCGGCACTTCTGCCCCGAAGTCCAGGAAGTGCAGGCCGTCTAGCGCCTCCGAGAATGCCAGAAACCCCGCCCAACAGCGGGGTTTTCGCTATCAACACCGAAAGCCTTCGAGAGTGCCTCATGCCGCATGCCGATGACGCCGCGCTTCGCCAGGGATTTCTCGACGCGCGTACCCACAATGCGTGGCAGGCAAAAGAGGTGCCCGACACCATGCTGCGGCGACTCATCGAGGTCGTGCAGATGGGACCGACGAGCGCCAACTGCGAACCGGCGCGCTATGTGTTCGTCAAGTCGGCAGAGGCGAAGGCAAAGCTGAAGCCGCTGCTCAGCGAGGGCAATCGCGAGAAGACCATGCAGGCGCCCGTGTGCGCCATTATCGGATACGACATGGAATTCTACGAGCAACTGTCGAAGACCTTTCCGCACAAGGACATGCGCAGCGCCTTTGTTGGGAACCCTGAGAAGATCCTCGATGCGGCGTTCCGCAATAGCTCGCTCCAGGGCGCCTATCTGATCATCGCCGCGCGTCTGTTGGGTCTCGATTGCGGACCTATGTCGGGCTTTGATGCTGCCGGTGTCGATGCAGCGTTTTTCGCGGGTACTGCCTACAGGTCGAATTTCCTCTGCAACCTCGGCTATGGTGATCCGTCCAAGCTCATGCCCCGACTGCCGCGGCTCGACTTCGACGAAGTGGCCCAGATCGTCTGATAGATTTCTGCATTTTCAGGTGGTGAATCCCCCGTGCTCTGCGTATAGGGTGCGGCGCATGCATATATTGGCCATCGACACATGTTTCGACGGCTGCTCGGCGTGCGTCGCCGAGTTGCGGGGCGGCGTTGCCGACGCACTTGCAGCGCGCTTTGAGCGGTTCGAGCAAGGACACGCCGAACGTCTCGTCCCGATGATCGGTGAGGTCATGGGAGAGGCGAAGCTCGCCTTCGAGAAAATCGATCGGATTGCGGTTACTGTCGGCCCTGGCACCTTCACCGGCACTCGCATCGGCATCGCCGCGGCACGTGCGCTGGCGCTGGCGACTGGCGCCGGTCTGGTCGGAGTATCGAGCCTTGCAGTCATGGCCGAGGTGGCCAGACATCGGGGTATTGTCGAGCCACTGGCTGTCGTGGTCGATGCTCGGCGCGACGAAGTCTATGTGCAGTTCTTTCGCCGCGATGTCGAAGTCGATGGACCCCAACTGCTATCGCTGGATGATGCTTCCCGCGTCGGCGGCGAAGGGGCGATTGTTTTGGTCGGCTCTGGTGCCGCTGCCGTTGCTGCCATTGCAGCGCGACACGGGCGCGAGGCCAAGGCGCTGATGCCCGAACTCCTTCCCGAGGCCGTCGCGCTGGCGCGTCTTGCCAGCAAACTTCCTATCTCCGAGGCAGTCGTTCCACTCTATTTGCGGCCGCCAGACGCCAAACCCCAGGACGGCAAGTCCGTCGCGAGAGCTTGATATGCGCCCGGCTGCGATTCCACTCGACCCCAAGAACCTGAGCCTGCTGTGGGCCAGCCCGGAACGGGCGGAAGAGATCGCGGCGCTGCACGCGCGTTTGTTCGATCCGGCCTGGGATGCGGCCAGCATCACGAGCGCCATCGAACATCCAGCGTCGGCCTCGTTTATCGCTCAGGTTCGAGAGCCGCTGATCCTTGCAGGCTTCATTATCGGGCGCATCGCTGCCGACGAGGCGGAACTGTTGACGGTCGGCGTCGCCCCCGAGTGGCAGCGACGCGGCATCGGCCGGCGGATGGTCGAGGGCCTCGCCAGGGCGGCACGCCGGGCTGAGGTCAAACGGCTTTTCCTCGAAGTGGCGGCTGACAACGAGGCTGCAGGGGCGCTTTATTCGAGCCTCGGGTTTATCCCGACCGGCGGGCGCAAAGGCTACTATCAGCGCCCCGGCGGCGTAAGCGTCGACGCCTATATCCTCTCGCTCGATCTCTAGAGCGCATAGGGCGCGTCGCGAGGAGCAGTCATGGGCGCGTTCCGCGGTGCCGCTATTCTCACCGGCTTCTTTGCACTGACCGTGCCGCTGATGCCGGTGCAGGCGCTGCTGGTGCGGACGGGCTCCAAGCGGGCGCGTTCATTCCCCCACTGGTATCACCGCCAAGTCTGCCGATTGCTCGGCATTCGCCTGCATGTGGAAGGCTCGGTGGCGCGCGATTGCCCGGTGCTGCTGATCGCCAACCACACCACATGGCTGGATATCCCGGTGCTGTCGGCCGTGGCTCCCGTATCCTTTGTTGCCAAGAAGGAGGTCGGCACGTGGCCCTTCGTCGCCTCGCTGGCGCGGCTGCAGCGGACGGTTTTCGTGGATCGGAAACGGCGCTCCTCGGTTGGGACGGCCACGGGTGAGATTGTCGGCCGCCTGGCGAAGGGCGACACGATCGTGCTGTTCGCCGAAGGCACATCCAGCGACGGCAATCGTGTGCTGCCGTTCATGACCTCGCTTTTTGCGGCGGCAAAGCCCTCTGCCAGCGACACGAGCCTTGCTTCCGATGCCGTCGTGCAGACGCTCTCGGCCGTGTACACCCGTCTGCATGGCTTGCCGCTGGGACGCGCGGATCGGCCGACTATTTCGTGGTTCGGCGACATGGAAATGCGCGCCCATGCCTGGGAGCTGCTGAAGTCGGGGCCGCTCGACGTGGAAATCCGTATCGGTGCGCCCGTGCCGTTAACAAGCTTCTCCGATCGCAAGGATCTTGCCCGGCACAGCGAGATTCAGGTGCGTGAGCAGGTCGTCCGCTCACTCAGAGCCCGCCCTGCGGAAGAGGCTGTCGAGGTTGCGCAGCCTGACCCCGAGGCGGCCGCCGTCCGGGTACGCGTCGTCGCGGGGCAGGGCCAAAAGTGGACGTGAAGTCCGCCGCTCTGTAGGAAAGTAGACCCCCGCGCGGGTAGGCGCGGCCGAAACTTATGGCGGAATGCCAATACGATGGACGATCGTCTGACGGAGATTGACGAGGACGCGGGTCAAATGGAGGGCGCGTGCGGCCCGGTTGTTCCCGAACGCGGCCGCAAGGTTTTCGTGCGCACCTTCGGTTGCCAGATGAATGTCTATGACACTGAACGCATCAGTGAGGCGCTGGCGGCCAACGGCTACTCCGAGACCGGGGCCATAGAGGACGCCGATCTCGTCATCCTGAATACTTGCCATATCCGCGAAAAGGCGGCGGAGAAGGTCTATTCCGACCTCGGTCGCATTCGCGTGCTGAAAGAGGAACGTGCAGTGGTCGGCACCCAAACCGTTGTCGCGGTGGTGGGTTGCGTCGCGCAGGCGGAAGGCGCTGAGATCGTACGCCGCGCGCCGGTCGTCGATCTGGTTGTCGGCCCGCAGAGCTACCACCGGCTTCCGGAGCTTATCGCCCGCACGCGGGCGGAAAACCGCTCGCTGATCGAGACTACGTTCCCCGAGGATGAGAAATTCGCGCATCTGCCGCAGCGCACGAGGCCGCGTGGTGCGACGGCGTTTCTCACAGTGCAAGAAGGATGCGACAAGTTCTGCACCTTCTGCGTGGTGCCCTATACGCGCGGAATGGAATATTCGCGTACGGTGGTCGACGTCGAGAACGAGGCGCGGGCACTTGTGAAGGCCGGCGTGCTCGAGCTGACGCTTC
>JBAZYB010000166.1:0-9054 GCA_041659545.1 Hyphomicrobium sp.
AGACAGCGAACCCAGAACCCGGTCGAGCATTTCACCGGTATGGCGAAGCGGCAGCAATAGAACCTCGAATGGCGTCGACGCCCTGGCGACGGGTGCTGCCTCCATATGGATGGTTTCGACGGCGCCCTGTTTGCTGAGTGCTGCCAAGTGCCGGACCAATGCAACCCGGTCCCCGGCCGACCATCCCGATAGGAAGTTTGTCCCGCGCAGTTCGGCTCCGAACATGTCGCAGACTTGCGTGCCCGCTAACCGGAAGCGGAACGTTTCCGGGTCGATGCGCTCCAAAATGAACGTCGACGGAAGGATGCCCGCAATCTTCCCCGGATCGATCTCAAAACGCCGCGGAGTTTGCCGATTCCCACGCACTTTGTCCCAGTACGCAAATAGGGTCTCACTGGTCTTGTGCTTTAAGCGCATGTGCAATCCGTTTTGAGAACACCCCTCGGCCCGTTAATGCATGTTTCAGATTGGGACAGAGGGCGCCCCAAGCCTTAGGCCGACGCTCACGGAGCACTTACCGTGCCAGCTGCAACGCAGGCGCCGCCCCGCCCATGTCATGAAGCTCGTGCGGGGCTGACATTAACTCTGGCGGATGCCATATGCCCCCGGACGACCAACGGACGCTAACCACGAGGCAAAACCAGTGAGCCGACACGAGCCGATGTTCAACGTGCCGGCCAGCGTGCTTGCAGTGCTGGCCACGATGGTCGTGGTGCACGCGGTGCGTATCAATCTCGGCGAAGACTGGGACACCTGGCTGACGCTGGCGCTGGCATTCATCCCCGCCCGCTACTCTGGGTTTGCAGCTCAGTTGCCGGGCGGCGACATTGCTTCGGTCACATCGTTTCTGACGCACACCTTGGTGCACGGGGATTGGATACATCTGGCGCTCAACGGCGCGTGGCTGGTCGCCTTCGGCGCCGCGATCGCCAATCGCGTCGGAACGATGCGCTTCCTACTGCTGTATGCATTCTGCGCCGTCGCGGGTGCGGCGACATTCCTCGCCGTCAATCCCGGACTGATGATGCCCATGGTCGGCGCATCGGGCGCGATCTCCGGACTCATGGGCGCAACGATGCGTTTCCTATTCAGCGCAACCGATGGGCCAGGTCTTGCTGCATTGCGGGAGGATCCACGTTCGGTACCGCTGATGCCGCTTAAAGTGGCACTGACCGATCGCCGCGTCGTCGTCGTTACGATTGTCTTCCTGATCGCCAATCTTCTCGCCGTCTTCGGCCTGGGCAGCGTCGGCGTAAGCGGCATCGCATGGGAAGCGCACATCGGCGGCTATTTCGCCGGCTTGCTGTTCTTTGGATTCTTTGATGCACCGCAAACGGACAATTCATCCGATCGTGTCTTTCTTCATTGAGTATCTTGCATCAATGGCGTGATTAAAGCACCATGATGTGACGCCACCGGTGGTGGCCAATGCAGACGACTTTGCGTCGACTGCCGGATTGAGGTACCGGCTTTTTGTATGCCGCTTATGCCTCACCGGACTTCGGCTGTCAGAGCGCAGTGGGAGGAGATGCAAATGAATATTGGGCAAATTTTGAAAGCGAAGGGCCGCGCAGTGGCAACGGCGCGCCCCGACACATCTCTGTTGGAAATCGCCAAGAAGCTGTCTCAGAAGAAAATCGGTGCCATCGTCGTTGTCGGCGACAACGGCGGCGTTGTCGGCATCGTCTCCGAGCGCGACCTGATCCGCAAACTGGGTGAACGCGGCCCCGACGTGTTGAGCGAGCCGGTCTCCGACACCATGACCGCAAACGTCATTTCATGTCAGGAAACGAGCACGCTGGACGAACTCATGGAGGTCATGACTCAGGGCCGGTTCCGTCACGTACCTGTCATTGAGGATGGGGCGCTTGTCGGTATCGTCTCAATCGGCGACATCGTGAAAAACCACATCGCCGAAGTCGAGATGGAAGTCACCGCCATGCGTGGCTACTTCATCACCGGCTGAGAGTCTCCGATAAAGACGCGCTTCACGCGTGGGTTCTGACACCAGCATGCGCGCCGGCCGAATGTTGGCGCGCATCGATTTCACGGTGCATCTCTGCCAAGTGCCGCTTGGCCGTTTCTTCGCCACGGCGGATCAGTTCGTCGGCGCGGTGAAAATCGAACAGGCCGACATCCGACAAACGCAGATTGATCATTGCATCGGGCGGATCCCCGGCCAGGCGCGAACGCGCGATGCGGTCCTGCACGATGTTGAAGGCCTCAACCATCACCGTCGAGATGCCGGGGATGCTCTCGCTCTTGCCAAGCACCTGCCGCTTCAACAAGCCGCGCGCTGCCTTGCCATTGTGTCCCTGGTCCGCTCGAGCTTCGATCTCCTCGACTGATGTGTCGGGCTCCAGGTGTGGGACGACCGTGCCGCGCCCGCAAACATCGAAGTTGAGATTGACGGCGATCACATACTTGGCGCCGTGCGCGCGTGCGACCGACACCGGGATGGGATTGACCAGCGCCCCGTCGAACAGCCAGCGACCGTTGATCTTCACCGGGCGGAAGATCCCCGGCAGCGCATAGGAAGCGCGCACCGCATCAGCCAGCCGGCCGCGCGAGAGCCAGATCTCATGACCCGTACCGAGCTCAGTCGCGACGGCCGTAAAATGCGGATCGAGTTCCTCGATATGCAATTCACCCAGCTGACGCTCCAGGCGGTCGCACAGTCGCTGTCCGTTGATGAGCGCGGTGCCGGCAAAGTTGAAATCGAGGTAGCCGAAGACACGACGACGCGTGAGTTCGCGGGCGAATTCCTCAAGGGAGTCGAGGTGCCCGGCCGCGTGGCATGCGCCAACAACCGCGCCGATCGACGTGCCGACGATGATGTCAGGCTTGATTCCGGCAGCAGCGAGCGCCTTGAGAACGCCGATGTGGGCCCAGCCGCGCGCCGCGCCGCCCCCCAGCGCCAGACCGATCTTCGCCTTGGCCATGTGCTCACCTGCTCTTCGCGTTTGCCTGCCGTCCCCAGAGTGCTGCGTTCGCTCGTGTTTGAACGCGCTTTTAGTGCCCCGACGAAACCAACGCGACCGAGTCGGCGATCAACATCAGGATACGCTCTAAATATAAGCGTCCAAGATTAACCTTGCACTATGGCCGGAAAGTTCTCTCGCGCTGCGGCGACAAATGCTGCGCAGCAGCACAAAGCAGCAGCGTCGATCAGGGCTTTTCCGCATCCGCAGCAAAAGCCAATGCTGCCGAGTCATCGAGGTCTTTGACCACGCGATAAAAGCAGCTTCGCCGCCCTGTGTGGCAGGCTTTGCCATCGCCTTCGACCCTGACACGAAGCCAGACGACGTCCTGATCGCAGTCGGTGCGCATTTCCATAACGTTAAACATGTTGCCGCTTTCAGAGCCTTTCTTCCAAAGGGAAGAGCGCGAGCGGCTCCAGAAGTGAACGATCCCCGTCTCGATACTGAGCGACAGCGCTTCGGCGTTCATGAAGGCGAACATCAGGACGTCGCCAGTGTCCGCATCCGTGACGATGGCGGGGATGAGTCCCGCGGCATCGAACTTCGGCGTGAAGGCTAAGCCGCTTTCAAGCTCGGACTTGGAACCCGGCGCGGCAAAGACGAGTGATTTCGGCGCAGACATGCATAACCCAATGGGTGAAATTTGAACTAGCCGCCGACGCGTTGGCGCACGGCGTCGAGAAAGCGCTGCCTCCAGTTTTCGTCGGACTGGAACACGCCGGTGAAGTGCGTGGTCTCCATCACCGCATCATGCTGATTGACGGCGCGAAGCGTCATGCATTGATGCGAGGCGCGGATCATCACTGCGACGCCGCGCGGGTGCAGCGCCTGCTGGATCGTCTCGCCGATTTGCGCGGTGAGTGACTCCTGCACTTGCAGCCGTCGGGCGAATATATCGACGATACGCGCCAGCTTAGACAATCCCACGACGCGTCGGTCGGGCAGGTAGGCGACATGCGCGATCCCGTTGAAGGGCGCGATATGATGCTCGCAATAGCTCTCCAGGCGCACGTCGCGCAAAAGGATCATGTCCGAGTAGCCGGACACATCCTCGAAGGTCCGAGCCAGCTCCGCCACCGGATCCTCCCGATAGCCGCTAAAACGCTCTTCATAGGATTCCACGACGCGCCTTGGCGTATTGGCGAGCCCGGAGCGGGCCGGATCGTCGCCCGCCCAGGCAAGCAGCGTGCGCACGGCATCCTCCGCCGCTTCGCGCGAAGGCCGCGCTGCGGGTAAGGTGCGTTCCTGCTTGGCACCAGGGCTAACGGTCCCAGGGCTATGGGTCACGGGATGGCTCCTTATTGCGGCAAATCGGAATAGGACGACATCATGCGCCGCGGAAGGCTGTGCGCGAGCGCCAAGCGTCCTATATTGTGATCCTATAATATCGGGTGCTGCCGCTCTCTTGCAAAGGCCGGCGGCGCGGACGGCTTAGAGAGTTCCGGACCATACATGGCCGACCTGAACGAGATCTACAACTCGAAGCTGCTCGAGCTTGCGGCCGACATACCGCATTCGCAGCGGCTGCCTCACCCCGATGCCACGGTGACGGCCCACTCCAAGCTGTGCGGGTCCACGGTGAGTATCGACCTCGCCATGCGCGACGGTGTTGTGACCGGCTATGGCCAGACGGTGAAGGCTTGCCTTCTCGGCCAAGCGGCCTGCGCGATTGTCGGCGCGCACGTTATCGGCGCCCGGTCCGATGAGATCCGCGACACGGCCGATGCCATGCGCCGCATGCTCAAAGAAAACGGCGCACCGCCAACGGGGCGCTTCGCCGATCTCGCCATCCTTGAACCCGTGCGGCACTACAAGGCCCGGCACGGTTCGGTGATGCTGGTTTTCGACGCACTTGAAAGGGCCATGGCGCAGATCGAGGGCGTCGGCTCGGGGGCACCGGCCGGAGCCGCAAACGCCTAACCCAACGAGTGCAATCATGGCGGTCATCCGCGATCCAAAGTCCCTGACTGGCCGACGCAGCACGATCTATCCGGCCGAGTTCGCCGCAGGCTTCGACAAGCGCATTAAGCGGGCTCTGGGTGATGCCGGCGGCCTCACCCAGTTCGGCGTCAACCTGACGACGCTCGAGCCGGGCGCGGTGTCCGCCTTGCGCCATTGGCATGCCCGCGAGGATGAGTTTGTCTACGTCGTGGACGGCGAGCTGACACTCGTCACGGACACCGGCGAAGAGACGCTTCTGCCCGGCATGGCCGCGACCTTCCCGGCGGGGGAGGCGAACGCGCACCAGCTCGTCAACCGCTCGGATGCGCCAGCAACCTATCTCGAGGTCGGAACCCGTACCACCGACGATGAGGTTCACTACTCCGACGTCGATCTGCACTACCTCAAGCGCGACGGCCGGCGCAGCTTTGTTCGCAAGTCCGGCGAGCCCTACGAATGAGCCTGGCCGGTCGCATCCTAAAGGCGCCGATCCACCTTTATCGCTGGACGCTGAAGCCCTACGTGGGCTGGAGTTGCCGCCACGGGCCGAGCTGCTCGGAGTACGCGCTGGAGGCCATCGACAAAAACGGCGCCTGGCGCGGCCTTTGGCTGACGATCTCGCGCTTGTCGCGTTGTCATCCGTGGGGTACGCGGGGATACGATCCGGTGCCGGACCTACGCTCCGAGAGGCACATCCTGGCGCCGTGGCGCTACGGGCGCTGGCGCTGGAATAGCCCGAAGTAGCCGAAAGAGCCGAGCGCGATGCAGTGGTCCGATGAGGGCATTATTCTGTCGGTGAGGCCGCATGGCGAGACCGCTGCCATTGCGGAGATCCTGACCCGCGCGCACGGCCGACATCTCGGCCTCGTCCACGGCGGACGCTCGCGCAAGCTCCGCCCCGTCCTGCAGACCGGAAACCACGTCGACGCGACATGGAAGGCTCGGCTGGCCGAGCAACTCGGTCATGTCGGCGTCGAGCTGCGCAAGGGCTATGCGGCCCAGGCGATGGACGATCCGCTGGCGCTCGCCGGCCTATCGTCTCTGTGCGCACTGGCACGCCTCCTACCAGAACGCGACCCGCATCCTTCGCTGTTCGAGGTGGCGCTCTTCGTGCTCGGCTACCTCGACGAACCGGACGTCTGGCCGGCACTGATGGTGCGTTGGGAGCTCGCCTTGCTCGATGAGCTGGGCTTCGGCCTCGATCTCGCCGCGTGTGCCGCAACGGGCGCGAAGGAGGATCTCGTTTTCGTCTCGCCCAAGTCGGGGCGCGCCGTGTCGGCCGCGGCGGGTCAAGAGTACAAGGATCGCCTGCTGCGCCTTCCAGATTTCCTCACCAAGGCCCGCCAGGGCGTGGTGACCCTCGGCGACGTCGTTGCCGGGCTGGACCTGACCGGCCACTTCCTCGAAACGCGCGTACTCATCCCGCGCGGGGAGACGATGCCGCCGACGCGCGTGCGCTTCAAAGACTTGATGACGAGGCGTGCTGATCAGGCGGCCTAGTCGCGCGATTTGCCGTCGCCGACCTCGACCGCCACGCCGCCGGCCGTCGACCGCAGCGAATAGACCTGTCCGGAGCGGGTTTCATAGCGCCCGGCGGGCGACTTCCCCTGGCTGTCGAATGCAATAACGCCCGGTTGGCAAACCGTGTGCGTGATGATTTCCCGCGGAGATACCGTGTTGTCCTCCCCATCGAAGCGATAAGCGATGGCGCGCGGAGATAAGTTGCGCACCTTGAAGCTGTACTTCTCCGATTCAGGGCGGCCGAACAGCTGCACGGCGATGTACTTGGGAACCGTTGGCGAGGCTTGCACGACACCGACCCCGGTCTCCGTCACGTGCGGCAGCAGCATGTTGTGGCGGTGTCCGGGTGAGTTCTCCCATCCGGTCACGGCCCGCCGTGCATAACTGTCGTAAGTGAAGCCCCGCGTGTCGAGGATCGAGGCGAGGTTCTCGCTTACGATACAGTAGCGATAACCTACGCTGGCGACGCGCTGTGCCGGCGTTGTCCCGTCGGCGGTGTGCGACAGCCCCTCATATCCGGCGAGCTTCTTCGCGTAGGCGCGCGCTGCGGCGACAAGCTTCGGGTTCTGGCGCACCGGTGCGAGCTTCTGCGAGCCACGGAAAGCATTCGTCATCTGCACGATGGCTGCTTCGGCGGCGGGTAGATCGGCGGGCAGCGGCATCAGTCTTGCTCGCGCGCCGTCTCGACGTGGAACTTATGCAGCACCCGATGGAAGATCGGTGCCAGTACAAAGCCCGTGGCGATGACCACGACGAGCCCGCTGTACAGGGCATAGAACCCGGCGAAGATCTTGCCGCCTTGCGTCTTCAGCTCCGAAGCCGGTCCCATGCTCGACAGGATCATTGAGGCGTTGAGAAACGAATCCGTCAGCGACATGCCTTCGAAATAGCGGTAGCCGGCGATGCCGAACGCCAGGCTCGGCAGGATCATCATCAGGCACAAGCCGATGGCGCGCGCCATGCGCTCGGCGAAGACGAGCCGCGTTGCCACATTCTGGTGGCGCTTCTCGAATTTGATGAGGCTCAGCTCGATCGCGGCGACTCCTTCGTGGTTAAGTGAAATCTAAGCCGTTCGGCGCGCGCCAACAATGCGCGTCTGAAGACTTTAGGTCACCACTCGCGATGCATTATACTCGCTCTTTCGTATCGGCATGTGGCCGGTCAACGGCAAGGAACGAGAGTATGAGCCGCGCCTTCGTCAAGGAGCAGGACACCGTCGATGAACTGCCCGAGCGTCTGATCTCCGATCACGCCAATCTCGTCACCCCGCAAGGACTGGCGCAGATCGAGGCCGAGGTTCAGCGCTTCGATGCCGCGCATGCAGCGGCCCAAGTGGCGGGCGACCGCGACGCTATGGCGGCGACGGCGCGCGATCTTCGCTACTGGAGCTCGCGGCTGGCTTCGGCCGAGTTGGTGCCATCGCCTGCGGACAGCACGCACCTGCAGTTCGGCTCCACAGTGACCATCGAGCGCGAGGATGGGCGCCGGCAGACCTATCGCATCGTCGGAGAGGATGAAGCCGATCCGGCGAAAGGCTCCATCTCCTACGTATCGCCGCTGGCGGCTCAGCTTGTCGGCAAGGCTATCGGCGACACCATCAAGGTCGCCGGCGCCGACGCCGAAATCGTCGCGATCAGTTGAGGATCAGCTGCCCTGGCCGATGGGAAAATCATGCGCCCACGAGGCACCGTCACTGTCGCGCGCCTCGATGTGCAGTGCCGTTGCCCCGTTTGCCCGGTAGTCGAATTCGATGACCGGATCCTGCGCCAGCGTCATCGAACCCGTCATGGCAAACACGCGTTCCTCGCCTTGGCGCACTTCCAAACCGGTGAGAATGCGCAACGGAACGTAGAGCAGCGTCAGCTGATCGAGCACCATGCCCGTGTGGTTGGGGTGCATGACCTTGAGACGGGCGCGCGGCTCAATCTCAGTCGCCGCCGCCTGCTTGGATAGCGGCTCGAAGCTCATCTGTCCCATCGTGGCGGCGATCTGTTCCGGAGTGCCTGCCGAGGGGGCCGAGCACGCTGCCTGTCCGCCAGCAAAGCGTACGAAGCGCTCGGCCATGTAGAGCTGCCCGTCCGAGGCCTCGATGATGGCGCGCACGTCCGTTGCCGCGTTCAGGCGCAGCTTGGCGGCGACATGCACATGCTCGCGCTTGCCGCCGATGTCGAAGCGGGCCGCGACGGGTGTCGGGTTCTCGTCGACGATCAGCGTGATGGTGCGCACGGTGCGCCCGTCAGGGAAGCGCGCATCCACTTCGACAGGAACGGCGCGCTGGTCGAGCGGGCGAAACGGAGCTGATAGCTGCACGATATCGCCGGCAGGCGCGATAGCACGTCCCGCGTAGACGCCCGAGCGGATCTCGTCCCACGCCTTGCCGGCCTCTGCACCACTAGGGGCAAAAAGCGCCCCCATGGCCGAAGCAGCTGCGAAGGTAAACATGAGTGCTGAACGGCGCATCGGGCGATTCCTCGTTCTTGTATGCAACCGCAGTATGCCTCAATGCCGCATCTTCCGACAACGGTTGACTGCCGCCGCGGGGGTTAGTTGTGCGCTATCATGGCGGAGCTGGGCGCTGCCCGCGCAAGCGCCGCCCGCGCACTTTGCGCAT
>JBAZYB010000167.1:0-9033 GCA_041659545.1 Hyphomicrobium sp.
CGCCCTTATGGTTCAGCAGCAGGCCCGGCAGGTGAATTTTATAGCCGTAGTAGAGCGACTGGTTCAGCGGGTCCCAGCGGCGCACGCGATCGGGATTGATCGGCACGTCCTCGTAGGCGACATGGTTACCGAGACGCTCCTTCATGGCGGCGCTGAAGTAGCGATCCCGCGACTGGCCGACGAGATGATAGATCAGCGTCTGAGCATGGGCGCGGCCCATCATGTCATCGATGCGCTTCAGCTGCGCGTTGCTCGCGTAAGGCGCCATGCGCATGCGGAAAAGCCGATTGAGCGCGTCCGACGCGTATGTGCCGCCCGCATCCATGAAATAGCTGAGCTTGCGCAGCTTGAACCAGATGTAGCCCGCAAAAGCTTCGTCTGAGCCTTCGCCTGTCAACGCCACCTTGTAGCCCTGGTCGTGCACCTCTTGCGACAGCCGCCACAGCGCCGCGCAGGAGGTATCGATCACCGGGCTATCGGCGGAGGCGATCAGCGAGGGATAGGTATTGGCGATCACCGCGCTGTCCGAGCGCAGGATCGTTGGACGGCAGCCGATCGCGCGTGCGGTAAACAGCGCGTCCGAAGTCTCGTCGAGCCCTTTTCCCGGCACCTGGATGGTGAAGCTCGGAATGGGCGAGCCACGCAGCTTCGACGCCATCGCCAGCACGTAAGCGGAATCGACGCCGCCGGACAGGTAGCCCACCACCGGTACGTCGGCGCGCAACCGGATATCGACGGCGTGCTGGAAGCGAGCTTCGAACTCGTCGATCAGATCAGTAGCGTTGCCGTCCAGTTCATCGCCTGCGTCCGGGAAGTCGAAGTCCCAATACTGGCGCTCGACGATTTCTGCGGGCTTGCCGTCATGGCGGAATGCGATCTTCAGGTAGTGACCGGGAAGCAGGGATTGCACGCCTTCGAACATTGTCCGCCGCGTGCCCATGGCGAAGAACGTGAATAGCTGGTCCAGGCCCCGTGGATCGGCGGCAGCCGGAACCGCGCCGGACGCGAGCAGCGCTTTGATCTCCGATCCGAAATACAGCCAGTCGCCCTGACGGCTCCAGTGCAGCGGGCAGATGCCGACGCGGTCACGCGCGAGGAAAATGGTGCGCTTGGTGAAGTCCACGAGCGCAATCGCGAACTGACCCTTGAGTTGTTCGAAAACACCCTCGCCGTACTCCTCATAGAGGTGCACGATGATTTCCGTGTCGGTGTGCGTGCGGAAGACGTGGCCCTTGGCCTCAAGCTCCGCCTTGCGCTCCGGGTAGTCGAACAGCTCGCCGTTGTAGACGACGCCAACCGTGCCCTCTTCGTTGAAGATCGGCTGTGATCCATCGCCGAGACCGACGATCGACAAGCGGCGATTGGCGAAGCCGAAACCGGGACGGATCAGGTAGCCGTCCTCGTCCGGGCCGCGGTGCCATAGCGCGTCGGCCATCCGCTGGACGGTGCCGGGATCAGGCTGCCGCCTACCATTCAGGTCAATTATTCCGGCAATGCCGCACATGAGTCCTCGTCAGGTCGAAGCTCGCTCGGTGGCGATTCGGATTATCTTGTAGTCCACACCGGTCTGGTAAAGAGCCAGTTACACAACGCCGCAAAAGCTCGGCTGTGGAAAGCGTTGCGCGCGCAACCCGGTATATCAGCCTGTTGCAATGGAAGCAGGCTTAAAAGAGGCCCAGCGATTTCAAGCTCGCATGCCCTTCCCGGCCGATAATAATATGATCGTGCACGGAAATACCGAGCGGAGCGGCAGATGCGACGATCTGCTTCGTCATCTCGATGTCCGCTCGCGAGGGAGTTGGATCGCCCGATGGATGATTATGCACCAAAATGACGGCCGTAGCCGACAGCTCGAGAGCGCGCTTAACCACCTCGCGGACATAGACCGGAGTGTGGTCGACGGTGCCCTGCTGCTGCACCTCGTCGGCGATCAGGCGATTGCGTTTGTCGAGGAACAGGATGCGAAACTGTTCTCTGTGTTCAAAGCTCTGCGCCGCGCGCAGATAGTCGAGGACCTGCTTCCACGATGACAATGCAGCCCGGTTGACGATCTCATTGCTCATCATGCGCAGCGCCGCGGCACGCACCAGCTTCAGCTCGGTGACGACGCTGTCCCCGACGTCTTGCACTTCCATGAGGCGCGGCTCGGGCGCACTGATCACCTCGGCGAAGGAGCCGAACCGGGTGATGAGCCGCTTGGCGAGGCTTTTTGTGTCGCGCCGTGGCAGGGCCCGGAAGAGCACCAGTTCGAGAAGCTCGTAATCGGGCAAGGCGTCGGCACCGCCTCTGCGAAACCTGTCGCGCAGCCGCCGCCGGTGTCCTGAGTGGTCGGGCACAGCCGGGGAGAGAAAGTTACCTTGCTCCCCATCGTCCAGGCTCCCGCCGCCCGTGTCGCGCTCAAACTTGTCGCGAGCCGACATGGCGTGCATCCGGCCGCTAATTGGAACCGAAGTGTGGGAAGTCGAGGCCCGCCGGCGATCGCGTGAAGATCTCGCAGCCAGTTTCCGTCACGCCGACACTGTGCTCGAACTGCGCGGACAGCTCGCGGTCGCGCGTCACCGCGGTCCAGCCGTCCGACAGCACTTTGACGTGCGGTCGGCCGAGATTGATCATCGGCTCGATGGTGAACAACATGCCGGGCTCAAGCACCACGCCCTCGCCCGCCTCGCCGTAGTGGAGGATGTTGGGCCGATCATGGAAGACTTGCCCAAGACCGTGACCGCAGAAATCGCGCACCACAGAGCAGCGTTCGCCTTCGGCATAGGCCTGGATCGCCGCGCCGATGTGCCCCGTCGTTGCGCCCGGCCGCACTTCGGCTATGCCGCGCTTCAGAGCCTCGTAGGTGACGGTGATGAGCCGCTCGGCGCGCCGCGTGATCTCGCCGACGGGATACATCCGGCTCGTATCGCCGTGCCAGCCGTCGACGATGAGCGTCACGTCGATGTTGATGATCTCGCCCTCTCGCAGCGGCTTGGGCCCTGGGATGCCGTGACAGACGACGTGATTGATCGAGGTGCAGATGGCCTTCGGGAAGCCGCGATAATTCAACGGCGCGGGATAGGCGTCGTGGTCGAGCGCAAACCCGAGCACCAGCTCGTCGAGCTCCTCGGTAGTGACGCCCGGCTTCACGTGTTCAGTCAGCATGTCGAGGGCCGCGGCAGCAAGCTGCCCCGCCTTGCGCATGCCGGCAAACGCCTCCGGCCCGTGCCGCTTCACCTTACCTGCGCGGTCGACCGTACGGCCGATTTCCACATTCGACATATCTCAATCCTGCTTGGCCATAGCGCTGTCGGGAGCGCTTGTCCACCGGGGCCTACGATAGCGTCGGCCACGCCGGTTTCCCAAATATTTAATCACCGGACCCGCAGATCGCCAGGCGTCCACCGGCCGAAAGAGTATGCAAATCCTGCCTTCACCCAGCTAAATTAGAGCTGCCTCGGCGCCTTCCTATAAACGACAACGGCGCGCCACAGGGGCGCGCCGTATGTATTCGTCCAATAGCCGCCCGGCTTAATAAAGAGCGCCGGAGTCGATCAGGCCTTGGGGGCCTCTTCCTCGGCCGGCACTTCTGCGGCCGAAGCCTCGGCGATGAGAGCCTGAGCCTGGCTGACCCAGTTGTCCTTCTCGATGCGACCACCGAGCTGCAGCGCCTCGTCGATGTTGGCGATATCCTCGTCGGAGAGGTTAGCGATCTGATCGAGCTTGATGCAGTTCAACTGGCGCAAGCGCCCGGCAAGGTTGGCATCGATGCCCTTGATCTGCGTGAAGTCGTCCGGCTCGCCCTTCTGCTTCTTGAAGCCCTTCCAGGCCGCGTTGAGGCGCCGGGCGCGAGCGTCGGAGCGCTCGACGATGCGCGCGGACTTACCGCGGCGGCCGCGGAGGTAGTAGAGCTTCGCGCGACGGACTTTGCCGCGACGGATAACCTCGATCTCGGCGATGTACGGCGAGTAGATCGGGAAGACGCGCTCGACGCCCTCGCCATACGAAATCTTGCGAACCGTGAAGTTCTCGTTGATGCCGCCACCGGAGCGGGCGATGACGACGCCCTCATAGGCCTGGGTGCGGACGTTTTCGCCGTCGATCACCTTCACCATGATCTTGACGGTGTCGCCAGGCCCGAACTCGGGCACGCCGCGCTTGGCAATTACAGCGCTGATCTGCTCGCGCTCGATCTCTTGGATAACGTTCATAGGGCACCTGAACCATAGAAACAGACCGTCGAGGCACGGCCACCGGGCCGGCACCCCTTAACGGCGAGCCTTGGGGAATTAGCCGCGGGTCATAGCCGAAACCCAACGCCTTGTCGATATAGTTCGGGGCGATTTGTCGGCACGGCGCCCGATGCCGCGGCTAGCCCAGGTTACACGCCTGGATTCATGGGCGCCTTGCCGGCCCCGAAAGCTTAAGGTTTCCGGCGGGCGAGAAGGTCCGGGCGCCGCTCGGCGGTGATGCGCTCGGCTTCACGATGCCGCCAGTCGGCGATTTTCTTGTGGTCGCCCGACAGAAGCACATCAGGAATAGTGTGCCCTTCCCACTCCCGCGGCTTGGTATACTGCGGGTATTCCAAAAGGCCGCCCTCGAAGCTTTCCTCGCCCAGCGATTGTGATGCGCCGATAACGCCTGGCAGCAGCCGCACGCACGCATCGATGAGCACCATGGCGGCCAGTTCCCCGCCGGAGAGGACATAATCTCCGATCGAGATCTCGCGCATCTGTCGCCCGGCGATAACGCGTTCGTCGACGCCCTCGAACCGGCCGGCAAGCAGCATGACACCGGGCCCCGACGCCAGCTCGGCCGCGAGGCCTTGCGTCAGCGTTTCGCCGCGCGGCGACAGATAGATCAATGGCGCTTGCGGCTCTTCCTCGCGCGCGTGATCGATGGCGGCTGCAAGCACGTCGGCGCGCAGCACCATGCCCGCTCCACCGCCCGCTGGCGTGTCGTCGACGGCGCGATGGCGGCCGAGGCCGAACGGCCGGATGGGGATGGCCGTCAGCGTCCACAGCCCCGCGTCCAGTGCCTGACCGGAGAGCGAAAGGCCGAGCGGTCCGGGAAACATTTCCGGAAACAGCGTCAGAACGCTGGCGCGCCATCCGGGGCGCTCGCCTTTAACGGGGATGTGGGGCATCGCTGCGGGTCCTCAAACAGCGCGCGGCCACGCAGGGGTCGCTTACACGCCCTCGACGACGACCATGTGCAACGTGCCGGCGCCTTGGCGCAACTTGCGGGCTTCGGCGTACTCCGGAGAGCTGGCATATCCAAGTGCAGCGTCGTAGCTGTCGAACTCGATGACAACATTACGCGCGAGGCCATCGCCTTCGATAATCTTCGACTGGCCGCCGCGCACGACCGGGCGACCGCCGAACTTATCCAGCGCCACTTTCGACTTCGTCACGTACTCCGCCCACTTCTCCGGGTTGGTCACCTCGGCGCGGACGATCACGTATCCCTTGGCCATTGGCATCTCCTCTGCGTTCTCTAGCACCCGGGCTCAGGCTTGCAGCCGGGCTTCGCGGATGTGGTTGACGAAAGTTTCCGCCACCTGTTTGGGATCGTCAGCCTGCGTGATCGGCCGGCCGACGACGATGTAGTCGGCACCCGCGCGAATGGCGTTGTCGGGTGTCGTAATGCGCTGCTGATCGTCCGTCGCACTGCCGGTGAGCCGGATGCCGGGCGTAACGATGAGGAAACCGGGACCAACGGCGGCGCGGATGCGGGCCGCCTCCTGGCCCGAGGTAATGACGCCGTTGAAGCCGGCTTCGCGCGCCAATTCCGCGCGCCGCAGCACGAGATCCGCCGGAGCAATGGAGGTGCCCTGCTCGTTCAGGTCATCGCCCGTCAGGTTGGTCAGCACGGTCACGGCGAGCAGCTTCAGCTTGCTCGAGCCGCGGCCGACGACGGCGGCGCGCATCGTCTTGAGATCGTGCCCGTGGACGGTGAGAAAATCGACGCCCAGCTCCGTCGCGTTCGCCACCGCCCGCTCGACGGTGTTGCCGATGTCGAGCAGCTTCATGTCGAGGAAGACGTGCTTGTGCATTAGCTTGAGCGCGCGCGCCAGTTCCAGGCCCCCGGCGAACAGCAGCTCTAGACCGACCTTGTAGAAGGTTACCGTGTCGTCGAGCTGCGACACGAGACGGCGCGCCTCTTCGACGGTCGGCATGTCGAGGGCGACGATCAGGCGGTCTCTGGCAGTGGGGGCAGTCATGTTGGCGAGCGTGCTGGTTTCGGCGAGCCGCTACCCATGCAGCACGTGAGCCGCGCGCGCAAGCTTCTGGATCAGCGCCTTGAAGTTCTCTTGGCTGTCCTTGTTCTTGAGGTGTCCGTCCTCACCGAACGCGTCTGCGGCGCGTGGCACCGCGAACTGGTCCGGCAGGACGAGCGCGCCCAGACCCAGCTCCAGAACCTGGCGAACGGTCGTCAGGCTGCGCAGTCCGCCCATGCCGCCGGGAGCCGCCGAGCCGAGCGCGAACACGCGGGTCTTATAGACTTCCAGCGGATCAGCGCCCTCGTCGCGAATCCGGCTGACCCAGTCGAGCGTATTCTTCAGCAGCGGTGTGATCGAGGAATTGTACTCGGGGCTGGCAATGAAGACCCCGGTGTGAGCTTCCATCACCGCCTTGAATTTGTAGGCATTTTCTGGAGGGCCATCGGCCCGCTCCAGATCGCCGTTGTAGATCGGCATGGGATAGTCGCCGAGGTCGGCGAACGTCGAGGCGATGCCGTTGGCCTCGGCGATCATAACGCCCAGCTGGGCCAGCTTCTTATTGAACGAGCCGGTCCGCGAGGAACCGGCGAAAAACAAAAGCCTCACCGAGCTAGTCATGATCGCGCGGCCTCAAGAGCTTTTGCCTTCGAAGAAGTCTTTCACACGCGCGAAGAAGCCGTGGCTCTCCGGGCTGGTCTCTTTGTGGCTCTCCTGCTCGAACTCTTCGAGCAGCTCGCGTTGGCGCTTCGTCAGGCTCTTGGGTGTTTCCACCTCGACCTGGATGTACATGTCGCCATTCACTTTCGAGCGCAGCACTGGCATGCCCTTGCCCTTGAGGCGGAACTGCTTGCCGGTCTCCGATCCCTCGGGGATCTTGATGCGCGTGGCGGCGCCGTCGACGGTGGGCACCTCGATATGCCCGCCGAGCGCCGCCGTCGTCATGGCGATGGGCACCTTGCAGAAGATATCGGCTCCGTCGCGCTGGAAGAACTCGTGCGGCTTGATCGACAGGAAGATGTAGAGATCGCCTGCTGGCCCGCCCCGCACCCCGGCCTCGCCTTCACCGGCGAGACGGATGCGGGTGCCGTCCTCGACGCCCGGCGGAATGTTGACGGACAGCGTGCGCTCTTTGGTGACGCGCCCCGAGCCGTGACAGGTCTGGCACGGATCCTCGATGGTCTCGCCGCGACCCTGGCAGCTGGGACACGTGCGCTCGATCGTAAAGAAGCCCTGGCTGGCCCGCACCTTACCGTGGCCGCCGCAGGTCTGGCATGTGGTCGGCTTTGTGCCGGCCCGTGCGCCGCTGCCGGAGCATGTTTCACAGGAAACGGATGTGGGTACGCGGATCTGTGCCGTCTTGCCGACGTAGGCCTCCGACAGCGTGATCTCGAGATTGTAGCGCAGGTCGGCGCCGCGTTCGCGTGCTGAGCGAGAGCGCTGGCCGCGCCGTCCGCCCATGAACTCGCCGAAAAGATCATCGAAGATGTCCGACATCGACGAGGCAAAGTCGGGACCGAAGCCGCGTGCGCCGCCGCCACCGTGCTCGAAGGCGGCATGGCCGAAGTGGTCGTACGCGGCGCGTTTCTGCGGGTCCTTGAGGACCTCGTAGGCTTCGCTGACCTCTCTGAAGCGGACTTCGGCACGGGCATCGCCTGGATTGCGATCCGGGTGATGCTCCTTGGCCAGGCGTCGGTATGCCGACTTGAGTTCCTGCTCGCTCGCGCTTCGGGCGAGCCCGAGCGTCTCATAGTAGTCGCGCTTGGACATGTTTAGCGCGGGTCCTTCGGATGGGTGCACAGTGCAGCTACCTCGGGAAATAGCGATGTTTTGCGCGCGGGGGAAGGGCGCCCGACGCCCAATGGTATGTGGAGCGCCGAAAGTGTGACCGCAAGCCACACGCGCGGGAGCCGGTAAAGGCGAGCCCGGCGGAAGAGCCGGGCTCGCTTTGACTCAGCTTGTTTGGGCAGATGGCCGATTAGGCCGACTTCTTCTTGTCGTCCTTGACCTCTTCGAAGTCGGCGTCGACCACGTTCTCATCGCCCGACGAAGAACCAGTCGACTCGCCTTCGGTCTCGCCGGTGGCTCCGGCGGCCTGCTGGCCGGCATAAATCGCCTCGCCGATCTTCATTGCAGCCTGAGCAAGGTTGGTCGTGGCCGTCTTGATGCGCTCGACATCTTCCGTCCCGACCGCTTCCTTGACGTCCGCAAGGGCCTTCTCGACTTCCGGCTTGGCCGCCGCGACCGCAGCGTTGCTCTCGTTGTCCTTGAGCTGCTTCTCGGTCGAGTGCACCAGCGCCTCGGCCTGGTTGCGGGTCTCGATCAACTCGCGCTTCTTCTTGTCCTCAGCCGCATGCGACTCGGCGTCCTTGACCATACGGTCGATCTCGGAATCGCTGAGACCGCCCGAAGCCTGGATTCGGATCGACTGCTCCTTGGCCGTGGCCTTGTCCTTCGCCGAGACATGAACGATGCCGTTGGCGTCGATGTCGAACGTGACCTCGACCTGCGGCACGCCACGTGGTGCGGGCGGAATGCCGACCAGATCGAACTGACCCAACAGCTTGTTGTCGGCAGCCATCTCGCGCTCGCCCTGGGAGACACGGATGGTGACCGCATTCTGCCCGTCTTCGGCGGTGGAGAACGTCTGGCTCTTCTTGGTCGGGATGGTCGTGTTGCGCTCGATAAGGCGCGTGAACACGCCGCCAAGTGTCTCGATGCCCAGCGACAGCGGGGTCACATCGAGCAGCAGCACGTCCTTCACTTCGCCCTGCAGAACGCCGGCCTGGATGGCGGCGCCGACGGCGACCACTTCATCCGGGTTGACGCCCTTG
>JBAZYB010000168.1:0-8983 GCA_041659545.1 Hyphomicrobium sp.
GGTTGATCTGAGAGCCATCCGCAAGACGGCGCTACTCACTGTCGAGGGCGAGCGCGACGACATTTGCGGCCTCGGTCAGACGGCGTCGGCACACGACATGTGCACCGGTCTGCGGCCGCACATGAAACGGCACCACATGCAGGTGGGGGTCGGGCACTACGGTGTGTTCAGCGGGCGCCGCTGGGAGGGGCAGATCTATCCCCTCGTGCGCAACATGATCCACTCCACCGGTTGACTTCTTGGCTTAGCGGTTGGCGTCGTAGGCGGCGATGGCTGCCATGTTGACGATGTCGCTGTCCTTGGCGCCGAAGCCGCAGATCTGCACCGAGCGCGACAGGCCGACAAGGATCGGTCCGATCACCGTGGCGCCGCCCAGCTCCTTGAGCATGTTCGTGGCAATCGATGCGGCGTGGAACCCTGGCATCACCAGCACGTTGGCGGTGTCGGAAAGGCGACAGAACGGATAGTGGCGCATCAGGTCGCGGTTGAGTGCAACATCGGCCGCCATGTCGCCGTCGTACTCGAAGTCCACCTGACGCTCGTCGAGAACGACAACCGCTTCGCGTATCTGGTCGGAGCGCTCGCCGCGGGGCTGGCCGAAGGTCGAATAGGCGAGCAGGGCCACACGCGGCTCGATGCCGAAGTTACGCGCGGTGCGTGCGGCCTCCGTGGCGATGTCGGCCAGCTGCTGCGCCGTCGGCATGTCGTGCACGCTCGTGTCGGCTATGAGCACGGCGCGCCCGCGCACGATGGCAAGTGAAACACCGATTACATCGCGGCCGGGTTCGGGATCGAGCACGTGCTGCACATCGGCATAGACGTTGCGCCAGTTGCGCGTGACGCCGGTGACGAGCCCGTCCGCCATTCCGTGCGCAACCATGAGCGCGCCGAAGACATTGCGCTCGTTGGCGACGAGGCGCTGGCAGTCTCGCTTGAGGTAGCCTTGCCGTTGCAGGCGTGCGTAGAGGAAGCCGGTGAACTCCTCGATATGCGCGTTTTTGCGCGTGTCGATGAGTTCGTATTCGGAGCGCAGCGACATGCCGAGCGCGTGGAATTGATCGCGTATGGCGCCGGCGGAGCCGATGAGCACGGGAACACCAAAGCCTTGCGTGAAATAGCTATGGGCGGCGCGGATGACCGCGGGCTCCTCACCTTCGGCAAACACCATGCGCTTAGGGTTCAAGCGGACGGCGCTGTAGGTGGATTGAAGCCAGCCGGCAATCGGGTCGAGCCGCCCCTCGAGCCTGGCGACATAGGCCTCCATATCGACGATCGGCTTGCGGGCCACGCCTGAATCCATTGCCGCCTTGGCGACGGCCACGGGTACGGTCGAGATCAGCCGCGGATCGAATGGTGCCGGAATGATGTAGTCGGGGCCGAAGGTGGCCCGGCGTCCATAGAAAGCGGCGGCGACCTGATCTGGCACCTCGGCGCGGGCGAGCTCAGCCAGTGCGTGGGCGGCGGCGACTTTCATCGCCTCGTTGATCGTCGAGGCCTGAACATCCAGAGCACCGCGGAAGATGAAGGGGAAGCCGAGAACGTTGTTGATCTGGTTCGGATAGTCGGAGCGACCGGTCGCCACGATGGCGTCGTCGCGCACCACGGCCACTTCCTCCGGCGTGATCTCGGGATCGGGGTTGGCCATGGCAAAGATGATCGGGTTTGGCGCCATGCCGCGCACCATGTCGGGCGTGACGGCGCCCTTGACCGAGAGGCCGAATAGCGCGTCAGCCCCCTCGAGTGCGTCCGCGAGCGTGCGCGCCTTGGTCTTGGCGGCGTAGGCCGACTTCCACTGGTTCATCCCTTCCTTGCGGCCCTGATAAACGACGCCTTTGGTGTCGCACAGGATCACGTTCTGCTTGGGGATACCCATGGCAATGGCCAACTCGAGGCAGGCGATCCCGGCCGCTCCGGCGCCGTTGACGACCAGTCTGATGGTTTTCAGGTCACGCCCAGTAAGGGCGGCGGCGTTGATGAGACCCGCGGCGGCGATGATGGCTGTGCCGTGCTGGTCATCGTGGAAAACGGGGATGTCGAGTAGTTCCTTCAAGCGCTGTTCGATAATGAAGCAGTCGGGCGCGCGAATATCTTCGAGGTTGATGCCGCCGAACGAGGGACCGAGATAGCGCACCGAGTTGATGAACTGCTCGGGATCTTCCGTGTCCACCAGCAGGTCGATGGCATCGATGTCGGCGAATCGCTTGAATAGTGCGCCCTTGCCCTCCATTACCGGCTTTGCCGCCAGGGCGCCGAGGTTACCGAGCCCGAGAATCGCCGTGCCGTTAGAGACCACGGCGACGATGTTACCCTTGTTCGTATAGTCGTAGGCCGTTGCCGGATCGTGCGCGATGGCGCGCACGGGAACCGCTACGCCCGGCGAATAGGCGAGTGACAGGTCACGCTGCGTCGTCAGCGGCTTGGTAGGCGTTATCTCGAGCTTGCCGGGTTTGCCTTGGGAGTGGAACTGCAGCGCTTCCTGATCGGTGAAGCGTGCCTTGGCTGCCTTGGAACTGCGGGCGGAGGGCATTGTGGGTGTCCAGTTGAAAAGGGGGGCAACATATGCGCGTGGTGCCGTCGAAACAATCGCTTGCTGGCCTGGGCTGTGTTGTCGGTGAACAAACCGGGCGTAGCGTTTGACCCTCAAGGCGGCGTCGCTATCGTTGCGGTCCGCTGAGGTTGGGCATGCAAGTGGGGGAAGACCGCCGATGGCGGCAAAACGTGCGCGAGCGAAGCAGGAGGTTCCGGCGGTGGCCGAAGAGCCCGTTGACGTGCCCGCTCCGGAGCGTGAAGCCGATGAGGTGTGGAGAGCGCAGTCGGCAGTTTCGCCGTCGCCTGCGCCTGTCGGTGATGCGACGCCCTCCATGGCACAGTTCCTCGAGATCAAGGCGGCCAACCCTGACTGTCTGCTCTGGTACCGGATGGGCGACTTCTATGAGCTGTTCTTCGACGATGCCGTCGCTGCCTCGGCGACCCTTGGGATCGTGCTGACGAAGCGTGGCAAGCACCTCGGTCAGGACATCCCCATGTGTGGGGTGCCGATCCATCGTGCCGACGAATACCTGCAGCGCTTGATCAGGGCCGGCCACAGGGTGGCTGTTGCCGAGCAGTTGGAAGATCCCGCCGAAGCGCGCAAGCGCGGCGCCAAGGCGGTGGTGCGTCGTGACGTGGTGCGTCTCGTTACGCCTGGAACGATCACTGAGGAGGCATTGCTCGACGCGCAGACGCGGAACTATCTGACGGCGCTGTTCCGGCCCGGCAGTGGTGGGCAGACACCCGACAAGGTGGTTTTCGACGGCGTATTGGCCCTGGCCTCTATTGATATTTCAACGGGCGAGATGGAGATCGGCGAGGTGGCTGGCCCCGATCTGCCGGGCGAACTGGCGCGGCTTGCACCGAGCGAGGTGATTGTCGCGGACGTGCTGCTTGCCGATGGCGATTTGCGCGCCTGGATCGCGCGCGCGGGCGCCGCCGCAACGCCGGTGCCGGGTGCGTACTTCGACAGTCTCGCCGGCGAGGCCAATCTCAAGACGCAACTCAAGGTAGCCGACCTCGGCGCCTTCGGCAGCTTCACGCGTCCGGAACTCGCTGCGACTGCCGCCGTGCTCAAATATATCGAGTTGACGCAAATGGGGCGGATGCCGTTGCTGCGGCCGCCGAAACGGTCGGGCTCGGGGGCAATCCTGCTCATTGATGCGGCGAGCCGTGCCAGCCTCGAACTGGTGCGTTCGGTCTCGGGAGAAAAACGCGGCACGCTGCTCGCATCGGTCGATCGCACCCTGACCGGCGCAGGAGCGCGCGAACTTGCGGGCCGCCTTGCGAGCCCGCTGCGAGATGTGGCGGGCATCAACGCCCGGCTTGACGCGGTCGGCTATCTCATGGGCGAAGAGAGCCTACGCCGCGATCTGCGCGAGGCACTGCGTTCCGCCCCTGACATTGCGCGCGCCATGTCACGGCTCGGCTTCGGCCGGGGTTCGCCGCGCGACCTCGGCGCGGTGCGCGACGGCCTCGCGGTGACGAAGATCTGTGCAGACCTTCTTGCCGGAGCGGGTGCCGGTATGGGCCTTCCCGCCGAGCTTGGTCGCATCGCTGACGAGCTGCAGGCGGTTGGCTCCGATTTGCGCAATGCACTGGCCGCGGCGCTGGTCGATGAGCCCCCGCATCTGAAGCGTGACGGCGGTTTCGTGCGCGAGGGCTATCGCAGCGAACTGGACGAGGCACGGCGTCTCAAAGAGGATGGCCGCGGTGTCATGGCCGGACTGGAGGCGCGGTATGTCGAGCGGACCGGCGTCAAGTCGCTCAAGGTGCGCCACAACAACATCCTCGGCTTCTTTATCGAGGTGACGCAGGGCAACGCCAAGCCGCTACTCGAAGAGCCGTTGTCGGCGGAGTTCCGACATCGCCAGACCATGGCGAATGCGGTGCGCTTCTCAACCGTCGATCTCATCGACATCGAGGGTCGCATCGCCGCGTCGACGGAGCGGGCGCTAAACGTCGAGCAGGAGATATTCGCCGAACTGGCCATGGCGATCGAGCGCGAGGCATCAGGTCTCGGGCGCGCCGCTGCGGCCATGGCGGAACTCGATGCAACCACGGCGCTGGCGGAACTCGCCCGGACTGAGGGCTACACGCGGCCCGTCGTCGACGGGAGCCAGGTGTTCGACATCCGCGGTGGGCGCCATCCGGTGGTGGAGCAGGCGTTGCGAGCGGCGCGGTCCGGTCCTTTCATCGAGAACGACTGCGTCCTCGGTAGGAGTACATCTGCGGGCGACGAGGAGGTGACGCCGCAGGGGCGCATCTGGCTCGTCACCGGCCCCAACATGGCAGGCAAGTCGACCTTCCTGCGCCAGAATGCGCTGATCACGGTGTTGGCGCAGATGGGCTCCTACGTGCCGGCACGATCCGCCACGATTGGCGCGGTCGACCGTCTCTTCAGTCGCGTTGGCGCCTCCGACGATCTGGCGCGCGGGCGGTCGACGTTCATGGTCGAGATGGTGGAGACTGCGGCCATTCTCAATCAGGCAAGCGAGCGCTCGCTGGTCATTCTCGATGAGATCGGGCGTGGCACAGCCACCTTCGATGGGCTGTCGATTGCCTGGTCGACGGTCGAGTATTTGCACGACGTGCTGAAAGCACGGGCGCTTTTTGCAACGCACTATCATGAGCTGACGGCGCTCTCCCGACGTCTCGAAGGCGTTGCCAACGTGACAATCGATGTGCGCGAATGGCACGACGAGATCGTGTTCCTGCATAAGGTCAAGCCCGGGGCGGCCGACCGATCGTATGGGATCCAGGTTGCCAAGCTCGCCGGTCTGCCTGCTGACGTGGTCAACCGCGCGCGTGAGGTGCTGGCCTTGCTCGAAAAGACCGAGAGCCGGAAGAACGCCAAGAACGGCGGCCTCGACGAGTTGCCACTGTTTGCTGTAAGTCGCACGGGAACGTCGCCTTCGCCTGCCGGCCCCTCACCGGTGGAGAAGGCGGTCGATGAATTGCAGCCCGATGAGCTAAGCCCACGTGCCGCGCTCGATGCCATCTATAGGCTGAAGGCACTCCGCCACAGGCGCGGGGAGCCCGAACGCTAGTCAGGAGACCGCGGCTCGTCTGCCCAGGCGCCGCAAAGGGTTCATGGATAAGGCGATCCAACACACAGCTCCGTATTTCGACTCTCGCCAGCTGCGCGCAGAGCTAACGGCCAACTTCCGTGCCAACGGGGACGACGCGGCCAAGGCGCGCGGCGCCCTCATCGAGCGGCTGAAGGAGCTGGTCGCGGAGGCGCGGGATGCCGCGCGGCGGGGCCTCGAGGCCGATCACAGCGGCCGGCGGTGCGCGTCGGGGCTTTCCCATTTTCAGGACGAGTTGATCCGCGTCCTCTACGACTACACTGTCGCGCACGTCTATCGCGCTACGAACCCGTCCGATGCCGAACGCATGGCTATCGTCGCCACCGGCGGCTATGGCCGCGCGTTGCTGGCGCCGGGCTCCGACATCGATCTGCTTTTCCTGCTCCCCTATAAGCAGACGGCTTGGGGCGAGAGCGTCGCCGAATACATGCTCTACATGCTGTGGGACCTAGGCTTCAAGGTCGGGCATGCGACGCGCACGGTCGACCAATGCGTGAAGATGAGTTCTGACATCACGGTGCGTACGGCGCTGCTCGATGCGCGTCTCATCCATGGTGACGCGCAGCTGTACGCCGAGTTCGAGGATCGTTTCCACAACGAGGTGGTGGTCGGTTCGGCGCGTGCCTTTATCGACGCCAAGATGGCCGAGCACGACACCCGGCATAGGCAGGTGGGCGGAAGCCGTTACCGGGTCGAGCCCAACGTCAAGGACGGCAAGGGTGGACTGCGTGACCTGCACACGCTGCACTGGCTGTCGAAGTATCTCTATGGTCAGGGCGTTGGCGCTGCGACGGTGGCAGCGGGGATCTTCCGTCCGGATGAGGTGACAACATTCCGGCGTTGCGAAGATTTCCTGTGGACCATTCGCTGCTTCCTGCATTTCTCAAGCGGGCGTGCCGAGGAAGTGCTGACGTTCGATGTCCAGCCGTGGCTGGCGGCGCAACTCGGCTACAAGGATCGAGGCGGACTGCGCGGCGTCGAACGGTTCATGAAGCACTACTTCCTCGTAGCCAAGGACGTCGGCGATCTCACGACGATCCTGTGCTCGGCGCTGGAGATGCAGCAACTCAAGGCCTCACCGGGGATCGGCCGCTTTTTGCACCCGTTGAACTGGAAACAGCGCCGGCAGCTGCGCGCGCGCACCGAGTTTCGCATCGACAATGATCGGTTGAATGTCGCCGATCCGGACGTCTTCAAGCGCGATCCTGTCAACCTCGTGCGCTTCTTCGCCGAAGCTCATCTGTCTGGCTCGTTTTTGCACCCCGATGCGATTCGGCTGTTGCGGCACTCGAAGCGGCTGATAGACGACGATCTGCGCACGAACCCGGAAGCCAACCGCATCTTTGTCGATCTGCTGACGGGGCATGCCAATCCCGAGATGTCGCTGCGGCGCATGAATGAGGCCGGCGTACTCGGGCGCTTCGTTCCCGATTTCGGGCGCGTCGTCGGCATGACGCAGTTCAACATGTATCACAGCTACACCGTCGATGAGCATTTGGTGCGCACGGTCGGCATGCTGGCCGACATTGAGCGCGGCGGAGCGATCGCAGAGTTGCCGCTGTCGACGGAGATCATGGGTTCGGTCAAGAACCGGCGGGCACTTTATGTCGCCGCGTTCCTACACGATGTCGGCAAGGGTCAAATCGAGGATCACTCGATCGTCGGGGCGCGGATCGCGCGCGAGCTCTGCCCGCGCTTGGGTCTAACGCCCGCCGAGACCGAAACGACCGTTTGGCTCATCGAGCAACATCTGACGATGAGCAACATCGCGCAGAGCCGCGATCTCTCCGATCCGAAGACGATCCGCGACTTTGCAGACGTGGTGCAGAGTCCGGAGCGACTGAAGCTGCTGTTGCTGCTCACGGTCGCCGATATTCGCGCCGTCGGCCCCGGTGTGTGGAACGGCTGGAAGGGCCAGCTTCTGCGTACTCTCTATTACGAGACCGAGCCGCTCGTTGCCGGTGGTCACACCCAGGTCAAACGCAGCCAGCGCATGGCCGAGGCGCAAGAAGCGCTGCGGGGGTCGCTGGCCGATTGGACGCCTGCCGAGATCGAGCGCTACATCGATCGCCACTACCCTGATTATTGGCTGCGGACGGATGCCGAGCGGCGGGTTGAGCACGCACGGCTTTTGCGTCGGGCCGAGCAGGAGGGGCTGCATGTTGCCAACGACACGCGCACTGATGCATTTACCGCAATCACCGAGCTGACCGTCGTTGCGCCGAACCACCCACGCTTGTTGTCGCTATTTGCAGGTGCCTGCGCCGCGACGGGCGCGAACATTGCCGGTGCGCATATCATGACGACGCGCGACGGCTATGCCCTCGACACGTTCCTCCTCAACCGCGCATTCAAGGACGACGAGGACGAATTGCGCCGCGGCAAGCGGATCGGCGAGCTAATCGGCCGGCTTTTGCGCGGCGATGCGTGGCTCGACACGCTGCTGGCGGAGCGGCCGGCGCCGACGCGCCGGTTCATGGCTTTCACGGTCGAGCCGGACGTGATCATCAACAATGCTCTGTCGGATCAGTTTACGGTTATCGAAGTGGCGGGGCGCGACAGGCCGGGCCTCCTCTACGAGCTGACGAGCACGCTCTCGAACCTGATGCTGGACATCACCTCGGCGCACGTCACCACCTTCGGCGAGAAGGCTGTCGACGTCTTTTATGTGACAGATCTGACGGGCAAAAAACTTGTCAACGAGCCGCGTCAGGAGGCGATCCGCAAGCGCCTGATCGAGGTGCTCGACGGTCGAGGCGACAAGGGCATTGGACGGGTCGCGCCACCAACCTGACGGGCGGTCTCTGGCGCAGGCGACTCTCCTTCGTGGCAACCCCGGGGGCGGTCAGCGTGCGACGACCAGCTCGACGCGGCGGTCGAGCTGCCAGAGATCCTCCTGGCTGAAATCGCCGCGCTCGACGCCGCTATAGGGTTCCGACTTGCCCTTCGGGATCAGTTCGAGCTGTCCCTTGAAGCCGCCTTCGCGGAGGAAGTGGGCAACTGTCTCCAGCCGCTCGCGGGAAAGGTCGAGATTGAGGTCATCGCTGCCGCGCTCGTCTGCGTGCCCGGTTAGCGTCACCTTCGGAAAGTGCTTCAGCTGCAGGTATTCGAGCAGCAGCGAGGCTGCTCGGCGCCCATCGCCAGTGAGCGTCGCCTCGTTGAAGACGAAGGTCACAGGCACCGGCACGGTGGTGCTCTGCGCGAGACTATGCCGGGTTGGGGCCGGCATGGCGGTCGCTGAGGGATCTGGAACTTCCGGCGCGGCCGGTGGAACCGCTGCTGCCGCAGGTGCTTCGCTGGCTGCGTCCGAGCGCGCGGTTGCGACCATATCCTCTAAGCTTTTCAGCATGTTCGAGGCGACGGCC
>JBAZYB010000169.1:0-8940 GCA_041659545.1 Hyphomicrobium sp.
GCGTCGGCCATCGTCGCATGATCGCGGCACAGGAGATCGGCCCCGCTGCACAGCGTGCCGTCGCCATCTACCAGCGCAAACCGCGCATTGGTGGCACCTATATCGCCAACGAGATCCACGCGCCGCTCGCCTTTCTAGATTTCAGCCCGCGCCGAACTGTGCAGCGGCGCAGGTAAACGTTCCCCAACCGCTGCGAGTTGCAAGCGAGGCATCTGGGCGACGAAGTCCAGCTGTATGCGCCCGACGCAACCGGTGAGGCCTGCAAAAAAAGGCGCCGCGGTCCACCGCAGCGCCTTTAGATAGATCGTCCTGGTCGTGTGGCGTCAGTTGACGCGTCGCACCTCGACGAGGTTGTCCGAGAACGTCGGCGCGCGCCCGATGCTCGACCAGGCGTCCGACGAGATGGAGTTGACCGATCCGTCGGAGCGATTGAGCGAGCGCCAGTAGCCGAGTGTCGCCACGACGATCCCCGGGTTGACGTCGTCGGTGACCCGCGCCACGCCCTCGAAGTTGCCACGCCCGTTCTCGACGCGCACCGGATCGCCTTCGCGGATGTTCCGCTCTTCGGCGTCGACCGGCGAGATCAGCACGAACTGCTCACCCTGGATGCGGATCTTGTGCGGCTCGTTGGCGTAGCACGAGTTGAGAAACGCGTGGCTCTTCGGCGAGATGATATTGAGCGGAAAGCGTTTGGCGAGTTCCGGGTTCGTCTCTGGCGATTCCCGCACCGGCTGATAGCCGGGCAGGGGATCGATCGGCCCGCCGTCCTGCTGACCTTCGTACATGGCGCGGAATGGACCGGCGACGAAGTTCTTGGCGTCGTTCAGCAGCATTTCGACCTTGCCCGACGGCGTCGGGAAGTTGCCCTGCGTATGCGGGGCGCGGTCATCGGCTGTTCCGACGTTGATGCGGAAATAGCCGTGCTCCTTGAAATAGTCCATGTCGACGCCCGCCATCTTCGCGTCGTCCCACTGGATGTAGGCGGCGCACAGCTCAGCGTCGGTCATTTTGAAGACCGGATCATCGAAGCCCATCTCCGCGGCGAGCAGACGCCACATCTCGCTCGTCGGTTTGCACTCGGCGGGCGGGTCGATCGCCTTTTCGTTGTACGTCAGGTAGAAGTGACCCCACGACCACATCATGTCTTCCGCCTCGGCGGCCATCGCCGACGGCAGGATGATGTCGGCATACTTGGCCGTGTCGGTGATGAAGTGCTCGGCGACGACGGTGAACAGATCTTCGCGCTTCAGCCCCTCGACGATCTTATTCGTCTCCGGCGATTGGCTCACCGGATTGGTGCAGAACACGAACAGGCTCTTGATCGGTGGATCGAGCTTCATCTCCCCGTTCAGCGCCTGTCCCAAGCGCAGATTGTTGACCACGCGCGTATCCGGCTTGATGAAGTCGGGACGCGCAGCCTTCACCCAATCGACGGGGAATTCCCATAGCGGTAGCTGCAGCACGCCGCCGCCGACGTGCCGCCACGAGCCCGCCAGTGCCGGGATGCAGTAGATGGCGCGCGACGCCTGCGCCCCGCCCGCCGAACGCTCGATGGCGACGCCGATGCGGATAGCAGAGGGCTGCGATGTGCAGAATTCGCGCGCGAACTTGACGACATCCGCCGCCTTCACACCCGTGACCTTCTCCACATACTCGGGCGTGAAGTCCTTCGCCCGTTCTTTCAGCTCCGGATAGCCGACGGTGTAATTCTCAGCGTAATCCTCATCGACGAGACCCTGCGCCACCATCGAATTGATGATGCCCATGGCCAGCGCGCCGTCGGTGCCGGGCTTGGGGCAGATGTGCCAGTCGGCCGCCTTTGCCGTGCGCGAGCGGAACGCATCGATGACGACGATCTTCGCGCCGCGCTTTTGCGCTTCGAGCACGAACGGCCAGTGATGCAGGTTGGTCGAGATCGAGTTACACGCCCAGATGACGATGTACTTGCAGTGCACGAAGCTCTCGGGATCGACGCCGCCGGTCGGACCGTTGGTCAGCAGCCAAGCGGTTGATGAGCCGGACGTGCAGAAGGTCTTTTCGTTGACGGTCGTGCCCAGCCGATTGAAGAACGGATCGCCCGAGTTGATGCCCTGCACGAGCCCCATGTTGCCCAGGTAGCTGTAGGGCATGATGGCCTGCGAGCCGTACTCGGCAATGGTTTCGCGCCAGCGGCGGCCGATTTCGGCGATAGCCTCTTCCCACGTAATGCGCTCGAAATTATTGCCCCCGTTGGGGCCGGAACCCTTGGGGCCGACGCGGCGCAGCGGGTACATGAGGCGGTCGGGATTGCGGTGGTGGTCGTGGAAGTCCTTCAGCTTGACGCACAGGGTGCCCCGGGTGATCGGGTGGTCCTTGTTGCCCTTCACGTTGACGAGGTTGCCGTCGTCCACCTCGTAGACCATGGCGCAGGTGTCGGGGCAGTCGTGGGGGCATGCACCGAAAAACGTCTGGCGCTTGGTCTGCTCGTTCATAGAGGTTCCTCCCGGGCGGGCTTTTGTCATAATTTTTATTTTGCGGCAGTCTGACCCAGGACATTATCGCGCGCAAGCAGACTTGGAGGGATCCTTAGTCTATGGCGCTTCTCACTCCGCAGCGTGGCTCGCAAGTCGCCGTCGGCGTCCTGCTGCTCATCATTATCCGGTCTCTGGGTGAGTATTTCAGGCTGCAGTACGTGACAGGGCTGGAGTTGACGCTCGCTCAGGTCTCACCCTTCGTCGGCAGCGCTCTCTTCACGGCAGGGGTGTTGGCCCTGGCGCTCCTCTGCCACGCCAGTGGCCGGTACTGGGCCTCGATCGGCGCTGCGATTGCGACGGTCTTGCTGCTGCTCACCTACAAAGTCGCCGTCCTGGGCTGAGGTGTCCCGATCATTCTGGGGCCCGCGGACCGGCGCAGCAGTCCTCGTACACGTGTTGCCGGCCATGCCGGTCTTCGACCGAAAACATGCCCCGCTCACCCCCTTGCGCGTATCCCGGACCGATCGGCACTTTCCCGTACGCGCCGGGGATGTCGAGCACGTACGTCGGCATGGCAAGTCCGGACAGTCGCGCACGCAGAGCGCGCATCAGCGCCTGTCCATCGGCGATGCTGGTGCGCAGGTGCGATGTGCCCGGCGCGAGGTCACCGTGATGCAGGTAGTAGGGCTTGATGCGCAGCTCGACAAAACGGCGCATCAGCGCGTCCAGCGTGTCGGCGTCATCGTTGATGCCTTTCAACAGCACGCTCTGGCTCACCATCGCCACGCCGCCGTCGACGAGCCGGGCACACGCATCCCGCGCCGCGTCGGTCAATTCGCGCGGATGGTTGGCGTGCAGGGCCACATATACGGATTTCGACGATGCGCGCAGCGCCGAGACAAGCTGCGTCGTGACGCGCTCGGGCGCGACGACAGGCACGCGCGAATGCCAGCGTAGAATCTTCACGTGTGCGATGGCGCCGAGCGCCTCGGTCACTTCGGCGACGCGCCGCGCCGAGAGGATCAGCGGGTCGCCCCCGGTAAGAATGACCTCCCATATTTCGGGATGCTGGCGCACGTACTCGACTGCGGCGGCAAGATCGGCATCGGAAAGCGTGCCGCTGCTCCCAGGCCCGACCATTTCGCGGCGAAAGCAGAAGCGGCAATAGACCGGGCAGATGCTCACGAGCTTCAAAAGCACGCGGTCCGCGTATCGGTGCACGATCCCCGCGACCGGGCTCTTCAGTTCATCGCCGATCGGATCATCGCTCTCGGCCGCATGACGCTCCAGCTCGCGCACATCGGGCACGAACTGGCGGGCAATGGGATCGTCCGCATCGTCCGTGTCGATCAGCTGCGCCATCGCCGGTGTGATAGCCACCGCGTAGCGCGCACCGACATCGCTTATCTCTGTCGCGCGCGTGCGCGTGATCAGACCCGCGTCCGCCAGATCGCCTACCGTCGTCAATGTCCTGCGAATTGCGCTCATGGCGTCGTTCCGATCACGCGTCGAGGCCGTACCGAAGCATAGCGTGCTGAACGTGCCACATGGGGCAAAGTTCGCCTCGCGCGCTGTTAATAGCGGGGACACACGGGGATAACGCGGCGACCCTGCGTTCAATTTCGCGTACCGATGGCGCCATCGAGTGCATGCGTCCCTTCAGTTGGTGGATTACGAGGAGGCGTTGATGCGTCGTCATTGGTTTGCTTTGCTTGTTGCGTGCGTTGCTGTGGGTGGAGCGTCGGGCCGGGCACTGAGTGATGGCCCCTACGACTACGCTCCCACGTACGCGCCGGCTCCCATGGGTTGGACCGGCTTCTATATCGGCGCGCACCTCGGCGGCACGTGGGGCAGTTCCGAAGCCAACGGCCGCAACGGTGTCACGCTCGATGACTCGTGGAGTGCCTCACCAAGTGGTCTCGTGGCTGGCGGCACGCTCGGCTACAACTGGCAGACCGGACCTGTCGTTTACGGCATCGAGGGCGACCTCGGCAACCTTGGCCTCGCAGGCTCAGGCGGCTACTACGTTCCGTTCGGCTATGATGCCTCAACCACGACCGACGCCGGCTTTTACATGACGCTCCGCGCCCGCCTCGGAGTGCTGATGAATGGCTGGATGCTTTATGCCACCGGCGGCTATCTCGGCGCCGATACGACCGTATCGGTGCTCGAGGCGTGCGATATCCTTTGCTCTACGCCCGTGGTCAGCGCGTCGACCACCAGTTTCCGCAACGGCTGGACGATTGGCGGCGGCTTCGAGGCAGCGCTCGAGGGCGCTTGGACCGCCAAGGTCGAGTATCTCTACTACGACATTGGATCGGTCACCCTGACGACACCGGCCGGCGTCAGCATCGGCGCCAACACATGGAACGTCGCAACGGATGGCTCGCTCGTCCGCGTCGGCATCAACTACCGCTTCAACGGCTTCAAGTTCGGCCAATGATACGATCCGTTGCTCGGCAGGCGGGACAACCCCGCCTGCCGCATCGTTTGTAAGGACAGATCAGCGGTAGCCGCCCGAAACCGATATCCGTTCGCCGGTGATCCAGGCCGCATCGTCTGACGCGAGAAACACCGCCACTTTGGCGATGTCGTCGGGCTGGCCGAGCCGCCCGAGCGAAGTGCGGCGGATCATGTCCTTCTCGAAATCGCTGCCAATGACGCCAGCGCTATGCGTGCCTTCCGTCTCGACGCCACCGGGATTGAGTGAATTGACGCGGATTTTGCGCGGGCCGAGTTCCGCGGCGAGAACCTGCGTAACCGCGTCGAGCGCCGCCTTGGTGGCCGAATAGATGACCGAGTACGCGGGTGGGTTGGAGCCGGCGACCGAGCCGACGTTGATGATTGATCCACCGCCCTCGCCGAAGTGCTTCACGGCCTCCTGCGCAGCGAGGGTCGAGCCAAGGACGTTGATGTTGAACTGCCGATGGAACTCGGTCTCGGTGACGCCCTCGACAGGCGAGAACGCATAGACACCGGCATTGTTGATGAGAACGTCGAGGCGCCCGTACGCCTTCTTCGTAGCCTCAAACAGGGCCAGCACAGCCGCCGATTTGGAGACGTCGCCGCCGACAGCGACGGCCTTGCCGCCCTTGGCGGTGATCTCCGCGACGACTTTATCAGCACCCTCGCGGCTCGAGACGTAGTTCACGACGACAGCGGCGCCTTCGGCCGCGAACGCCTTGGCGATCCCGGCTCCGATGCCCTTGGACGCCCCGGTAACAACTGCGACTTTCCCCTGCAGCTTGCCCATAACCCGTCTCCTGTTGGTATGACAATTAGATAAACGTCTAAGTCAGACGGTGATCTAATTGTCGAACGGGGGAAATCAAGGGGGACGGGTAGAGCTAAATTTTCGAGAGTCGGCCGAGGTAGGCGCGTAGGATGTCGCGGTTGACGGCCATGCTCATGCACTTGCCTGTGCGGGTCACTTCGATAAGGCCCGCGGTTTCCAGTTCCTTCAGGTGATGCGACAGCGTCGCGGCGCTCACCTCGTGCTTTTCGAGCACGGCGGCGCACGGCAGCGACGCCTCGCACTTGCCGATCTGCTCGAGGATCTGGAACCGGCGCGGCTCCGCCAGCGCGCGCGCGATGAGCGCAAACTGCTTGTCGGTCAGCTTTGTTTCGCGGGCGCTGGTCATGATGGAAATATGGCGCTTCGTTCGCCAAAGTCCAGATTGCACCGCGCCGCCGGGCTTACAATCCGCGTGGCAGCGGCGTCCACAACACCTGATCGATGTGCGTCGCACCGGCCGCCAGCATGACCAGGCGATCGAAGCCGAGCGCGCACCCGGAAGCCGGCGGCATTTGCGCCAACGCCGCAATGAACGCCTCATCGATGGGATAGCGCTCGCCGTAGCGCGCCTGCTTCTTGTCCATTTCTTCTTCGAGCCGCTGGCGCTGCAACTCAGGATCGGTCAATTCCCCAAAACCGTTGGCAAGCTCAACGCCGCAGCAATAGAGCTCGAAGCGTTCGCCGAGCCGCGGATCGTCCACCTTCGGCCGTGCCAGCGCCGCTTCGCTCGCCGGATAGTCGATCAGCAACGTGGGCCGGCCTATGCCGAGCTTGGGCTCGATTAGCGCCGTCAGCAGCTTGGCGAAGATGTCGGCCCACGTGTCGTCGCCGCGGGCCGGCACGCCGGCTGCCTCGGCAGACGCGGCGAGGGCGTCGCGATCGTTCCCACCCGGACCGAGCGTTGCCATCAGGTCTATGCCCGCATAGCGCGCGAATGCTTCCGTCACGCTCAAGCGTTCAGGCTCAGTGCGCGGATTGCACGTCACCCCGCGCCAGGAGACGAAGCGGTTGTCGGTAGCTTCGGCTGCCAGTTTCAGCAGCGCCGCGCAGTCTTCCATCACCGCCTCGTAGGGCTCATCGGCCCGGTACCATTCGAGCATGGTGAACTCGGGGGCGTGCAGCGCGCCGCGCTCCCGATTGCGGAACACGGGCGCAAAACTGAAGATGTGCCGCTCACCGGCGGCGAGCAGCTTCTTGCAGGCAAGCTCGGGCGAGGTGTGCAGGTAAAGGGGTTGCCGGGAGAGGTCCGGGCCGGTCAGTTCGGTCTGGAAGGCGTGCAAGTGCATTTCGTTGCCGGGCGAGATCTGCAGGCAGCCCGTATCGACCTCGATGAACCCGCGCGTCTCGAAATAGGTCCTGACCGCGGCCTTGATCTGGCCCCGGGCCAGTAGGAAGGGCCGGCGATCGGCGTGCGCCTCGGGATGCCACCACGGACGATCAAAACTCATGTTGCTTCCCAAAAACGCCCCTGTAATGGGGGCCGACAATTAAGGCTGGCCGTGACCCGGCCCCTCCTTGGCCTTTGGGCCCGGAAAGGGTATGAGAGCGCCCAAGCATCCCCTATCGGCCGTTCGCGAGCGCGCCTAGCGCCGGCGCCGGCCTCCATAATGGAGAATTACGTGGCTAAGGTCATTGCCTCTTCGGTGCGTAAGGGCAACGTGCTCGATCTCGACGGCAAGCTCGCCGTCGTCATCCATGCCGAGAACATCCATCCCGGCAAGGGCACCCCGGTGACGCATCTGGAGATGCGCCGCATCGCCGACGGCGTGAAGGTGACCGAGCGCTACCGCACCACCGACCAGGTTGAGCGCGCCTACCTCGACGAGAAGGACTACAACTACCTCTACGAGGATGACCACGGCTACACCTTCATGCATCCCGAGACGTTCGACCAGATCGCCGTGTCGAAGGACGTCATGGGCGACCAGTCACAGTGGCTGCAGGAAGGCATGACTTGCTCGCTCTCGCTCCACGAAGGCGTACCCATCGCCATCGAGCTTCCGGCGCGCGTGACGCTGGAGATCGTTGAGGCCGATCCGGTGGTCAAAGGCCAGACCGCCTCGTCGTCCTATAAGCCCGCCAAGCTGTCGAACGGCGCGCGTATCATGGTGCCGCCCCACATCGGCACCGGCACCCGTGTCGTCATCATGACCGCGGACGGATCCTACGTCGAACGCGCCAAGGACTGATCGCGTAGCAGGGGGCAGTTATTCGCCCTGCGCCATCTCCCGCCACGAGCGGATGAGTATGGCGCGCCCCGCGGTGTGGTCGAGCATGCACCGTGCCCCAAGGATCTGCACGATGCTGCCGCCTTCGTAAAAGTAGTACGGCACGCGGCAGTCGGCATCGCGCGACGTGATCCAGATCCGCTGCGCCTTGCGCACGTCTTCGGCAGCTTCCGGCTTCAACAGGTGCAGTAGCCGCCCGTACTCATCGTTGAGCACGTGGTCCCAGACCGTCGTCTCCTTCTGCGCACAGGCGACCTCGCCGACCGTTGACTGCCCGTCTGGCGTCTCGGCACACGGATCGGCGATGCGCCCGATGCAGCCCGTCACCGCGCGCCCGGCCTTCGTCTCGCCCGAGATGCACGAGGTGATGATCGCGCTGTCATCGGCCCTTGCCGCCGGCGCGGCCAATGCCGCCGCGCAAACGGCGAAGCTCAACGTGCAGATCATTGTTCTGGGCATGTGATGTCCTCGGCTGGATGGCGACGCAGGATTTATTCTGCCCGCCCGGGATTGCAATCTTTCCCGTAGCAGCAACGCGCATTCGATTTGAAACCCGTTCAACGAATCATCTAGCGTTGCCTAAGAAGTCGTTGCGTCGAGTCGATCTTCATGGACACTGGAGATATTCGATGACGACGTGGCGCCGCCCTTGCGCTGCCGCCTTGCATGGCGCAGCGGTTTTCTTTTTCGCCATTCCCGCACTTGCCGACGGCGAGCCAAAATCCTTTGCCGCCCCGGCCCCTCCATTCTCGTGGACAGGCTTTTACGTCGGCGCCCAGCTTGGCGGCCTCGGCAATTCCAGCGACATCTCCGACCCACTCGGGGCCTCGATCTTCGGTAATCCCAACGTCGCCACGGGCGCCTTTGTCGGCGGTCAGGCGGGATACAACTACCAGTCGGGGATGATGGTCTACGGGCTCGAGGCGGACATCGCTTTGCCGCAGGTCGAAGGCACGAGCACCTG
>JBAZYB010000170.1:0-8850 GCA_041659545.1 Hyphomicrobium sp.
CCGCAGCCCCCCTGCTCTACGTCTTGCCGCTGTCGGGGATGCTCGCCTCGCTGATGGTCATGGAGCGGGCCCGACGCCGGCTTTCGACCTCCCGCTTCCCGGGCTTGATCCTAGATCCGATCATCGAGGCATTCGCCCGCGTCGGAAGCCTCATTCCGGGTCGACGCCGCGCGGTCGATGCCGCTGGGGGGAGGAGGTAGGCCATGTTCCGCAACCCCACCCTCGGTCGTTATATCGGCACCCGATTCCTGGTAGCGATCCTGTCGGTCTTCCTGCTCTGCTCGGTGCTGATTTATCTGATCGATTTCGTCGAGCTGCTGCGCCAGTCGGGAAAATACGGCGAGGTGCCACTGATGACCTTGGGGCTGATCGCCCTCCTGCGGCTGCCGGCCTACGCCGAGTTCCTCATTGCCTTCGCGGTCCTTGTCGGCTCGATCTTTGCCCTGCTGCAGCTCAGCCGTAAGAGCGAGCTCACGGTCATGCGGGCCGGCGGGATGTCGGTTTGGCAGTTTTTGCGCCCGGGGATCGTCGTGGCCTTTTTCGTGGGGCTGTTGACGGCGACCGTCTTCAATCCCCTGGCCGCGTCCGGTCGTACGGCGGCGGAAGGCCTCTATGCCGAGGCTTTCGGCAAGGAAACCAATCTGTTGCGCTCGAAGTCAGGCGCCTCGTGGCTGCGCCAGAACGGGGCCGACGGGCAGTCGGTCATCAGCGCGGCCATCGCCTCTAACCGCGGACTCACCCTGCACGGTGTGTCGGTGTTCATCTTCGACAGCGAAGGGCACTTCGTGGAGCGGATCGACGGTAAGCGCGCCGACCTGCACGAGGGCTACTGGGAGGTGACGGAAGCGTGGGTCGTGCGCATCGGCCGAGAGCCGGAAAAATTCGATATCTACCTCGTGTCCACATACCTTACACCGGACCGCGTCGCGGATGCGCTGGGAACGGTGTTCTCGGTTTCGTTCTGGGAACTGCCGGGTCTGATCGAAGTAGCTGAAAAGGCTAAACTTTCAGCAGACCGCTTGCGCATTCAATATGAAGCTTTGATGTCAAGGCCATTGTTGTGCGCAGCGATGGTCCTTTTGGCAGCCACTGTGTCGTTACGGTCATTCCGCGGGGGCGGCATCCAGACTATGGTCATTACAGGACTGGTGGGGGGTTTTGGTTTCTTTCTACTTTCGGAAGTCTCCCGACAAGTCGGCGTGGCTGGATTGACGTCCCCTTGGGCGGCGATCTGGTTGCCCGTGGTCCTAGTGATGGTTGTCTCGGCTACGGTACTGTTGCACCAGGAGGATGGCTGAGTGATGCGTTCAACGCGGACACCGCATGAGGGTTGCGGATCGTCGCGCGTCACCTGCTGGCGCCGAATGGGTGCTGGCTGGGTGCGGTTGATCGTGCTTGCGTGTTTCTCAACCTTACTTGCCCCCAGCTTCGACGCTTACGCTCAGGATCCGTCTACGCTTGCGCCCGGTGTGCAGCGTCAGACGTCGTTCCCGAAGCAAAGCCTCGTGGGCCCTTCACGCAACATCGACAAATCGCAGCCGCTCTATCTGCAGGGCGACGAGCTCGTCTATGACACCGGCGGCAACCGCGTCATCGCGCGCGGCAACGTCGAGATCTTCTACAACAACTACATCCTGACTGCTGACCAAGTGGTTTACGACCAGTCGGCGAATACGCTGACGGCGGTCGGAAACGTGGTCCTCAAAGAGCCGAACGGGAATATCGTTCGCGCCGACCGCTACACGCTCACCGACGATTTCCGCGACGGCTTCGTTTCGCAGCTGTCGGTGGTGGCCAGCGATGACACACGCATCGCGGCCGAGAAGGCGACGCGGCGGGGCGGCAACACGACCGTGTTCACCAATGGGCGCTTTACGCCGTGTAAGACCTCCGACGGCATGCCGCCGCTGTGGTGCTTGAGCGCGGCGACCGTCGTGCACGACCAGCAGGCGGCGACCATCACCTACCAGGACGCCCGGTTCGAGCTGTTCGGCGTGCCGGTCCTTTACACGCCGTATTTCGAGCACGCTGATCCGTCGGTGAAGCGCAAGTCCGGCTTCCTGATGCCGCAGCCGTCGATCTCGGACAACCTCGGCTACAGCACCACCATTCCTTATTATTTCGCGCTGGCGCCGAACTATGACTTCACCTTCTACCCGACGTACTCAACGCGGCAGGGTGTGCTGTGGCAGGGTGAATGGCGGCACCGCACCGAGAACGGCCAGTACTACATCAAGGGCGCCGGCATCGATCAGGATGCGGCCGACCTGCCGTCCTCAATTGTCGATCGCGACCAGTACGACGGCTGGCGCGGCAGCATCGACACCAAGGGCCTGTTCAACCTCGGCAGCTGGTGGAAGTTCGGCTGGGACATCACGGCGGAAACCGACGACGAATTCCGCCGGTTCTACAAGCTCGACAACATCCTGCTGACGGACCGGGTCAACAAGATCTTCTTCGCCGGCCTATCGGACCGCAACTTCTTCGAGCTGGCCGCATATCAGTTCACCGATCTCGGCTACACGACACCGGGCACCAACGAGACGAAGTCGTATGCCCATCCGATCATGGACTACAACTACATCTTCGCCGACCCCGTGCTCGGTGGCGAGCTGTCGTGGACGACGAATGCGCTCAGCTTGACCAACGTCCAGGATCCGACTGCGGCAGCCCTTTTGGCCGATGGCAATCAGCAGATGAACCGTGTGGTGACGGAGGTGAACTGGCGCCGGCGCCTCACCGACCAGATCGGCATCACCTACACGCCGTTCGCGCAGCTACGCGGCGACCTCTACCAGATCAACAACTACGTCGACCCGTACAATACGAATGCGCCGCTGGAGAGCACCTCGCTGGCGCGCGGTTTGGCGCTGGGTGGCATTACCGTCGCCTATCCGTGGGTGGCCAACACGACCCGTGGCTCGCACGTCATCGAGCCGATCGGCCAGGTCATCGCGCGGCAGGCGTCGATCGACCAGAACACGCTGCCGAACGAAGACGCGCAGAGCCTCGTCTTCGACGACACCAACCTGTTCGAGGTGACGAAATTCTCCGGCTATGACCGGATCGAGGTCGGCACCCGCGCCAACGTCGGCCTGCAGTACACCTTCCAGGCCAACAATGGCGGTTACGCCCGCGTGCTGGCGGGTGAAAGTTATCATATCGCCGGCACCAATCCGTACGCCGACCCGGGCGATGACGTGAACGGCAACCCGGTGTTCACGCCGTACAGCGGCCTGCAGACGGACCGCTCCGATTACGTGCTTGGCGCCTATGTGGCGCCGTGGAGCTTCCTGCAGTTCGTCTCGCAGTCTCGCTTCGAGAAATCGAGCTTTGCTCTGGCCCGTCTTGACGCTGGCGGTCAGGTGAACGTCGGCCCGGTCACGGTGAATGCGGTCTATGCCTACCTCAACACCGATCCTACGAACGGTATCGACACTGCTCAGGAGGATGTCTACGGCAGCCTCAGCCTGCGGCTTTCGGATCGTTGGACGCTCGCGGCAGCCATGCGCTACGACATCGATGCCGAGGAACTTGCATCGGACATGATCCAGGTGCGCTACGCCGACGAGTGCTTCGTGCTTACGGCGACGTACACCGACAACTACTACGTCAATCCGGATCTGGTCGACGGCCAGACGCTCATGCTGCGCTTCGAGCTGAAGCACCTGGGAGAATTCGGATATTCCACCAACGCGCTGGACTTCAACTTCAGCGAACAGCAGTCGGGCGGTTAACCCTGGGCGGCGAACGGGCTGCCGCTGCGGGCTCGTTGCCGGTACGTGACAACGTAATCGACCGAGGCCAAGTCGTAGATCAGGCCGAACTGCTTTGGGAGGCGCTCCTCCCTGCCCTGGGCTCAACGTCACGTGGCCGCCAAGGTTTGCGTAGATAAGGCTTTGTTCCGCGCCGGTCGTTGCCGACGGATGCGTTAAGCCTATCAAACCTCAAGGATTATGAACGTTAGAGCGATGCTCTCTGCCAGACCCAACTGCCAAGCCTTTCAACGGCGTCGCTCGATCGACACGCGCCGATTGCTCGTAGGAGGACGGCAATCCCTGCTCATGTGTCTCGTCGTCGTCGCGGCGGCGCAGGTCATGCCGCACGATGCCTTCGGTCAATCGAAACACACGATGACAGCCAAGGCCACGCAGGCCGATGCCGCGGCGGACCGCCCCGTTCAGTCGATCGTGGCGCTGGTGAACGACGAGCCCATTACGGGGTACGAGATCGAGCAGCGGGTAGCGCTGGCTATGCTTGGGGCGCCGGAAATGCAGAAGAAGCTGCAGGCGCGCCTCAAGTCGCCGAAGATGAATGACGAGTTCAAGGCCTTTGCCATCAAACGGCTGAAGGCCAATCCGCCCAAATCGGAAGCGGAGCAGCAGTCGCGTGTGAAGCAGCTGCAGGGCGAGTTCGTCGCCAATATCAAGCGGCAGATAGAGAAGGACTACGTCCCGACGGCGCGCAAGCAGGCGCTCGATGAACTCATCGATGAGCGCCTGAAGATGCAGGAAGCCAAGAAGCTGAGCGTCGTAGCCGGCGATGATGAGGTGGAGCGTATTCTCGCTGGCATGGCGGAACGCAACAAAATGGACACCAAGCAGTTCGCCGAGCATATCGCCAAGATGGGGGCGAGCATCTCGGTCATGCGGGAACGGGTCCGCTCGTCGTTGTCGTGGACCGATGTCATCCGGCGCAAATTCGGCCACCAGATCTCGGTGGCGAGCCGAGACGTCGACCGCTTGGTGGCCAACGTCGAGGGGCAGGACGATGTGGAGTTGCGCATTCACCGCATTCTATTGAGTTTGCCGGCCAACCAGGATCAGAAACGACTTGCCCAGCGCCTCAACGATGCTGAAAGTCTGCGCGGTCGGTTCAAGGGTTGCAAGGATATGGAGTCAATGGCGCGCGGCGTAACCGGTGCGCGGTTCGATAACTTGGGCGATCGCCGCCCGAGCAGTCTGCCGGAGCCCACGCGCAGCCTTTTGCTCGCCGCCCACGATGACGAACTTCTGCCTGCCACCATTGGCGAGAACGGCGTCGAGTTGTGGGCCGTATGCGGCCGCAAAGTCATCAAGGCCGCAGATACGAAGCGCGAGTCGGCCGAGAACGAGTTGCGGCAGAAGGAATTCGAGATCCTCTCCAAGAAACACTTGAAGGATCTGCGTACGGACGCCCACATCGAGTACCGCTGATGGCAACGGCGACCGATATCAGGCGCCGACGTCCCCTCGCCGTCAGCATGGGCGATCCTGCCGGCATTGGGTTGGAGATTACGTTGCGCGCGTGGCTGGAGCGCCATGAACGCGGACTAGAGCCGTTCGTCGTCTTTGCCGACAAGGAGGCGCTGGCGGACCGCGCCCGGGCGCTGGGGTTAGTCGTGCCGGTGGCGACTGTTGCAAGTCCCGCCGATGCCGTCGACGTATTCGGTACCGAGTTGCCTGTGTTGCATGCGCCCCTCTCGGTGCGCGCTCAAGCGGGCCTGGGTGACAGCGCGAACAGGCATGCCATCATCGCCGCTATCGAAGCGGCAACCTCGGCGGTCATACGCGGCGAGGCATCGGCTATCGTCACCAATCCTATCGCCAAGCACGTGGTGCGCGGCGACGACTTTCCATTTCCCGGCCACACCGAATTTCTTGCGGCGCTGGCAGAACGTCATTTCGGCCGCAGCTACCGGCCGGTGATGATGCTCGTCTCGCACGAATTGCGCGTCGTGCCGCTCACTGTGCATTGCGCGCTGGCAAGCGTTCCCAGCGCCATCACGCGCGGGCTGATATTCGAGACGGTGCGTACCACCTACTCTGCTCTGAAACGCGATTTTGGAATTGCCGCTCCACGCATCGCCGTTGCAGGTCTCAATCCGCACGCTGGCGAGGAAGGCACCATGGGGCGGGAGGAGGTCGACATCATCGCGCCGGCGATTGCCGAGTTGCGCTCCGAGGGCCTGTCAGTCACCGGGCCGCATGCCGCCGATACGCTGTTTCATGCCGCGGCGCGACGCTCCTACGATGCTGTCGTGGCCATGTATCACGATCAGGCGCTCATTCCATTGAAGACCATCGGTTTCGATGAAGGGGTGAACGTCACCTTGGGGCTGCCATTCGTGCGCACATCACCCGACCACGGCACGGCGTTCGACATCGCCGCGCGCGGGCGCGCCTCGCCGACGAGTTTCATCGAGGCGTTGAAGCTTGCCTCGGCCATCGTCGCGGCGCGCGGGGCGACGATCCTCCAATGACGGCAAGCGAGCGAGAGATCAGCGGCGCCAGCCCCGACGGTCTTCCACCGCTGCGCGACATTCTGCGTGCCTATGGTCTGGAGGCGAAGAAGAGCCTCGGGCAGAACTTCATTCTCGACTTGAATCTCACGCGGCGCATCGCCCGCGCCGCCGGGTCTCTCACCGGGCGTACCGTGGTCGAGGTCGGGCCCGGTCCGGGCGGCCTGACGCGTGCGTTGCTGCTGGAGGGTGCGCAGCGTGTCGTTGCCGTCGAGCGCGACGAGCGCGTGCGTGGGGCCCTGGAAATGATCGCGGACCGGTATCCGGGGCAGCTCGACGTTCACTTTGGCGATGCGTTGCACGCCGATTGGTTGCAGCTACTTAAGCCGGGGGCTGGCCCGGCGGTGATCGTCGCCAATCTCCCGTACGGCATCGCGACGTTGCTGCTCACCGGCTGGCTGGATAGTGAACCGTGGCCACCGTGGTTTGATCGGATGGTGCTGATGTTCCAGAAGGAGGTCGCGGAACGCATCGTGGCCTCGCCCGGCTGCAAGGCGTATGGGCGGCTCTCGGTGCTGGCGCAGTGGCGCACGGCGGCGCGTGTGGTGATGCATGTTCCGCGCGAGGCATTCACGCCGTCGCCGAAGGTGGAATCCGCCGTTGTCGAGTTCATTCCTCACAAGGAGCCGACGCCACCCTGCTCGCCGCAGGCTCTGGCAAAGGTGACGGCGGCGGCGTTCGGACAACGGCGCAAGATGCTGCGTGCGAGCTTGAAGCAATTGGGTGATGCGGAACAGCTGCTGGAGGCCACCGGCATCGCGGGGACGCTGCGTGCGGAGGATCTTTCGGTGAAGGATTTTGCGCGCATGGCGCTGGTCTTCGAGCGCTCAAACCTGCAGCGGCGCTGACGGCGACCGTGCCGCTGGGGCGGGAGTCGGCGCCGTGTCGGTGCTGTTGTCGTCGTCGGTATTGGGCTCGTTGGCGAACAGACGCAGCGCCGCCGCCAGCATGAGGATCGATGCCGGCTTGACGATCAACGTCCAGCTGATGTTGTGGCCGAGTTCGGCCCAGTCGGTGGCGAAATCGACGACGAGGTAGACGAGGATGGCGCCGATCAGCGTCGTCTTCAGCTCGTGCATGCCGGTCGGGCGCATCCAGGCGCGCAACCTTTTGCGGTCGTGCCGCGCCAGCTTGAATACGAACCCGAAGACGATGGCGTAGGTGAAGATCACCAGCACGATGCCGAACAGGAAAATATCGGTGGCGCCCATCACCGCGGCGGTGATCAGCTTATGGTCCGCGTGCCGATAGAGCCCCAGCGCGGCGTCGAAGGTCAGCTCCAACCCCTGCCAGAACATGATCAGGGCGCCGACCATGGTGCCGAAGGCAGCGGCAAGGAGGACGAGACGTAGAGACAACGCGGCGCTGAGCATGGACCGATCCGGCACGTGTTTCTGGCCGGGCCTGACTAGCACGCTGGCGGTTACAAATTTCCCCTCGAGCCGTGCCTTCTCTAGCCGGCTCGCTTGGCGCCACAGTCGTTGGGCACCGGCCGGTCCTTGAAGCGCCTCGTCATCCAAAGGATGGCGGCATAGGCGCTCTTCTCGGCGGCGAAGCTATGCGAGGCGTTCTTCAGGAGCTTCAATGTGACCGGTGTGCCTCGCGCACAAAGAGCCTTGGCAAAGCGCAGGGTTATGTCCGGCTTGACAGTGACGTCGCCAGTGCCCTGGGCGATGAACACCGGCACCTTGATCGGTGCATTGCCAGCCGAATTCTGCTGCATCAGATCGCGCCAGGCCGGCACCTCGGTCGGGTCGGCCTTGAGGAATGCCTTCTTCAAGGGGCGCGCCAGGCTGAGGGTCTTGAGAAGTTGCCCGATGGATTGAATGCAGCTTTCGGCCACCTTGGCGAACTGGGCTTGCACCCCTTCATCGAGGACGGTGTCGAGCGGCAGATCGTATGTGCGCGACCACGACATCAATGCCATGGCGGTGAGGCTGTTTCCGGCAATCGAACCCTTCTGCGCTTTGAACAACTCAACGAGGTCGGTCGCCGGCGCGGCGGTCGCGATCCCAACGAGTTTCAGTTCGGGTGCATAGGAGCCGACGATCTGTCCGGTGAAGAGCGCCGCGTGTCCACCTTGCGAGTGACCCCAGACGGCGAAGCGGTTGGTGGCGCGGGTGCCGTTGAGATTGCGCGCGGCGCGTACGGAATCGATCACCGATCGCGCCTCGCTCTCACCGACGAGATATGCGTGCACGCCCGGGGCGCCCAGGCCCTCGTAGTCGGTAGCGACGACGACGTAGCCGCGTGAGAGCATGTCCTCCAGTCCGGCGATGGTGCCGGAGAGGTTTGGAAGCAGCGTCGGCGCGCAGCGTCCGGAGACGCCCGTGGTGTAATGCGCCCAGGCGATCACATCACGTCCGCCCTTTGGTGCCGGGGTGTCTGGATAAATGACGGTGCCGGTGACCGCGATCGGTTCACCCTTGAGATTGGTGGAGCGATAGACGATGCGATACGCCTTGGCGTTGGCAGGCGCGCCGCCAATCTGCGGATAAATGTGAAAGACAAAGCCCGGCTTCGCCTTGCGGATCTGGGTCTGCGAGAGTTTGAGTCCCGATGCCCCGTCC
>JBAZYB010000171.1:0-8755 GCA_041659545.1 Hyphomicrobium sp.
ACGGCCTCGCCGGTAACCATATTGATCGTCAGCTTGGTGCCGCGGACAACGTTCTTGCCCTGGGTCAGAACAACGTCGCCGCCAAGGACAACCTGGTTGTTTTTGACGTCGAAATCGGCCCATTCCCCATTGGCGTTCTGTCCGTTCTTGGACGTGACGATGACCTTCCCACGCGCTTCGATGCGGGTGATGTCGGCCGCCGGCTTGGGGGCACTTGGGTCTGCTTGCTCGGCGAGGCCGGCTGAACCGGTGTAGAACGCACGCAGCGACGAGGTGCGGACAATGAAATCACCCTGCACGGCGTGGACGTCGCCCTTGAACACGGCTTGCTTTGATCGATCGTCGACATCGAGCCGAAGCGCGTCGATGTCGATCGGCGCAGTAGGGTCGGTCTGAAATACGCCGAGAGGAGCGCCTGCTGCGTCAGCAACGGCGTGTTTGATTTTCTGCTTTGCCGACTGCGCGCCGCCGGATGGATCACCGCGGAAAAAGCGCGTCGAGATGCGGCCTGGTTCGCCACCGCCGACCGCCGGCGATGAAAGCTGCGTGCGGCCCGTCTTCTGCTCGGCGTAAAGGCGCTCGCCCTTCAGCTGGTTGCGTCCCTGCACGGCAACGACGTTGCCGCTGAGCATTATCGTGTCGGCGAGCTGATCAACGGTTGCTTTGTCGGCGCTGGCGCGGCGGTCGGCGCCCGACTGCATCTTCACGTCGCCGTTGACCACGGCGACCTGACCGATCGCATCATAGTCGAGGCTGTCGCCAGTCACCCGATCCTTCGGCGCGCGCGTCATGACCACAGGCGATTTCGACGTGATGCGCTGAATTTTTGCGCCGGCGCCGGGCACTCCCGCGTTACCCGCGTCGCCCCCTTCGTAGACGACTTCCAGCTCGGCGGTTTCGAGACTTGCCTCGGCCTGCTGTGCCTTGACGTTGCCCGTAAAGGTGGCGGTTTTTCCGGTGTCGTCGATATCGAGGCGGTTGGCCTTGATGTCGATCGGTCCCTTGCCGCTGCCGATCAGCGGGCTGGCCGGTTTTGCCGCTTCAGTTTGCTTGTCGTCCTGGCGTGGGGTGAGGTGCGCCTCGACGTCGCCGACGAAGGCGATCTCGCGGCTCTTGTTGAGCATGCGCATTTCGTTCGAGCGGATCTTGCCGGCGGGCAGCTCGACGAGCACCGGCTCCTTGGAGAAGATGATGTTCTCCTTGGTTTGAATGGTGGCGCGCGACAGCTTGGCTCGCAGGCCACTCTCGGCAACGATGTCGATGCCGCCGGAAAGCTCCAGCTCGTTGGTCTTGGTGTTGAAGTCGCCCTGAGCCGCCTTGAGGTTGGTTTTAGATTTCTTGGCGTCGGTAAGATCGCCATTTATGTCATTAAGCTGGATGTGCTCGGTGTTGACGAGATCCTGCATGGCGGTCTTAGCGGTGATCACGTATGCGCCGCCATCCTTGTTGAACCCCTCATAGCGCGGGTTATCCATCGTCAAGTTGTCGGGCATGATGCGCGGGATCACGAGGCCGGGCATTCCCTCGACCCAGCCGGCGCCGTTAAGAATCATGCCGAAGTAGATGACGACCACGCCAACGGCTGTTGCGGGGAGCAACAAGCGCAGGGTGCGGACGACGCCCGTATGGCGGCGTGCGCGCGCAAAATTGCGCGCCCGGTCGGCGGCGGTGGCGCCGACGCCGGGATTGAGGCCCGTCCACGACTGTCCGGGAGCAAGATTGGTCGTCGTAGCCATTTCTCTAGCGAGGGTACCGGCTATGGCAGCTCACCGGTAGATCACCGTGAATTGGGGTTATATTGGGACTGTAGCCTGTGGCCTCGAAGCCGCGCCGCTGGCGCGGTCAATCCAGCGCGCAGGCCTAATGCGAAAAGATGTCGTCCTCGCCAAAGCCGGCGAGGTCGAGCTTGGCCCGGGTCTGCAGAAATCCGAAAGCTGCCTCGGCGAAGGCCGTCCGGCCCTCGCGGGCCAGCATGGCGTCCAGCTTGGCCTTCAGCGCATGCAGGTGAAGGACGTCGGAAGCGGCATAGGCGAGCTGCTGCTGCGACAACTCATGGGACGCCCAGTCGGAGCTCTGCTGCTGCTTCGACAATTCAACACCCGCCAGTTCAGCGACGAGGTCCTTGAGGCCGTGCCGGTCGGTATAGGTCCGCACCAGCTTGGATGCGATCTTGGTGCAGTAGATCGGCGCAGTGACGACGCCGAGATTCTTCTCGAGAACGGCGATGTCGAAACGCGCGTAATGGAAAATCTTCAGCACGGCGGGATCGGCGAGCAGCGCCTTCAGCCGCGGTGCGGTGTAGTCCTTGCCGTCGAACTGCACCAAGTGCGCGCTGCCATCGCCGTTCGAAAGCTGAATGAGGCAGAGGCGATCGCGGTTGATGTTGAGACCTAAGGTCTCGGTGTCGACGGCGACGCTCGGCCCGAATGTAAGGTCGGCAGGAAGATCGTTCTTGTGCAGAGTGATGGAGGTCTTCGCCATCGAATAACGGCCCCTTGAGACTGGTGGCTGCGATGGGCAGCCGTCCGGTATGCGGCCAAATGATTTAGGCCGGGTTGACCTATCGAACTTCTGCCCTTCGAGGGCAAGAGGGGCTGACGCGTAGATGCATCTCGAGCGATACCCTATCGATTGTGTGAGCGCTCTAAGCGAGGTGATAACCAATGGCCCGCACGCCGATGGCTCCCGGATCGCCGCCCTGCTAGCCAGTGGAGGTCGACCGATGAGGACAGACCAGCCGTGCCCCATTTCAAGCACCTCCGCGCCGCCGCAGCTTCGGCGCTCCTGTTGATCCCAGTCGCCGAGGCGCGCGCCCAGGATCTCGATGCGCTGTTTCTTGCCGGCTACTGGTGCAACACGCGCAGCGACGCCAAGTCGGAGAACATACCGCGCAACCGAAGCTTCCTGCTTAGCCGACGTGTCGATGGCACGGCGGAGGAGGCCTATACGGAGCGGTTGATCGATATCGTCGGAGATGTGCGGGGGCAGCGGATCATCCTGGCGCAGCGCCTGAAGAACAACGACGGCACGGAGTGCAAGACGAACTGCATCCTCGCCGAGCGGGTGGTGCACAAGGATATGCTGGAGGTCGGCGACTGGAACTCCAGCACAGGGGTCTTCAAGTCAAATTCGCCGCGCGAATACGTCAACCGCTGCGAGAAGTGAACGGCGCAGCTTGGCCGGTGTGAGCGACGCGGGCTGAAACCACGTTCTTTATCAAGGGGCCTGGGTGCGGTTGCGGTGTCCGCTGGTTGCGGCCAGGGGCGGAGCAACGGCATGCGACGCAAACTGCCGTCAAGCGGCGAAAATTTTGCGGAACGCAAAGCACTAGAGAACTAGTGCAGTGGTGCCCAGGAGAGGGGACCAGAAAGCCAATAGCGCCAATGGCTTGGCCCCCGGTGGGAAAGCCGTAATTTCCGACGCCGGCACAAAATCCCTCAAGGAATCGCAGCTTCTTTCCCACCTTTTGCGTGGGGGTTTGCTTGTCTAATTCCACCCCCGGCCTCGTCTACGACCGCCACCGGCTCACCGCCCAAGAGATACAGCGCGCTGGCGCCGAATACGCTCGCGGCGTCGTAGCGGATCGCGAGCACTTTCGCGCCCATGAGCCCGGTTACTACCTCCGTCCGACGCTGCCGCTAGAGCTCCGCGCCATCATGTTTGAGACAGGGCTCAGCGGCGTTCCGGGGCTGTACCCGAAATGGCCAGGCGGGCTTGTCGCCATGCGGCAAGTGGGCTGCAGCGTTGATCGCCGGTTCTGCATCCAGACGCCCCGCAATTCGACCAAGGAAGCCCTAGCCGCTGCGGTTCGGATACTGCCACCGGCTCTGTTCTGGGGACAGGTCGATGAACAGGTCCGGGCCGGCGAACCGCTTGTCTATGCGGACGTGATCGCGCTGGGGGCCGGCGCGTGAACCCAATTCAGAATTCTCGGCCAATAGTGGCCGCAGATAAGCGCCACGGGGTTGCCGCCCCGTGGTCGCTTGCGTTTGTGAGCAATGATCTTGGAAGGATCGAACGATGGCAACGTATCAAGCCGCCGCCGCGAAGGCGAATAGCGTCGCGAAATTTAACGGCTATAGGCAACCTAAGACCGACGACGCTTGGCTCGGATTCTACCCCTTCGGCTTCGCGGAAGACGACGCGAGAGAATATGCGAGCGGCCGGCGCATCCCGGATGCCGACCGAAAGAATTGGGAAGATTGGGCAGGCGATAGCACCGACCGTTGGCGTGCAGGCTTTCGTAGAGTCGCAGACGACGAGTTAGAGAGCATAGAGGACCCGTGGGCCGGGATACCGCTTGCGCCGCAAATGTGGTGCCGCATCTGCACCGCACTTCCCGATGAAGTCGCCGAATGCGGGGCAAGGCTGGCGCGCGGCGACGTGCCGATCAGGGTCGCTTACCGAGCACCCATCGAACTCGAGCCGTCCGGTACCTTTCATGTCGGCTTATTTATCGTCAGCAATCCCGACACTGACGAACTCGACGAGCTCACAGTCGAGAGCCCGAACAGTTTCCTTGCCCCACTTGGCCTGTATTGGGACCACTCCCCGCGGCCGGAGCCCATCCGGGGCCTGAAGCGGTGCTTCAAGCTCACCCGCAACGGTTGGGAAGAGCACGGGCCTTCGCATCAGCGTGCTGCCCGCTCGGCTGGCTTTAGCGCTACCAGCGACTGCGGCGATTTCGAATTGGCGTTCGAAGCCGCGGCCGGGGGCGGGGATGACGCAAAACCGTCTGCGGTTCGCGATGCCTTTATCGCTCGCCGGCCGGGCACCCCGGCGGCCAAGCGCGGCGCGTGGTTTAGGTCGCTCGATAAGGCCAGGGTCGCCGGGTATCTAATAACGGATGATCTAATTTCGAGAAGCGTTCGGCGTTCGGCGAACGCTTCCGAACGCGAACGCTTGCTGGTTTAGGCGTTCGGCGTTCGCCGTTCGCGTGGGCCCTTATAGGGGGCCCCGCGAACGCAACGAACGCGAACGGCCAGCGAAACGAACGAACGAACGAACGAACGCTTCGCGTTTCGAAACAAGCAAGCCCTGGCCAAGACGCACATAAAATATCTGCACTCGAAATCCGACGTTCTTTCGCTAAGTCCGTGCGCACATAATTTATGTGTCGTTTTAATTCGCAAACAAACGCGCACATAAAATGTGTGCATAAACGGTTAAATTTACCGTTTACCGACTCGGCGTAAGCTTCAGCCATCGACGCCAACAATTGGGGACAGAAATGAAAGACCAAGAGGCACGCCTCGCGCAGCTGGTAATCGAGCTGGCTCGCGAGAACCGAAGTTACGCAAAGACTTCGCCGGAAATCGTCAAGGATGCCCGCGCACTGCTGAAGGCCGCCGACGCGGCGCGCGCCGCAGTGGCCGCTGGCCGATCAAGCACAACCGCCGTTACCCGCGCACGGCGACTGATGGAGCCCTACCGGATAGGGGTTATCGATCGGGGCGACTTGCGGGACGTAGTTCTCGGGCTCGAGTTTCCGGCCCCGCATTACCTTTCGCGCGCCGATCGGTGCTTCAAGCTTTCCTGAGGGAGATGATTCATGACGACTCGATTGAGTAAGCTTTGCATTGCCCTGGCTCGGGAGAGCCGCAGCCTAAGCAGAACTCCCGACGAGATAGTCAAAGACGCAGCGGCGCTGCTGAATGCTGGCGACGCCGCGCGGGATGCCCTGGCCAATGAGCGGCCGGCGGACATGGCGTTTGCCCGAGCTACCGAGATTGCGAGGCTCTACGAGGCTCGTGTTGTGGAGCGCGGCGATCTGGAAGGCACCGTGCTAGGGCTGAAATTCCGCTCGCCGCATTACGCTAACGGAACAGACCGCACCTACTGCGTCGCCTAATTTTGGGGGTCACGATGATCTATCCGCCTCATTACATGACCCGCGACCCGGCTTACCGGCCGTTCCTCGACTACGTCATGCGAATAGAATTTCTGACGACAGAAGAAGTCGCTCGGCGCTGGCGTTTCAAGACGGCCAGCGTCGCGAACATGCGCCACAACGGTACCGGCCCCGCGTTCGTAAAAGTTGGCCACTCCGTCCGCTACCGCTCACGCGAAGTGACGGATTTCGAACTCTATGGCCACGGGGGCGGGCTGGACTTCGACCTCGTGGCCGCGGCGCTCGCGACGTGTCCAGACCTCACGGCCAATGAGCGCAAAGCAATTGAAGCTCACCTGCATCGCGTCTTGTGCGTCAAAACCGAGGGGTGACGGTTCGCGATTTTGCGAACCCCCCTGGGGGCCCGTAGAGTGCTTCTGCCGGCGACGCCTGTCGGTGCATTCGTAGTTTCCTTTGTTAGACCCGTCGAGCGGCAGGCTTATCTAGGGCCTGCCGTTTCGCTTTTTGGCGCGCTTCCGCATTTGCGGCATCCTTTCCATCGACGGTTTTTCAACAATGGAAATGGAATTATGTCCCGTAAAATTGCTATCGCCCGCCCCGATGCCGGCCTTGTCGCCGGTTCTCCCGATTTCGTAATGGCGTCCGCCCGCGGCGGTCGACCGAACGAAAATTCCGCAATGGCCGATGTGCAGGAAGTCATCGACACCATCGGCGCCAGCTTTAAAGAGTTTAAGGCCTCCCACTCGGCTGAGCTCGAGGCTTTGAGCGCCGATGTTCAAGAACTAAACTCTAAGTTTGCCACGGGTCGCGCTCTTGGCGGCGGCTCCTACGATATTCTCGATGAGCGCAGCGCTCGAGCCGAGCGTGAGGCATTTACCGCCTTCGCCCGCTCCGGCCGTATCCAGGCCGCGATGACCACCGACAGCAACCCGGACGGTGGTTATTTGGTCCCGACGACCATTGACCGCGACGTTGCCCGCCTCGCTCGCGACGTGTCGCCGATGCGTCGCCTGGCTCGCGTCATTCAGGTTGGCGGCGGTCAGTATGAAAAGCTTGTTTCACAGAACGGCACCCAGGCCGAATGGACGACGGAGAAGGCTGCGCGGAATGAGACGCAAGGCCTGAAGCTCGCCAAGCTAGCGCCCGCCATACACGAACTGACGGCAATGCCCGCCGTAACCCAAACTTTGCTCGACGATGCGACGATCGACGTCGCGTCGGAACTCAGCCTGGAGATTGCGAACGCCTTTGCCGACAAGGAATCGCAGGCGTTCATCGCAGGCGATGGCGTGACGTGCCCTTACGGTATCCTGTCCTATAACTTCGTTGCCAATAACTCTTGGGCGTGGGGCAAGATCGGCTACATGCCAACCGGCGATGCGTCGGGTTTCCTTGCACCGACCACGAGCGTCAGCCCGGCCGACGCCCTCGTTGATCTGACCTACTCGCTGAAGGCCAGCTATCGTCAGAACGCTTCGTGGCTCATGTCGGGCACGACCGCTGCGAAGGTGAGAAAATTCAAGGATGCTAACGGCGCCCCTATTTGGACTGACAGCATTCAGGCTGGCCAGCCGTCGATGTTGCTCGGCTTCCCGGTCTTCCTCGACGAGAACATGCCAGCCGTTGAAGCTGGCAAGTTCCCGATTGCCTTCGGCGACTTCCAGCGCGGCTACCTAATCCTCGATCGGATGGGCATTCGCGTGATGCGCGATCCTTACACCGCCCGGCCCTACGTGCGCTTTTACACGACGAAGCGCGTCGGCGGCACGGTCGTCGATTTCAACGCCTTCAAGGTGCTGAAGGTCGCTAGCTCCTAAACGAAATCGGCGCCGCTCAGATGACGAACCCCCGTCCCTCACTGAGCGGCGCCGTATTGGAGCCGGCGTTCGATCACCTTGCTGATGTTTTGCTTACGTCTGCAGAGGTCGCACGCCGGCTCCGCATCTCCGAGTCCGGGCTTCGCGTGATGCGCATGAAGGGCCGCGGGCCGAAGTTCCTGAAACTCGACACAGGCGCCGTGCGGTATCGCTGCAGCGACGTGCTGCGCTACGAATTGGAGGCTGCGAGCCGTGGCCGGTGAACTCGAGCGCCTATTGATCCGCATCGAAGCGGACACCGCTCTACTGCGGAAGGAACTCGACGCCGCCGACAAGCGCGTCGGAGCCTTCGGCGACGCCGTTGATAAGAACTTAGCGCGCACGGAACGTCGCTTTTCATCCTTCAGCGCCGCAAGCTCCCGCATTTTGGGCGGGCTTGCTGTTGGCTATCTCGTCCGAGAGACGGCGCAGCTTGGCGACGCTTACACGAACATGACGAACCGACTTAAGTTCGTCACGTCGTCTTCTGACGAACTCGCATCGGTGCAAGCGCGGCTGTTCCAGATCGCGCAAACGACGCGCCAGAGCCTCCCCGAAGTCACCGAGCTTTATTCGCGCATGGCGTTCGCGCTTCGCGATGCCGGCGCGTCTTCTAGCCAGGTCTTGCAGTTCACTGAGAACTTGAACAAGGCGCTCGCGCTGTCCGGCGCTGCCGGCGCCGAAGCGTCTGGCGCCCTTGTTCAGCTTTCCCAAGGCCTGGCCTCCGGCACGTTGCGCGGCCAAGAGCTCAACTCGATCCTAGAGCAGACGCCTTATCTAGCCGCGTTGATCGCGAAGCAGATGGGCGTTACGACCGGCGAGCTTCGGAAGCTTGGCGAGCAAGGCAAGATCACCGGGACCGAGGTCTTTAACGCAATTACTGGCGCGTCCGACGAACTAGATCGGAAATTTTCTCAGACGGTGCCAACGGTCAGCCAGGGCTTCGTCACGATAGGCAATTCGTTGCTGAACTTCGTCGGCCACGTCAACGAAACGAGCGAGGCCGGCAAGGGGCTCGCGAATATCCTGCAACAGATTGCTGGCGCCA
>JBAZYB010000172.1:0-8752 GCA_041659545.1 Hyphomicrobium sp.
AGGACTGATGTGTCGGGCGGAGCGTAGCGCAGCCTGGTAGCGCACTTGCTTCGGGAGCAAGGGGTCGGGAGTTCGAATCTCCCCGCTCCGACCATCACCTTCAACGACTTAGCAAATCGCGTGATTTCATCGGCCCATGAAACGGCCCTTGAAACGCGCTTTTTCGCGAGTCGGCATGATGTGTAAGGTAGCGGGAGCGGAGGCCTACCCGCTGCATTGGCCGGCTGGCTGGCCGCGCAGACGTACACCTTCGCCCTCGCCAGCCCTTCCCGCCGCCAACAATTCCTTCATATAAATGGGAAGGATAGACTTCGGGGGATTTCTCATGGCGATAAATGGCGACGACGCTCACTACAACATGTGCCTTAGTTCGGCATCGTTCTGGTCGCCGCACTACCTCTCCCGTTCAGCCTGGATCCAGCATGCTCCATTCGCCTTCTGGCTCATAGCGGCGGCTCGGCCGTCGACGATTGTCGAACTGGGAACACATACCGGCGTTTCCTACTTCGCCTTCTGCCAAGCAGTGGTGACCGAGGGGCTTCCTACACGATGCTACGCAGTTGATACTTGGCGCGGCGACGATCACACCCTTCCCTACGGTGAAACCATCTTCGCGCGGGTCCAGACACACAATGCGGCGCACTATGCAGGCTTCTCCAAGCTCCTCCACCGCACATTTCGGGAGGCACTTGCCGACATCGAGGATGGAACCGTCGACCTATTACACGTAGACGGACGCCACTATTACGAGGATGTACGTGAAGATTTCACATCCTGGGAGAAGAAGCTTTCGCCGCGCGCCGTCGTATTGTTCCATGACACAAACGTCTTCGAACGACAGTTCGGTGTCTATCGCTATTGGGCCGAAGTGCGAGCGGGCCGCCCATCGTTTGAATTTCTGCATGGGCATGGTCTCGGTGTCTTAGGCTACGGCACAGACCTGCCTCCTCTGGTCTCCCGGTTTTTTGCCTCTGCCGCAGACCCAACCACAACAACAGCAATTCGCGGTGCCTACGAGAGGCTCGGCGAAGGTGTGCAATTGGCTGCGAAACTCGATGCCATAAGAGAAGATTTGGCAATGCGCCCAACCGAAAGATTGGACGTCTGGATGAGATCCAAGCTCGGAATTAAGCCAAAGAAGCTCAAAGCTGGAGGCTGGATCCTATAGACGCGATGTATATGCTAAAGTCGCAAGGCTGACCACACTTTGGCCATGGCGGTATGACCGAGAGCCTGAAGTTCAACACCGACATGCAGTTCGCCTACGGCGTGCCAGATCCTCTCGGGGACGGCGTCGCACGCCTCGTGGCGCCCAACGGCGGACCGCTCACGTTCAAGGGCACCAACACTTACCTTGTCGGCACCACGAGCATTGCCGTCATCGATGCCGGCCCCGACATCGCCGCGCATCGCGACGCCATTCTCGCTGCCGCGGCGGGGCGCCCGGTCACGCACATCGTCTCGACGCACGCACACCGCGATCACGTGGACGGCATAGCAGCATTGCAGGCTGCGACGGGCGCTCGCACATATGCCTACCGCCGTTCGGCGATCCCCGCCGGAGGCGGCGGAGATGCCGAAGCCGAGTACGTTGGTCACAGCTTCACTCCCGATGTTCACTTGCAGCACGGCGACACCGTGGAGGGGAACGGATGGAAACTTGATGTCGTGCACACCCCGGGGCATGCGCCTGACCATTTGTGCTTCGCCCTCGAGCAAAGCAGCATCCTGTTCTCGGGCGACCACGTGATGGCGTGGAACACGTCGGTCATTGCTCCGCCCGAAGGCCGCATGTCCGACTACCTGCGTTCCCTGGAGCTGTTGCTCCATCGCAGCGAGTCACGCTTTCTGCCCGGACACGGCCGCGCCATCGACAAGCCGCACCGCATCGTCAAGGCCTACCTTCTGCATCGGAAATGGCGCGAACAGGCGATACTCGAAGCGGTGCGCAATGGCACAGACACCGTGCGCAAGCTGCTGCCGGTGATTTACCGAGATCTCGACGAGGCCGTGATCGGCGCGGCGATGCTGTCCCTACGCGCCCATCTCGATCATCTGGCCGAGCGCGGCCTTATCGCCTACGACGATTCTTCGAACGCCGACTCCGTGGCTGTTCCTCTTTAGCGCTCTTCTTGGTGTCGACCCGCTCCGCCTTGGCAGCGGGCACGGTCGATTCCATGACCGTCACCGCCTCTTTGAGGATGCGTCGCACGCGCTCGGCATTGCGTCCGAGGTCATGGCCGCCGTAGCGCGAAGCCGAGCGGACATCCAGGCGCGCATGCTGCTCATCGCCGGTGACGCGGATAACTACGTCGTCCTGCAGACCCAGAATGAGCGTGCGATCGGCAATCTCGATATAGCCCGGGCGTCCTGCATCGAGGTCGGGCGCTTCCTGCTGCACGACCTCCATCTTCAACCGTTTGACGGCCTCACCCGCGAGGCCGAACACTTCGTCAGCGGCGCGGTCAATCTCCACCGGCTTGATGTCGGGATAGGCCGCCAGCTGCTTGCGAGCAAAGTCCGGCCCAGGGTAGGCAACGGGATTGGAGCCGACGGGGCGCCGCTTGGCGATTTCGTCGAACGGCGGAGGATTGCTGACGTCCGTCGTCACGTCGTTGATGTTCGGCAGGCTCTGATACTTCGGCATGAAGATCAGCGGCCACAGCATCAAGGCCAGACTGATGAGCACGGCAAAAACCACGCGCGCCGTTCCCGGTCGGCCGGTCCGCCAAATGCCGATCGTGGCGACGATCGCCATGAGAACCGAAACCACCGCGCCGAGAAAAGACACGCCGACGAGATTCTCAGCGATTGGCGTCGGCAGGCCGAAAATCCTGTGCAGGAACGCCGCGGTGACGAGAAGCACGGCCGAAAACACGGCGATGCGGCTCGTCCAGCGAGCAAAGAACGACGGTCCGAGAGGTGGCGGTGGCCTCATGGGCAGCGCGACCTTGCTTTATTGGGCTGGAGAGCGGTCATGAGCATATGCTGAGCGATATCCGGAGTGGCGCCAAACTACCATGACCGCAGCTGCGCCGGTTGCTGCCCAGAAGGATAACGCAGAATCAGGCGAAAAACAGCGAAGTCGAGATACCACGTCGACCACCGGCCGGTCGCCATTTAGACGTGCTGCCCGCCATTTATGTGCAGTTCCGCCCCATGGACGTAGCTCGACTGCTCGCTACACAGAAAATAGATGGACCGCGCCACCTCGTCGGGCGCCCCCAATCGGTGCATGGGTATCTGCTCGTCGACGATCTTGTCCGTACCAGGGGACAGAATAGACGTGTCGATCTCGCCGGGCGAGATGGCATTGACGCGGATCCCACGTGGACCGAAGTCGGATGCCATCTCTCGCGTCAGCGCAGCAAGCGCCGCCTTGGATGTGGCATAGGCAGATCCTGCAAACGGGTGTACGCGGCTACCGGCAATCGAGGTCACGTTGACGATGGCACCTTGCGCTCGCTGCAGCTCTTCGAACAGGCCACGCGCTAGCGTGATCGGACCGAACAGGTTCACCTGGAAGACGTGCTGCCACGCCTCGAACGGCGTATCTATCGAGTTCAGCCGTGCACCACTTTCGCCCTTGGGGCTAATCCCTGCATTGTTGACCAGCGCGTGCAATAGCGAGCCCTCACCCTTGAGGCGCTCCTTTAACTCCGCGATGGCGCGCAGCGTGTCGGTGGGATCGGAGAGATCGACCTGCAGATGATCTTCGCGTCCCATCTCCCAAGGGCATTCGTCGGGAAACGGATAACGCGAACATCCGATAACGCGCCAGCCCGATGCTGCAAAGCGCTTCACGGTGGCGTGGCCGATGCCCCGCGAGGCACCAGTCAGCACCAAAGTCTTGCGTGTCTGCTTGCCGCTCGTCGGCATGGTGTGCACCATTGGTGTGGGTCGCAAGGCAATGTCGCGCCAGCGTTTGCGATGGGGACAAGCGGCGGCGCCCCATCGGTTCGAGCCACTATGGATATAGGCGCGTCTTCAGCCAATCCCTATCGGCAGCCGGACGTCTGAACACGATGCGCTCATGCAAGCGCGACAGGCGACTATGCCAGAACTCCATTTCCAGGGGCGTTACGCGAAACCCTGACCAGTAAGGCGGCCGCGGCACCGACCCGACGTGAAACCTCGCCGCCTGAACGGCAACCGCCTTCTCCAACGCAAACCTGCTTTCCAGTGGCCGCGACTGCTGCGACGCCCAGGCGCCGATCTGCGCCATGCGCGGCCGCGTAACGAAATACTCGTCGGCCTCCGCTTCGGTCGTCTTCGTCACCGAGCCGCGAACCCGCACCTGCCGGTGCAAGCTCTTCCAATGGAAATCGAGCGCCGCATACGGCTTCTCCAGCAGCTCGCGTCCTTTGGCGCTCTCGTAGTTGGTGAAGAACACAAAGCCCCGTGCGGGATGGCCGGCGGCGTCGACGGCCTTCAGAAGCACCATGCGAACATCGGGATGGCCATCGGCATCGACCGTCGCCAGCGCCATCGCATTCGGATCGTTCGGCTCGTGGCGCGTGGCATCGCTCAGCCAACTGTCGAACAACGTGAATGGCTCGACGGAGTCTGCAAAATCTCCCGGCTCGACTTCCGCGGCCAGCTTTTGATCGTTCACGTTATCCCTCGCGTTTTACGCGGCTATCGGGACACCGATTTAGGCCGCCTTAACCAAAGCAGCTCATACTTACCGAAGGTCGCCCGCATGTAGCGGAATCGTAGCGTCATCAGCATGAGTGAAGCGTCATGAGTTCGCATTCCTCTCTAGTTACGCTTGCAACGGTTGTCACCACCGGCTTCCTCGTTGCTGGCCAAATTGTCCTCGGCTCGACAGCTGCGTTCGGCGGCGAGCAATGGGAAACATCTATTTCGGTGGAGCGGGAGCAAATGGTCGCGCCTGCGCTCCCGGAGATTCCCGGCACCACGATCCTTCCGGGAACCACGGTCAACATCCCGGTCGGGCCCTACAGGCTCGATGAGAAAGACGAGATTGCGGCCCTGGAGCGCATCCAGTTCGCCCTTTCTGAGGTCGGCGACGGCAAGACGTACGTTTGGCGCCGCTGGCATGGCAAATTGTCTGGTCTCGTTCAGCCAACGGCCTCTTTCAAGGACAATTCGGGCAAAGTCTGCCGCCATCTCATCGTCATGATGACCACCGGCAGGGACACGAAACGACAAGAAGGCATCGCCTGCCGTCTCCCAAGCGGGCGCTGGCAACTCGAAGGCTGACCGCGGTAACCCCCTTCCCGCTCAGCCCCAGAAAGGCCGGTCCCCACCCCCGGGACCGGCCTTTTCCGTCTTTCTGATGTAAAAGCTCGCATCTGGACCCAACAGTCCATTTGTGTAGGATGCGCGCCGAACGCATAGGGCGGCAATTAGGACAAGAGAGAGACCCATGACGGAGCCGATGCCGAGCGCAGGGGTTGCGAAGGGCAACCTGTTGGCTGGCAAGCGCGGCCTTATCATGGGCTTAGCCAATAACCGGTCGATCGCCTGGGGCATCGCCAAGTCGGCGGCGGCCCAAGGGGCAGAACTGGCCTTCACCTACCAGGGCGACGCCCTGAAGAAGCGGGTGGAGCCTCTGGCGGCCGAATTGGGCTCCAAAGTGGTGCTCCCCTGCGACGTCGTCGATCCCGCGTCGATGGACGCCGTCTTCGCCGAATTGGAACGCGTCTGGGGTCGCCTGGACTTCCTCGTCCATTGCATCGCCTTCTCCGACAAGGCCGAGCTCGATGGCCGTTACGTCGATACGTCCGAGAAGAACTTCAGCCAGACGATGCTCGTCTCCTGTTATTCCTTCACGGCGTTGGCGGCGCGAGCTGAAAAAATCATGCCCCCGGGCGGCTCGATGCTGACCCTCACCTACTACGGCGCTGAGAAGGTGATGCCGCACTACAACGTGATGGGTGTCGCCAAGGCAGCCCTGGAGGCCTCGGTCCGCTACTTGGCGTCCGATCTCGGGCAGAAAGGCATCCGCGTCAACGCCATCTCGGCTGGTCCCATCAAGACGCTGGCTGCCTCGGGCATAGCCGACTTCCGCTACATCCTGCGCTGGAACGAGTACAATTCGCCGCTGCGGCGCACCGTGACCATTGAGGAGGTCGGCGGCGCCGGGCTCTACCTGTTGTCCGACCTGTCGCGCGGCGTCACCGGTGAGGTGCACCACGTCGACTCCGGCTACCACGTGCAGGGCATGAAGAACGAAGATGCTCCCGACATCACGGTCGCCAAGGGCGAGGACAACTGAGATCTTCTCGAGCCGTATCGAGCGATGCGCGCCGACGTAACAATCTATCTCATCCGTCACGGCGAAACCGACTGGAACGCGCAATCGCGCTACCAGGGCCAAGCCGACATTCCCATGAACACGCTCGGGCGCTCGCAGGCGCTTCGCAACGGCGAGGCACTACGCAAGCTGTTGCCCGCTATCGCCGGCGCTGACTATGTCGCCAGCCCGTTGGGGCGCACCCGCGAGACGATGGAGATCTTGCGCCAGGCCATGGGGCTCGATCCCTCGGGCTATTCGCTAGATGACCGGCTAAAGGAGCTGCACTACGGCCACTGGCAGGGCATCTTCGCCGCCGATCTTCCGCAAAGGGATGCGCAAGGCATGCAGGATCGCACGCGTGATCCCTTCCGCTGGCGTCCCCCCGGCGGCGAAAGCTACGCCGACCTGATGGACCGCGCTGTCTCCTGGCTGGCCGACGTGCAGACTGAAACGGTGATCGCGACCCACGGCGGGATAAGCCGTGTCCTGCGCGGGCACCTATATGGAATGGACCCGGTCGACATCCCCGAGTTGGAAGTGCCGCAGGATCGCGTCCTCGTGCTGCGCCGCGACGGCATGCACTGGCTCTAGCCCCGAGCACGCAGCGAGCCCCGCGCAGGCGGCCGGCTGACCGGAGGGCAGTCGCCTGCGCAAACAAAGAAGAGCTGAAGCAGCGGCTGCCCCAGCTCTTCTCCGTCACTTCGAAGTCCGCTCGATGACAGTTGCTCATGCCGTCAGGGAGCGGCGCTAATGTCGGGCACGATGTACGGCGGCCCGTGACGCACACGTTGCTGGCGACACGCGACCGGCGGTTCTTGCGCCTAAACGCTGAGAAACATTGTGCAACCAATTGGTCCCAAGGCAGAGCCTGATGGTGACCGGTGGTTTCCGCCGAATGGCGGCCAAGCCGAAAAGATCACGCACCCGCGAAGATGCGGCCTTTCGTGCTGTCTCCGAGCAGCTTGTCGCGTATCGCGACGCAGTACTGAAGCCCACATAAACCGCGTCGGCTGAGTCTGTCACGGGCTTTGCCCGCCTCGGCTCTTGCGGCCATGCGCTTGCACTCCTAAGACTGGCACATCTGCCACGCCAAAGGTTGCACGCGCACCCGGCGTGCTCCCCTTCTTCTTCGGCAATTGGCGATGTCCCACAACACATTCGGCCATCTTTTCCGCGTGACGACCTGGGGCGAAAGCCACGGCCCTGCACTCGGCTGCGTCGTCGATGGGTGCCCGCCGGGTCTGCCGCTCGAAGCGGGCGACATCCAGGGCTTCCTCGACAAGCGCCGCCCGGGTCAGTCGCGCTACACGACGCAGCGCCAGGAGCCCGACACGGTGGAGATCCTCTCCGGCGTGTTTCCCGATGAAGCGGGCCGCCAGGTCACAACTGGTGCGCCGATCTCGCTCCTCATCCGCAACTTCGATCAGCGCTCCAAGGACTACGGCGACATCGCCGCCAAATTCCGCCCCGGCCACGCCGACTACACCTACTGGAAGAAATATGGCATCCGCGACTATCGCGGCGGCGGACGCTCCTCGGCGCGCGAGACGGCAGCCCGCGTCGCTGCAGGCGCTGTGGCACGCAAGGTCTTGGACGGAGTCACGATCCGCGGGGCTCTGGTGCAGATCGGCGATCTCAAAGTAGATCGCTCACTGTGGGACTGGGACGCGGTCGATGCCAATCCATTTTTCTGCCCAGACCCGGCAACGGCTGTACGTTGGGCCGAGTACCTCGACGGCGTGCGCAAGTCCGGCTCGTCCATCGGTGCCGTGATCGAGGTCGTCGCCGAGGGCGTGCCGGCCGGTTGGGGCGCGCCTCTCTACGCCAAACTCGATCAGGACATCGCATCGGCGATGATGAGCATAAACGCCGTGAAGGGCGTCGAGATTGGCGCCGGGATGGCCGTCGCTGAGCTCACGGGCGAAGAGAACGCCGACGAGATCCGCATCGGCCACGACGGCAGCCCGTGCTTCCTCACCAATCATGCCGGCGGTATCTTGGGCGGTATCTCCACCGGCCAGCCGATCGTCTGCCGCTTCGCCGTCAAGCCGACGTCGTCGATTTTGACCCCACGCAAGACCATCAATACCGCCGGCGGAGAGACGGAAATCATCACCAAGGGTCGCCATGATCCTTGTGTGGGCATCAGGGCGGTGCCGATCGGGGAGGCGATGCTCGCCATCGTGCTCGCCGATCACTACCTGCGGCATCGCGGACAGATCGGCTAAAGGCGGCTTCAAGACGCCCCCGCGCGCACTTATCTATGTGGGATCCACACCCCCACCGTCCCGCTTTCTGTCCCTGGAGGACCCCTGATGCGACATCGCAATCTCGGATCGCTGAAAGTTCCCGCGCTTGGCCTCGGCTGTATGGGAATGTCCGACTTCTACGTCGGCGGAGGCAGCGAAGCGGAATCGATTGCCACCATCCATCGCGCGATAGACCTCGGCGCAAACTTCCTTGATCCCGCCGATATGTATGGCACCG
>JBAZYB010000173.1:0-8747 GCA_041659545.1 Hyphomicrobium sp.
GCAAAAAAGCCAGCGAGCCAGGCGCGCTGCTGCGGCGTCGTCCGCGCGACGACGTTGTTCAGCGCATCAATGTCTTCCGGCGAGAACGGGGCGTTCTTCGGAAGCAACGGTTGGGCGGTCACAGACGCCTCCTCGACATGTCTTGTCCGACGCCGAGCGCCTGACGAATCTAGTGATTGCTTGGGCTACACCGGACGGCCTGCCACAGTGAACTCCGCACTGACATCTCGCGACGAACGCGTGGCACGCCCTTCGAACAACTCGACCCGCTCCGGACGTCCCAGCCCGGCGCTTGCCCAATCCAACCCGACGAAGATGACAGCCGGGCCACGAATGCCTTTTTCAACGATGGCTCGCTGCAGCAACGACAGCTCTGTTGCCACAACGCGTTCATGCGCCAGCGTGCCGTTCTCGACGATAACCACCGGAGTGTCCGGTGCAGCGCCGGCTCCGAGCAGCTTGTCCTGGAAATACTCGGCCGTGCGCACGCCCATGTAGATGGCAAACGCCTGACCAGGATGGGCGAGGCCCTTCCAGTCCACCTCAACCGGACCATCTGCGGAGGCCCCTGTCAGGACGGCGAACTGGCGCACCTTGCCACGCAGAGTGACTGGCAGGCCGATGCTGGCCGCGCAAGCATGCGCCGCTGTGATCCCGGGCACCACCGTCACGGAAATCCCCGCAGCACGCACCGCCGCCATCTCTTCCGCCGCGCGACCGAACACGAATGCATCGCCACCTTTGAGACGCGCCACGCGCTGGCCCTTGGTCGCCTCGCTCACGAGGATTTGGTTGATCTCTTCTTGAAGCGCGGCATCGCCTTCCGGCCCCTTGCCGACTTCGATGCGGATCGCATCGCGCCGCGCGTACTCCAGGATGGCAGGATTGACCAGCCGGTCGACCACCAGCACATCTGCCGATTGAAGCACCTGCTGAGCCTTTAGAGTGATGAGATCCGGCTCGCCCGGACCGCAGCCGACCAGTGTCACGCTGCCAACAGGATGCGTCTGAGCGCGTGCAGCCTCGACCTGGTGTTGAAATTCCTGCTCCGCGCCATCGCTATTGCCGGCCAGCACCAGATTGCGCCAAACCCCTTGCAGCAGCGCTTCCCATGTTCGGCGGCGAAGCACTGGATCGGCGACCGCAGCCAGCACGCGCTCCCGCATCGCTCCGGCGCGCTGAGCGATACGGCCGAACTCCGCCGGCAGCCAGCTCTCCAGCCGCGCCTTGATCTCTCTGGCAAGAATTGGCGCCGTGCCCTCGGTGCCGATGGCCACGACCACCGGATCGCGATCGACAATCGCCGGCATGATGAAACTACTCTGCGACGGCACATCGACGACATTGACCTGCAGTCCGCGCGCACGGGCAGCACCCGCGACCTGCGCGTTAATGGACTCGACATCGCTTGCCGCGAATACGATCGCCACCCCGTCGAGGTCGGCATCGCAGAAAGCGCGACGTGCGATGCTCGCCCGTCCCTCGCGCTCAATGCCCTCGCTCACGTCTTCGGCAACGAGTCTGATGCGCGCCGACGTCTTGGTGAGCAGGCGCAGCTTCTGCAGCGCCTTCTCGCCACCGCCGACCACGAGCACGTCGCGACCGTCCAAGTCGAGGAAGATAGGAAAGTACCGCAACGCTCTGCCTCTCGCTGCCTGCGCCCAAGCTGTCGATCAGATAGGGGTAATGCGGCCTCAGGCGGTGGCTCGCACGCGTCCAGGACCGGCACCGCAGTTATAGTTGATTGAAGTAGATTTTTCTATTGCTGGGGCGCACAGACCAAGAAATAAGGTTGGCATTCCTACAAATTGGCCATTAAGAGTACAAATTTGCGCTCGCCCCGTCCGGGACAATCGCGTTGATCTGCGGCGCCACCGGCCTTCCGCGGCAGCGATGTGTACCCCGTCCTTGGCGCGCTGAGGTGCCATCAGAAATGCACCGCATTGGGGCCGCGTTTTGAGACGCGTCGACTGACGCTGACACCGCTGCAATCGCTTGCATTCACGCTCTCGCTAGCACACGCGTTTGTGAGTGCGTTTGACTTCCGTTCCCAATGGCCATGTGGTTTATAGCCGCCATGGCGGTCGGGACTAGCGTGGTCCTGATCCGCAGACTGAAGCGACCTCGAAAAGGTCATTGCTTCAGTGGGTGGGCCCTCGGCGGGGCCATCCAATTTTGGACGGCATCTTGCCGATAGGAGGACGTTATGAAGGTTTGGACCAAGCCCGCAGTTCGTGAGCAGGAAGTTGGCCTCGAGGTTACCTCGTACATGCCGGCTGAGATCGACATCATCTAACGACTGTCGATCAACTCACCAACTCTGTGAGTTTCCGACAACGGCGGTCGAAGCCTCGGCCGCCGTTGTTTTTTAGGGCGCCATAGCCTCTATCTGACTGCCTGCAACCAGACAGCACCTATGCTCATCAAAGTTTTGGGATCTGCCGCCGGCGGTGGATTCCCGCAGTGGAATTGCAACTGCCACAACTGCGCATCTGTACGCGCTGGAGCCCCCGGCTTCAAAGCCAGGACCCAGTCCTCGTTGGCTGTCAGCCGCGACGGCGTGAACTGGGCACTCCTCAACGCATCACCCGACCTTCGTCAGCAGATCAACGACACGCCGCAGCTTCATGCCGATCCACGTGTCGGCTTGCGCCACAGCCCCATCAAGGCGGCGGTGCTGACCAACGGCGATGTGGATCATGTCATCGGGCTCATAAACCTGCGCGAAGCCCAGCCGCTGTCGATCTACGCATCCGATCGGGTGATGGAGACCATCACCAGCAACTCCGTGTTTCAGGTGCTGGCCGGTTCGCTCGTGCCGCGCATTGAAATCGCCCTCGACAAGCCCTTCCGGCTCGAAGGCGGCGGCACCGATCTCGGCCTCACCGTCGAGGCGTTCTCCGTGCCGGGAAAAGTGGCGCTCTATCTGGAGGATGCCGCCTCTACCAACTTCGGGAGCCAGGAGGGCGACACCATCGGCCTCAAAGTTACTGATCCGGTCGAAAAGAAGTCCTTCTTTTACATTCCCGGCTGCGCAGCCGTAGATGAGAAGCTCGCGGAGCGGCTACAGGGCGCCTCGGTCGTATTCTTCGACGGAACCTTGTTCACCGACAGCGAGATGCTCGAGCAGGGACTGCTCAACAAAACCGGAGCCCGAATGGGCCACATCAGCATGTCGGGAGATGCTGGATCGATTGCCGCCTTCTCCAAATTGGGCGTCGGCAGGCTCATATATGTGCATATAAACAATTCGAACCCGGCGCTGGATGAGAACTCGCCCGCCCGCAAAGCCATAGATGGCGCGGGATGGGAAGTTGGGTACGATGGGATGGAGGTACGCCTATGAGCGGAGCTGTCAGTCTTGAGCGCCAGAACAACGAGCGCAAAGCTCTGGACCCGATGCCTGTCGCCGAGTTCGAGGCCGCGATCCGTGCTGTCGGCGCCGAGCGCTACCACGACAAGCACCCCTTCCATCACATGCTGCATGGCGGCAAGCTGAAGAAGCCACAGGTGCAGGCTTGGGCGCTCAACCGCTACTGTTACCAGTCGGCGGTGCCGCGCAAGGACGCCGCCCTCATCAGCCGCTTGCATGATCGTGAGCTACGCCGCGAGTGGGTGCACCGCATCCTCGACCACGACGGTTTCGGCGAGGAAGAAGGCGGCATCGAGCGCTGGCTCGTCCTCACCACCGGTCTCGGGCTCGACCGCGAGTACGTCGTTTCCATGAAGGGGGCACTGCCGGCGACGCGCTTTGCCGTCGAAGCTTATGTCACCTTCGTCCGCGAGCAGCCGATCACCGTCGCCGTTGCCTCCTCGCTCACCGAGCTATTCGCTCCGAAGATCCATAAAGAGCGCATCTCCGGCATGCTGGAGAACTATCCCGACTTCATCGACGACAAGGTGATGGCCTATTTCAAGCGTCGCCTGACGCAGGCCCCCCGGGATGCCGACTTCGCGCTCGATTACGTGCTGAACAATGCCAAGACCCGTGAAGAGCAGGAGGCGTGCGTCGACGCGGTACGCTTCAAGTGCAATGTGCTCTGGGTGCAGCTCGACGCACTGCAACACGCTTATGTCGAAGGGCATGTTCCGCCCGGCGCGTTCCGACCGGAGGGGCTATAAATGGCCGAGACGGCGCCACGCCAGCGAGCGGTCATTACGGCCGATAGCAAGCCAGTCATGCCGCCTTACATCAAAATGCGCCACGACGCCGGTCGCGGCCGCTGGATCATTTTGGCGCCCGAGCGCCTGTTTGATCCAGACCCTATCGCTGTCGAAGTTTTGAAGCTTTGTGATGGTGAGCGCTCTGTTAGTACGATCACAGACCAACTAGCTAAAGACTACAATGCGCCGCGGGAGGATATCGAGGCCGACATCATCGCGATGTTGCAGGACCTCGCTGACAAGGGAGTGGTGAAGGCATGAGCGAAACTACCCCTTCTGGCGCCAAGCACGTCAAGGAAGCGACGGTGACCATGGACGCTGGCGAGATGCGCTGCGACGCTGCTTCCACGCCTGAGCCCGATCCCAGCTGCACCATCCGCGCCCCGATTGGCTTGCTCGCCGAGCTGACACATCGGTGCCCGCTGCAGTGCCCCTATTGCTCCAACCCTCTCGATCTCGAGAAGGTCAACACCGAGCTGTCGACCGAAGAGTGGCAGAAGGTGATGCGCCAGGCTGCCCAACTTGGCATCCTGCAGGTCCACCTTTCGGGCGGCGAGCCTACGGCACGCCGTGACCTGGAAGAAATCATCACGACCGCATCCGAATGCGGCCTCTATACCAACCTTATCACCGCCGCAGTGCTCTTGAAGCGCGACCGGCTGGAGAGGCTGAAGGCGTGTGGCCTCGACCACGTGCAGATCTCCATCCAGGACGTCGACACGGCAGCCGAGAACGCTGACCGGATCGGTGGCTATAAGGGCGGCAGCGCCAAGAAGAAGGAAGTAGCCGGCTGGGTCCGTGAGCTCGGCATGCCGCTGACCATCAACGCGCCCATCCACCGCCATAACGTTCACAACGTCGAGGCGATCATCAACTACGCGGTCGAGCTTGGCGCAGGCCGCGTCGAGATCGCTCACGTCCAGTATTACGCCTGGGCTCTCAAGAACCGCGCTTCGCTGATGCCGACGCGCGAAACTTTCATGGAAGCCGCGCGCATCGTCGAACGCGAGCGTGAACGCCTGAAGGGCGTGATCGTCATCGACGCTGTCGTCCCGGATTATTACGCCAAATATCCCAAGCCCTGCATGGGCGGCTGGGGACGCGGCATCATAAACATCACACCTTCGGGTCGCGTGCTTCCCTGCCACGCCGCCGAATCGATCACGCACCTCGAATTCGACAACGTCCGCGACCGGACGCTCGGCGATATCTGGGTCAACGGCTCAGCGTTCAACATGTACCGCGGCACGAGTTGGATGAAGGAGCCATGCCGCAGCTGCTCGCGCCGCGAGATCGATTTCGGCGGCTGCCGCTGCCAGGCATTCGCTCTCACCGGTGACGCAGCCAATACCGATCCGGCGTGCTCGCTGTCCTCGCTTCACGCGGATTGGGCGAAAGTGGCAGATGTCGAATCCCATACGTCATCACCAACGTTCATTTATCGCCGCCCCGGTGGGGCATACCCCAAGCCCGCCGAGCCGAAAACCCCGGTCGAGAGCGACGCTTAGACGAAGCCAACCCGCCAACGCTTAAATCCCGACCTCTCCCCTCGGAGAAAGTCTGGGTGCGGCATCGTGTTCAGTCCAAGTTCAGAAAAGACTTGGCACATTTACGACGGCTATTGGATGATGCGCGCGCCATCAACGACGTGTGCCGTCGAAAAAAGGGAGAAAAACGGGATGCTTAAGTGGGTAGTCGCCGCGGGTTTCGTACTCGCGCTGCCGGCTGTTGCCTCGGCTCAGGATGCCGAAGCCGGCAAAAAGCTATTTATGAAGTGCGCGCCGTGCCATGCGGTTGGCCCGGGTGCGAAGAACAAGGTCGGACCTGAACTGAACGGCATCCTCGGTCGCGCTGCAGCTTCCGTCGAAGGCTTCAATTATTCGCCGGCTCTCAAGGCCTCGGGTATCACCTGGGATGACGCCAACCTCCATAAGTGGCTCGAAAACCCGAAGGCTCTGGTGCCGGGCACCAAGATGCTCTTCCCGGGCGTCAAGGACGAAGTGGAACGCGATGACCTCATCGCTTACATCGAGTCCTTCAACGCCGACGGCAGCTCGAAGTAAGCTTCCGCCTCTGCAGAATTACGGCGCCGCGGATCGCAAGGTCCGCGGCGCTCTGCGTTTCGCCCAACGCCAGGCCCTGTGAACTCAAAGTCCAGGATCCCCGTGCCCATTGAACTTTCCATCGAGCCTGATCTATCGGCGGAGGAATTTCGCACCATCTTGGTGGCATCGACGCTCGCCGAGCGGCGCCCCGCCAACGATCTTCCTCGCCTGCGGGACATGCTGCGCAATGCAGACCTCATCGTCACGGCACGCAACCAAGGACAGCTCATCGGCGTCGCGCGCGCCATCACGGACTTTGCCTATTGCTGCTACCTCGCCGACCTTGCCGTCGACACGCGGTATCAGCGTCAAGGCATCGGCAAGAGGCTCATCGAGGCGACACATCACGCCGCTGGCGAGACGACCACGCTGATCCTCCTCGCAGCCCCGGCGGCCGAAAGCTACTACCCGAAGATCGGCATGAAGCACATGCCGGCTTGCTGGGTCCGACCGAGGAAGGCGTAATCGCCTTCAGGCAACCTGACGCGGTGGCAACGGCAGTTCAGTCGAGCACCCGCACACTTGCCTTATCGATCGCCTCGTACATCTCGCGCACGCTGCGTCCCCCGATATCGAGTTCCGGAGCGATGTCCATCAGTGGCGCCAGAACGAACGCGCGCGCGCCGATATGTGGATGCGGCAGCACCAGCACGTCGTCCGCCATGGTCACGTCGCGATACACGAGAAGGTCGAGGTCGATGACCCGCGGCCCCCAGCGCTCGATGACGATGCGCCCCATGCGCTCCTCGATCTCCTTGCAACGTGCCAGCAGCGCCCGCGGCGCCAGCTGCGTCTCAACTGCGATGGCGGCGTTGACGAACCAGTCCTGATCCGTCTTGCCCCACGGGTCGGTTGCGTAGTTGCGCGAGCGAGCAACCAAGCGCACATCGCCATGTTCGGTCAGCAGCCCGATTGCCTGGTCGATGTTTGCTGTCTTGTCGCCCAAGTTGGACCCCAGGGCGACGATGCAATCGAACGCCGGGGGCACGGGAACATCGGGTTTCTCAGGCATCGCAGCTCACTTCGGGCAGGACGGAAAGGCGTGCTCGTTATCGCGCCCGCGGCCCCGAGGCAAGTTTTCATGTCGCGCCGGCAGCCGGCCCCCAAAAGGGGAGTCGCGGGCGCAAAGAAAGCAACTCGCGGAGCCGCCGGAACCATCAATCGTATTTTATGTAAGCAAACCGCGCATCGCCCTCCGGTGTGCCATCAAGAGGCCCATCCGCCTTGCCAGGCTGCCACTGAATGACCTCCTCGATCTTTTTGGCCAGTTCCAGGTCCTTCGGCGTAATGCCCTTGGCGGTATGCGTCATTAGTCGCACCTCAACCCAGGCGTAAGAGGCTGTGATATCAGGATGATGCCATGCGGCCTCGGCCAAGTGGCCGACGGTCGAAATCACCATCAGTGTTCCCTTCCAGCCGCTCGTCTTGTATGTCCGGCGGATCCAGCCGTCTTCCAGTCTCCACTTAGGCAGGTTTTTTTGCAGCCAAGCGTTGACTTCGGCATCGGGCATGGGCTTTTCGCGCTCAGCCGCCATATTGTCCTCCTTCGGCTATGGGAACGCACCGCACATTGGGTTGAACCGTAATGCCACTGGCCGACGCAAAGCAATCCGAGGCTACCGAAAAGAGCGCACGCCTGCATACAGGCTCGGTGCGCATCGTGGCGCCTGCCCGCCTACACCTCGGCTTCCTAGATCTCAACGGTGATCTCGGCCGCATGTTCGGTAGCATCGGGCTGGCCATCAACCTGCCGCGCACCGAGCTTATCTTGAAGCGCAGCCACGCATACAAGGGCGAAGGGCCCGATTACGCCCGCGCTGTGGCGACCATTCATCGTCTTGCAGAGAAATACGCTCTGACGAGCGCCTATGATGTGAAAATCGTCTCCGCCATTCCACCTCACGCCGGCCTCGGCTCCGGAACCCAGTTGGCACTGGCAGCCGGCGCCGCGTTAATGACGCTCGAAGGCATCGGCCACGAACCGGCGCGCCTCGGCGAGATGGTCGAACGCGGCGCCCGATCTGCCATAGGCATGGCCGCCTTCGAACACGGTGGCTTCATCGTCGACGGAGGCCGCGGCGCACTCGACCGCGCACCGCCAATTCTCGTGCAGAGCAAGTTCCCCAATGCCTGGCGCGCGCTCCTGGTGATGGACGCCAGTACTGCCGGCGTCCACGGCATCGACGAGGCAGAAGCCTTCGCCGCCTTGCCGCCTCTGCCCGCCGATCAGGCAGCCCATGTGTGCCGCCTCGTTCTTATGCAGCTCGTCCCCGGACTAATGGAATCCGACATCGCGGCGTTCGGTGACGCATTGACCGAGATCCAGAAAATCGTCGGCGGACATTTCGCCAACGCGCAGGGCGGCAGCCCCTGGACCAGCCCCGGCGTCGAACGCGTCGTCGAAGCTATGCGTGCAGCTGGTGCCTACGGACTTGGCCAAAGCTCATGGGGCCCGACCGGTTTCGCATTCGCACCGTC
>JBAZYB010000174.1:0-8713 GCA_041659545.1 Hyphomicrobium sp.
GGACTTTCTTTGCGAGGACGAGGCAGGAGCGAAGGCGTTCGCGCGGACAGCGTCGCGGCTGATGGAAATGCGCAGCGAGGAATATCTGCTGGCGCGGGGCGAGCGGGGCCATGTGGGCGTGGCAAGCTGATGCCTTCCCTGTGCGGGCGAGGGCCGCGGGGCATGCGGTGCAGGTCAGCGGGGCTGGACGGCCTTAGGGGACGGTCCGACGTGCTTGGCGCCGATACCAAATGGCCAGCCGCTGTCGGTCTCGGGCGCTGGAGGCGGGCTGACCGCTGTGCGATCGGCGGCATAGCGCTGGGTGGCGGCGCGCGGTCCATAGAGCATCACGGCGCCCTTGATATCGCCGGGCTGCAGGCCTGTCTGCTTCTCGTCATAGCGATAGGACATGAGCTGGCCGGCAGCGCTGGGGTGATCGAGGCCGATGGCGTGGCCGATCTCGTGGGCGATCGTGTAGCGCAGGTCGTAGACGCCGAGGCGTCCGTCGAAGCCGATCTTCCAGGGCTGCTCGGGGTTGAGGCAGATGAGCGAGCGGCCGATGATCTTCTTGTCGCCGGTGCCGGGCTTCAGGGCCACGTTTGTAAAAGCGCGGCCGACAGGCTTGGCCTGGGCGCCGATGAGGATGCCAGCGGACTGGGTATCGGAGGTTTCACGGAAGGTCACATCGGCGACTTTCTCCCACATGCGGAAGGCAGCAGCGACTTCGGTGCGGAACTGGCGGCCGGTGACGTGCGAGGGCCCGTAGGCGCGCTGGGGAGGAAGCATCGAAGCGCAATTGCGTGCATCAGGCGTGACCACCGGATCAGTCGCGAAGGCATAAGTGATGGCGGCCTTGCGTCCGAACGTCGGCGTCTGCCACTTGACCGTCTGGTTCTCGAGGTTGAGCAGGCGAAAGCCGAGAAAGGTTCTCGGCTCCTCGGCGCCAGCGACAATAGCCGGCAGCGTCATTCCAATGGCCATGGCGGCCAGTCGTACTGCTCGCAATGCCCTCTCCCCTACACGCGCCTCAACGGCGGCCCCCAATCCCTCGCGACACTCTATCAGATTCAGAGGCAATCGGCACCCGGTCGGCGCCCCTCGCGCCGCCTGAAAGCTCAGCAGGAACTGCCTGACGTCCGGGCTTTCCCTGTCTGGAGGCCTAGTCTAAACGTAGTCGTGACCGAGTTGTGGCGGGCCGGGCGAGCTGCAGCGCGGGACCGCACAAATCAATTTTCATAGATAAGAGGGAGCTGAAACGCATGGCGCGGACGAAAATCGCCTTGATCGGCGGTGGCATGATCGGTGGAACGCTCGCGCACCTTATTGGGCTCAAGGAGCTCGGCGACGTTGTCATCTTCGACATCGCCGAAGGCCTGCCGCAGGGCAAGGCGCTCGACCTCTCCCAATCGGGTGCGGTGGAGGGCTTTGATTGCCAGTTGAGAGGCACCAACGCTTACGCCGACATCGAGGGCGCCGACGTTTGCATCGTGACGGCTGGCGTGCCGCGCAAGCCGGGCATGAGCCGCGATGACCTGATCGGCATCAACATCAAGGTGATGGAGCAGGTCGGCGCCGGCATCAAAAAGTATGCCCCGACTGCGTTCGTCGTCGTCATCACCAACCCGCTCGACGCGATGGTGTGGGCGCTGCAGAAGGCCTCCGGCCTGCCGCGCAACATGGTGATCGGCATGGCTGGGGTGCTCGACGCGAGTCGCTTCCGCCACTTCCTCGCAACTGAGCTGGGCATCTCCGTAGAGGACGTGTCCGCCTTCGTGCTCGGTGGCCATGGCGACGACATGGTGCCGCTGGCGCGCTATTCGACCGTCGCCGGCATTCCGCTGCCGGACGTGGTGCGCATGGGCTGGATGCGCCAGGAGCGCCTCGACGAGATCATCGAGCGCACCCGCAAGGGCGGCGGCGAGATCGTCGCGCTGTTGAAGACCGGCTCGGCCTACTATGCCCCGGCCTCATCGGCGCTGGAGATGGTCGATAGCTACCTGAAGGACAAGAAGCGCATCCTACCTTGTGCCGCCTACCTGAACGGCGAGTACGGTGTTAAGGGCCTCTATGTCGGCGTGCCGGTGATCATCGGTGCGGGCGGCGCGGAGCGGGTCATCGAGATCGACCTCAACGCGGCCGAGCGCAACATGTTCATCAAGTCGGTGGAGTCGGTGAAGGGTCTCGTCGACGCCTGCACCAAGATCGCCCCACAGCTGGGCGCCTGATCGCAGCTTGCTGAACCCCGCCTAAGCCAACGAGGAGCACGGAATGAACATTCACGAGCACCAGGCCAAGGAACTGCTGTCACAGTTCGGCATCCCGACGCCCCTGGGTTTCGCGGCGTTCTCCGTGCGCGAGGCCGGCGAGGCGACGCAGCAGCTGCCCGGCCCGATCTACGTGGTGAAAGCGCAGATCCATGCGGGCGGGCGCGGCAAGGGCAAGTTCAAGGAGCCTTCGGCGGGTGAGAAGGGCGGGGTGCGCATCGCCAAATCACGCGCCGAAGTGCAGACCTTTGCCGAGCAGATGCTGGGTGCCACGCTGGTGACGGCACAGACGGGGACGGACGGTCGGGCCGTCAACCGCATCTACGTCACCGAGGGCGTCGATATCGACCGCGAGCTGTATATCTCGGCACTGGTCGACCGCAGCACGTCGCGCGTCGCCTTCATCGCCAGCGCGGCGGGCGGCATGGACATCGAGCAGGTGGCGCACGAAACGCCGGAGAAGATCGTCTCGGTCGCGATCGACCCGGCGAGCGGCTACATGCCGTTCCACGGGCGGCGCATTGCTTTCATGCTCGGCCTGAAGGGCAAGCAGATCGGCCAGTGCGTCAAGCTGGTGGGAGACCTTTACAACCTGGTGCTCGCCAAAGACCTGAGCATGCTGGAAATCAACCCGCTGTCGGTGCTGAAGGATGGCAGCCTGTCGTGTCTCGACGCGAAGATGAGCTTCGATTCCAATGCGCTCTATCGGCATCCCGACATTATGGAGATGCGTGACCTGACGGAGGAGGACCCCGCCGAGGTGGAAGCGTCGAAGTATGACCTCTCGTATGTGAAGCTCGACGGCTCGATCGGCTGCATGGTCAACGGCGCGGGCCTCGCCATGGCGACCATGGACATCATCAAGCTCTATGGAGCGGAGCCGGCGAACTTCCTCGATGTCGGTGGCGGCGCGACGAAGGAGAAAGTGCAGGCGGCATTCAAGATCATCCTGTCCGATCCGGCGGTGAAGGGCATCCTGGTCAATATCTTCGGCGGCATCATGCGTTGTGACATCATCGCCGAGGGCGTCGTCGCGGCGGCGCGCGAGATGGGCATCACGGTGCCGCTGGTCGTGCGCCTGGAAGGCACGAACGTCGAGCTGGGCAAGAAGATCATGGCCGAGAGCGGGCTGAAAATCGTGCCGGCGGACGATCTCGACGATGCGGCACGGAAGATCACCGCGGCCGTCAAAGAGGCTGCCTGACCTGAAGCAGCCCCGTCGGGTTGCGCTGTTGCGACATGACGCGCGGCGGTTGCCGAAGTTTGCAGCATCTGCCCAAAAAGTCTGTCTTGATGCAGTGCAAAAATGGGCTCAAAGAGAAAGTGCAGGCGGAGCACTAGGGCTCGGTCGCAGCGGGCGACGACATGGCTATCCTCGTAGACAAGTCGACTAAGGTCATTTGCCAAGGCATCACGGGCAGCCAGGGCACCTTCCACACCAAGCAGGCGAAAGCGTACGGCACCCAAATCGTCGGTGGCGTGACGCCCGGCAAGGGCGGCTCCAAGCATCCCGACGAAGAACTGGCCGACGTGCCGATGTTCGACACAGCCGCGGAGGCGCGTGAAGCCACCGGCGCGGATGCGACGTCGATCTATGTGCCGCCGCCGTTTGCCGCCGATGCCATTCTCGAGGCGATCGACGCAGGCTTTCCGTTCATCGTCGCCATCACCGAGGGCATTCCGGTGCTCGACATGGTGAAGGTGAAGCGGGCGCTGCAGGGGTCGGGTTCGCGGCTTCTCGGTCCGAACTGCCCCGGCATCCTGACGCCCAACGAATGCAAGATCGGCATCATGCCGGGCAACATCTTCAAGCCGGGTCGCGTCGGCATCGTGTCGCGCTCGGGCACGCTGACCTATGAAGCGGTGAAGCAGACCTCGGACGCGGGCCTGGGCCAATCGACGGCGGTCGGCATCGGCGGCGATCCGGTGAAGGGGCTGGAATTCATCGAGGTGCTGGAGATGTTCCTTGCCGATCCAGAAACCGATTCCATCATCATGATCGGCGAAATCGGCGGTTCGGCCGAGGAAGAGGCGGCCGAGTTCATCAAATCCGAGGCGAAGAAGGGCCGTTCCAAGCCGATGGCTGGCTTTATCGCCGGATCGACCGCTCCGCCGGGACGGCGCATGGGCCATGCGGGTGCCATCATTTCGGGTGGCAAAGGCAAGGCCGAAGACAAGTTCGAGGCCATGCGCTCAGCGGGCATCGCGATCGCCCCCAGTCCAGCGGCGCTCGGCACCACGCTGACCAGTGTCCTCAAATCGCAAACTAAGCATGCCAAAGTCGCCGAGTAGGCGTATGCTGCGCTGCACACGATATATTGTTCGGATCGCGCGCTTCCCCCGCAATTGAGCTCCGCGTTTCCGTCTGCGCTGCATCAACATGTGTTGAGACCCAGCAATGACCCGTAATCCCCTGAACGAAGCTTTCCTGCGTACCTCGTTTCTCAGCGGCGCCAATGCCGCCTATGTCGAGGACATGCAGGCCGAGTACGAGCGCAATCCAGGCTCGGTTAGTGACGAGTGGCGGCACTTCTTCGAGAGTCTCAAAGAAGAGCGCACGGGCGGAAGCGATACCGAGCGCGGCCCTTCCTGGGGCGTGCCGGCGCCGGAGCTGCTGGAAAACGGCGACATCGTCTCGGCTCTGACCGGCGAGTATGAAGCCACCGAGCGGACGATCCGGTCGCATTTGCAGGCCAAGACGCAGGCTCTCGGCTTTGAGATGACGCCAGCGGCGTCGTTGCGCGCCACGCAGGATTCCATCCGCGCCCTGATGCTGATCCGCGCCTATCGCGTGATGGGCCATCTGGCCGCCGATCTGGACCCCCTGGGGCTGGCCGACCGCAAAGTGCACCGCGAGTTGAAGCCGGAGACCTACGGCTTCACGGAAGCCGATCTCGACAGGCCCATCTTCATCGACCGCGTGCTCGGCATGGAGACGGCGACGATGCGGCAGATCCTGCGCATCCTGCGGCGCACGTACTGCCGGCACATCGGCGTGCAGTATATGCACATCACCAGCCCGGCGCAGAAGGCGTGGATCCAGGACCGCATCGAGGGCGAGGAAAAGGATATCAGCTTCACCCCCGAAGGTAAGCGCGCCATCCTCAACAAGCTCATCGAGACGGAGACGTTCGAGAAGTTCTGTGAGGTCAAGTACACCGGCACGAAGCGGTTCGGCATCGATGGCGGCGAGGCCATGGCTCCGGCGCTGGAGCAGATCATCAAGCGCGGCGGCCAGCTCGGGGTGAAAGAAATCATCGTCGGCATGGCGCACCGCGGGCGCCTCAACGTGCTCGCCAACGTCATGGCGAAGCCGCACCGGGCCATTTTCCACGAGTTCAAGGGCGGTTCGTTCAAGCCCGACGACGTCGAGGGCTCGGGCGACGTGAAGTACCATCTGGGCGCTTCGTCAGACCGCGCTTTCGACGGCAACAACGTGCATTTGTCGCTGACGGCCAATCCCTCGCATCTGGAGATCGTCGATCCGGTGGTGCTGGGGAAGGTGCGCGCCAAGCAGGATCAACGCGGATGCGCCCCGGGCGAGCGCACCCCAGTGATGCCGCTGCTGATCCATGGCGATGCGGCCTTCGCCGGCCAGGGCGTCGTGGCCGAGTGCTTTGGGCTGTCCGGCCTCAAGGGGCACCGCACCGGCGGGTCCATCCACTTCATCATCAACAATCAGATCGGCTTCACCACCAATCCGCGCCACTCGCGTTCGTCGCCCTACTGCTCGGACGTGGCACGCATGATCGAGGCGCCGATCTTCCACGTGAACGGCGATGATCCCGAGGCGGTCGTGCATGTCGCCAAGATCGCCACCGAATTCCGGCAGAAGTTCCAGAAGCCGGTTGTCATCGACATGTTCTGCTATCGGCGTTACGGCCATAACGAGTCCGATGAGCCGATGTTCACGCAGCCGTTGATGTACAAGGCGATCAAGTCGCATCCGACGGTGATCGACATCTACTCCAAGCGTCTCGCCGAGGAAGGCGTCGTATCGCTGGAGGACAGCCAGCGGATGCAGGGCGCATTTCGTGCGCACCTGGAGGAAGAGTTCACCTCCGCAGACAATTTTCTCCCCAACAAGGCCGATTGGCTCGACGGGCGCTGGTCGGGGATGGGTTTTGCCGACGACGATGCGCGGCGCGGGGTAACCGGCGTCGAACTGGAGCGCCTGAAGACCATCGGCCGCCGCATTACGTCGGTGCCGCCGGATTTCAACGTGCACAAGGTTGTGCGTCGTCTGTTGGAGCGCCGCCGGGAGATGATCGATTCCGGTGAGGGCATCGACTGGTCGATGGCAGAGCATCTGGCGTTCGGCGCGCTGCTGGCCGAGGGATTCCCGGTGCGGCTTTCCGGGCAGGATTCGGAGCGCGGGACGTTTTCGCAGCGCCATTCGGTGCTGATCGATCAGGAGACGGAGCGGCGCTGGACGCCGCTGAAGCATGTCGCCAACGACCAGGCGAGGTTCGAAGTCCTCAACACCATGTTGTCGGAAGAAGCGGTGCTCGGCTTCGAGTACGGCTATTCGCTGGCCGAACCCAACGCGCTCACACTGTGGGAGGCGCAATTCGGCGATTTCGCCAACGGCGCGCAGGTGGTGTTCGACCAGTTCATCTCCTCGGGCGAGCGCAAATGGCTGCGCATGTCAGGTCTCGTCTGCCTGTTGCCGCATGGCTATGAAGGGCAGGGGCCGGAGCACTCGTCGGCACGGCTGGAGCGGTTCCTACAACTGTGCGCCGAAGACAATTGGCAGGTGGCAAACGTGACCACGCCAGCCAACTACTTCCACATTCTGCGCCGGCAGCTGAAACGCAAGTTCCGCAAGCCGCTCATTCTGATGACGCCGAAGTCGCTGCTGCGGCACAAGCGCGTCGTCTCGCGCCTCGACGAAATGGGGGCGGAAACGAGCTTCCATCGGGTGCTGTGGGACGATGCCGAGCACAAGCCGAGCGAGAAAATCAAGCTCGTCTCGGATGAGCGGATCAAGCGCGTCGTGCTGTGCTCGGGCAAGGTCTACTACGACCTTTACGAAACGCGCGAAGCCGCCGGCACCGACGACGTCTATATCCTGCGCGTCGAGCAGCTCTACCCGTTCCCGGCGCGCGCGCTCATGCACGAGCTTGGCCGTTTTCCTCAGGCGGAGGTCGTCTGGTGTCAGGAGGAACCCAAGAACATGGGTTCGTGGAGCTTTATCGAGCCGAACTTGACGTGGGTGCTGGAGCGCATCAATGCCAAGCACAAGCGGCCATACTATGCCGGCCGCCCGGCCTCTGCGTCGACGGCGACCGGGCAGTTATCGAAGCACCTTTTCGAACAGAAGACGTTGGTCGAGGCGGCGCTGGCCGGCCCTCTAAACGCATAGCGGATGAGAGTGCCCGCGCTGCAATCGGGCGGTAAACTTGGCGGGAAGCGAGACGATAATGACGACCGAAATTCGCGTGCCGACGCTGGGTGAGAGCGTCACCGAAGCTATCGTTGGCAAATGGTTCAAGAAGTCGGGCGAGGCCGTGAAGGTCGATGAGCCGCTAGTCGAACTGGAGACCGACAAGGTCACGGTCGAGGTGCCGGCTCCGGTGTCGGGCGTGCTCGGCGACATCCAGGTTGCCGAGGGCCAGACGGTCGCCGTCGGGGCGCTTCTAGCTGCGATTGCTGCGGGAGCGGCTGCAGCTGCGAAGAGCCCGGGAACGGAAAAGGCCGATGCGGCGCCGGCAAAAGCTGCACCGGCCGACTCCAAGAGCGGGGGAACAGAGATGTCCCCCAGCCCGGCGGCGCGCAAAAAGCTCGCTGAAGCCGGGATCGATGCGGCAGACGTCGTCGGGTCGGGCAAGCGCGGACAGGTTTTGAAGGAAGATGTGCCGGCGGCAAAGGCTCCGGAGCCGGTGAACTCTGCGCCGGCGAAGGCCGCGCCTGCGGCCGCCGCTCCGGCTCCGTCGTCGCGCGGGCTTGCTCCGATGCCGGTGCCGTTCCAGCAGCTACGCGTGCCGGCGCCAGCCAACGATGCGGCGCGCGAGGAGCGGGTGCGCATGTCGCGCCTGCGCCAGACCATCGCGCAGCGGCTCAAGGATGCGCAGAACACGGCCGCCATGCTGACGACGTTCAATGACGTCGACATGGGCGCGGTGATGAAGCTGCGCAGCGAATACAAGGATCTGTTCGAGAAGCGCCACGGCGTCAAGCTGGGCTTCATGGGCTTCTTCGTGAAGGCCTGCCTGCAGGCGCTGAAGGAGATCCCTGCCGTCAACGCCGAGATCGACGGCGATGAGATCATCTACAAGAATTACTATCACATCGGCGTAGCGGTCGGCACGGAGCGGGGCCTCGTGGTTCCCGTTGTGCGTGAGGTGGACCGCATGAGCCTTGCCGAGATCGAAGCGCAGATCACCGACTTCGGCAAGCGCGCGCGGGATGGCAAGCTGGGCATCGACGAGATGCAGGGTGGCACCTTCACGATCACCAACGGCGGCGTC
>JBAZYB010000175.1:0-8690 GCA_041659545.1 Hyphomicrobium sp.
GACGAGTACATCGCGGCGCGATGGCTTTTGCATGTAGATCTCCGATCGATGCTGCGTGGCAGGCGCGGCTGCGAAGATGTTGCGTGCTGATAAGTGCGCGACTAACAGGCTTTTAGTGTGGGGCGGAACTCACTCGTCACTGTCAGTGAAAGTGTAGGAGCCCTCGACGAGCACCGCGGCCTGCTCGACGCTGAAACGCATTGGCAAGAGCTGCTTTCCGCCGAAGTTCACAGTTCCGTCGGGGGTCCACATCGTCCAGTAGCGTCCGCCGACGCCGAGACTGAGCTGTTGCGTCAGCGCATAGTTGAGTCTGAGCTCAAGCTGCGCGCCATTGCCGTTCGCCTGCTCGGGTGAAATGAGAGAGCGCAGGATGTGATCGTCAGCGCCGCTGATGTGCACGTAGGGAAGATACGCGGCATCGGCGCTCAAAGTCAGGCGTGGTGCGATCTTCATGTCCGCTGCCACGCCCAGGCGCATGGCACGCCACGTATCATCCTCAGAGATTCCGAATGTCGATACGGGGATGGGCGTTGCACAGTCGGAATTCGGGTTGGCAATCTGAAAACAGCCAAAGCCCTGCATGTACTGGTGGAAGATGCTGTAGCCGATGAACGGCGTGACGGTGACGGCATCTTCGCGCCAGATGTCGTAGCCGACATCAATGACGCCGTAGCGGATGTGGTCGTCGACGGCCGACCAGGTGTTCGAGTAAGGGACAAAAATCGAGAACGGGATACCCCAATCCTCGTCATTGAGGTTGCCCTCTCCCTTACCCTTGCCGACGAAGCCCTTGGCCATCAGTCCACCCGGAAGATCGAGGCGGGCAAACAGCTCGGCTCCGTTGGTGGTCATGTCGGAATAGGTGAGCCGGGAGGCGAGTGACGACAGGCCTTCGCCTTTGATGCCCAGGTCCTTCTGGAAGCGGCCCCAACCGAAGACATAACGTGCGCCGATATCGAGCGTGGTGTCGGTGATGGGACTAATGGGATGCGGCGGAACCCACTCCGCTTGTCGCTCGGACGCGCTGAACCGGTAGTTCAGTCCCAATTTCAAAAGATGCTCTGTCTGGGTGAGGTCAGTTGCGCGCGAGGCGACGGCGATCACCGCACTGGGGTCGGACGATGGAGCCGTTTGGAGTGCCCCGATGGGCGTTGCAAATCCCACGTCATCAAACCGGAGGAAGTCGTACTCTGCCTTGAGGGACCATCGTGCCGAGATGGCGCGTTCGGCACCCGCTCCGATCATCCAGCCCCACCTAACGCCGCCGGCTTGTGCCGTCGGGAAGCCCGCATCATCATTCGTGGTAGCGTCGATAGCGGCATCGGTCCATGCGGTGCCACCCTTGGCGTACAGCAGCGTGGCTGCATCGGGGCCGACGAGCCATCCGAGACGCCCTGCTATGGTGCCGAGCGCGCCCTGATGCGTGCGGCAGTTGGCGCTGACGTAGTAGGGCGAATGGGCAAAGCAGGTTTCGGTGCCGAAGATGTCGGCCCAGCTTGCGTCGGCCTCGATGCCGAAGACGCTTCTGCCCGATTGCCAGTTGTAGCCGATCTGGCCACCTGCCAACGGGCCAGGCGAGCGGACCTTATCGCCGTAAATAGAGCCACCGAAGGGATTGTCGAATTCGGTCAGCGCCAGCCCGCCGCCGAGATGTGCGCCAATATAAAAACCGTCCCAGCGGACTGAGCTCACGGGTCCGTCGGCAAAAGCCGACGGCATAGCAACTGCAATGAGCAGCACCGACGCGGCTGACGTCGTCACTCTACGACGCATTCCAGTCTCCCAATCCCTGAGGTTTCGCTATGCAGCGATTCGGAGCTTCGCCGAAGGCTGGCGCACAACTCAGCGGTGGGCAGTCGAACCGGCAGTCTTATGGAGGCGGTGAATTGCAGAAGTGGGCTGGTGAGCATCCAGGCTGGAAGGTGACGAAGTGGACGTGCCGACGCGCCGGCCGCTACGCGAAGACCTGACACGCCACGCAACTTGGGCCGATCCGATAACGGAATCGGCTCGCTTTTCAAAGTGGCCGCTCAAGCAGCGTGGGCGGTTCCAGGAAGCGCTGCCATGTCGGCGAAGAAGCGTTGCATCAGGGAATCCTCGTAGGCGGCGAAGCCTGAGTAGAGCGCGCCGGGACCTCGCGTCGCTTCAAAGCCCGATAGCGTCGATGTCAGCTTGTCGGTGACAGCGGCGGGGACGTTGTTGCGCACGATGACGGGCGGGGTCGGCAGGTCGTCCAGATGCGCCAGGACCTTCGTCTGTTCGGCGTTGGATGGCGTTTCCAGCCACACGTCCTCATAGACCATCGTTGCGTCGATGCTGCCGGCAATGACGGCATCGATCTGACCTTGCCATGCGGCAACGGGAAACGCGTCGAAGAATTTTGTCAGAGCGAAGCCCTGCTGCGCCAAGAGGATCGACGGCGCGAAGTAACTCGTGGTGCAGTAGGTGTTGATGTAGCCGAGCCGCTTGCCGCGCAGCTGCGTCCATTGCGTCGCCGGATTCGACTTGGCGACGATGAGAAGGCTGCTCTGCGATGGGCGCCGGGTGATGGCGGTCAATGCGCTGGCTATGCCGCGATAGGGCGCGTTCTGCAGGAAGAAGCAATTCGCCCCGGGCAGGTAGGAGAAGTCAAACAGCTGCTGGCGCAAGGCAGTAGTGAGGATATCGAGGTCGGTGTAGCTCGTTATGGAGCAATGCATACTGCTCGAGAAGCTCGCCCACGCAGGATCGGCGAACGGGAAATCGAGGTTCGCATCAAACGCACCAGATAGTCTTGTTGAGTTGCCGCCTGGGCTCATGGCGCCTTTCTCCCTGGATAAACCCCCACCATCGATAGCGAAGTTGGATGAATGCTTCTGCTCTTGGCACGCCGATCGCCGCCTGATGGTAAAAGGAGAGCTAAAGCTGGCAGTGCCAGGCGGGAATAATGTTCATTCAATTTGGCCAGACGGTCCGCGCACAGGTTGTCGCGGAATGGGTAGTGTGCGCCGCTTACTGGGTAGGGCTGCAAGCTAAGGAGTGATGGATGCTATCCCGTCTAATCGTCGCCACGAGCATCCTGGCCGTTGGCGCATCGGCGCTATCATCGGCTACAGCGACGCTTCCGAAGCGCAAGCCCGGCCATTGGCAGTTGACGACCGTGGCGGCCGGCACCGGCATGACGACGACCGATACGTGCGTTGGCGCGGACGACAATCTCGCCGTGCCCGCCGACAGCGGAGACTGCTCCGAGCCAAAGGTCACATCGGCTGGAAGTGAAGTGATCGTCGACGTGGTGTGCAAGCGGCCGCACGGCAAGCAGATCATGAGTACGGCGTTCGGCGGCGACTTCAATTCGCGCTATCGGGCAGTGATGAAAATGAGATTCGATCCGCCGGATGGTTACCCCATGGTCGGCGTCACGATCGACGGCAAGTACATCGGCCCCGATTGTTCGCCGGATATGGCCGACAAGGAAAAGCACTGAACGACATCAGTTGGGGTCGTTCTGGTGTCTTAACGCAGCGATGGTCTGCGACCTGCCAAGGCCCTTGCGGCGCAGGTTGTAGTACTGCTGGGTAAGTGCCGAGAAGCTCTCGATATATCTGGTATCTCTAGGCACCTCGCAGAGGGTTGCGATGATGCTCGATGCGCTTTCGTCGATGCCCTTTTCGCGCAGCATCGCTTCAAGCTGCACGGCGCGATTGGCAACCATGCGCGGCTGATCGCGGAATCGCGTCGTCGCCGTGTCGATAAGCTGGTGCATCCTTAGGACGGCAGGGTCGTCCACGTCGAGATCTTGGCCGGCTTCTCGGCTCGCCAGCCAGACGTCGGCGGTGACCGGATCCGTCTGCTTCAACCATTCGAGAGCGTGAGCGTGAAATTGCGCCGCCGCAGCTGGTTGCGCGGGTATCGGCGCGTCGCTCGCCGGTTCGTCGCTGCATGCTGCCGACAGGAGCATCACGCCGGCGGCACACACACGCGCGCATGTGCGGGTGCAGCATCGCGTCAGCGCCACTCGGGCTTTTTCCTTCTCAGTGTTCGCCATATCCGGGTGCTGCGTTTGGAAGAGCGTCACGACTGTTTTTCCCGCCACGCCTTATTGCGTGGCTTTGCCGTCGCGATGGCGTCGATCTTAACTTCGCTTTGCGCTGCACAGCGAGGTCAGAAAGTGCACTCGCGTTGCCACCTGTGCCACGCCACTCTTGGAAGTCGACCTAAAGACGCAAGCACGTCCGCGCTCTAGCTTCGCTGCAGGCTGAGTAGGGCTCCAGTCGGCATGTCGTTGTCGACGGATCGCTGCTCAACCCATGCAGCTCGGCTTCGATAATGGCGCTGAGCTGCGGCTAAAGAAGGCGGAGATGCCGCGGCGTCCGGTTTCAGCATTTTCTATCGGACGATCGGCTTCGGCATCCTCAAAAGGAGCCGCCTTTCCTGGGAGCGAAAACGCGAGGGTTTGTTGATGAAAGCACACCTCAAGTCGGGTCTACTTGCGTCCGCATCATGTGCGGCGTTGGTAGGCTTTGTTGTCAGCGCGAGCGCGAACGACAAGCTCATCGAGCTGTCGAAGAGCGACGACAACTGGGTCATGACCGGTAAGAATTATGACTCGAACAACTACAGCCCGCTGAAGCAGGTTAACAAAAGCAACGTCAAGAATCTGAAGGCCGCCTGGACATTCTCGACCGGGTTGCTGCACGGCCATGAAGGCGCACCGCGCGTCGTGAACGGCGTGATGTACATTAATACGTCGTTCCCCAATAACGTCTTTGCCCTCGATCTCGACAATCCGGGCAAGATCAAGTGGCAGTATAAGCCAAAGCAGGATCCGGCCGCCCGCTCGGTCGCTTGCTGCGATCTCGTCAACCGCGGCCTCGCCTACTGGCCGGGTGACGGCAAGGTTCCGCCGCTCATCATCAACAACCAGCTCGACGGTCACGTCGTTGCGCTGAATGCTGAGACGGGCGAGGAGTACTGGAAGCTCGAGAACTCCGACATCAAGGTCGGCTCGACGCTCACCATTGCTCCCTACGTCATCAAGGACATGGTCATCATCGGGTCTTCGGGCGCCGAGCTCGGCGTGCGTGGCTACGCGACGGCCTATGACGTGAAGACGGGCGCCATGAAGTGGCGCAAGTACGCAACTGGTCCCGACGACGAAGTCGGCATCGGCGACAACTTCAACAAAGCCAACCCCCAGTACGGTCAGAAGGGCCTCGGCACTGCGACCTGGGAAGGCGATGCTTGGAAGATCGGCGGCGGCACCAACTGGGGCTGGTATGCGTACGATCCCGAAGAGAACCTGGTTTATTATGGATCGGGCAATCCCTCTCCGTGGAACGAGACGATGCGTCCTGGCGACAACAAGTGGACCATGACGATCATGGGCCGCGATGCCGACACGGGCGAGCTGCGCTTCGGTTACCAGAAGACGCCGCACGACGAGTGGGACTATGCCGGCGTCAACGTCATGATGCTGTCGAAGCAGAAGGACAAGACCGGCAAGGAGCGCAAGCTTCTTACCCATCCTGACCGCAACGGCATCATCTACACGCTGGACCGCACCAACGGCGACCTGATCTCGGCCGACAAGATCGACGATACGGTCAACGTCTGGACGCACGTCGATCTGAAGACGGGTATCCCCGTTCGCAACCCGGAATACGGCACGCGGATGGACCACAAGGCGACGAACGTGTGCCCCTCGGCCATGGGCTACCATGACCAGGCTCACGACAGCTACGATCCGAACCGTCAGCTCTTCTATCTCGCGATCAACCACATCTGCATGGATTGGGAACCATTCATGCTGCCGTATCGTGCCGGCCAGTTCTTCGTCGGTGCCACGCTGTGGATGTATCCGGGCCCGAAGGGCGATCGTCAGAACGCCCTCGGCCTGGGTCAGGTCAAGGCCTACAACGCCATCACCGGCAAGTATAAGTGGGAGGTGATGGAGCGCTTTGCGGCTTGGGGCGGCACGCTCGCAACCGCTGGCGACCTGGTGTTCTACGGTACGCTGGACGGCTATCTCAAAGCCCGTAACAGCGACACCGGCGAACTGCTGTGGAAGTTCAAGATCCCGTCCGGCGCCATTGGCTATCCGATCACCTACACCCACAAGGGCACGCAGTACGTCGCCATCTACTACGGCGTCGGCGGCTGGCCTGCTGTCGGTCTGGTGTTCGACTTGAACGATCCGACTGCCGGTCTCGGCGCTGTCGGTGCCTTCAAGAACCTGGCCAACTGGACGCAGATGGGCGGTGGTCTGATGGTGTTCTCGCTCGATGGTAAGGGTCCGTACGACGACGTGAACCTCGACGAGTATCCGCCGCAGTTGCCGAAGCTCTGATAACGAGCCGACCGTTCCCGCCAGGACGTGCAGACGTTCTGGCGGGGCGACCGTCTCGCAGCGACCGATCCGTCTCCTCCTCCAACGGTACGGATGCTGTCTCCAAAAGCGCCGTTGGCAGCGGCGCAAGCGTCAGGCCAGAACCAGAAGAAGCCGTCAGGTCGGCGTCCGGAGCAGATCTGCTTCAGGAAGCAAAGCGTCAACATGAACAAGAAAATGAACTCTCATCACACGGCGGGACTGATGTTCTCGACGGCTGTGATGCTGGCTACCCTCGTTGCCCCCGGTTGGGCCGCGGGATCCTCATCAACCCAAGCCGCCGATGCTTCGGCTCTGCGGATTTGTGCCTCTGAAGTCGAGACGCCCTATTCCGACCGCGAGGGCGATGGGTTCGAAAACAAGATCGCCAAAGTGCTGGCGGGCGCCATGGGCCGCAAGGCTTCATTCGTCTGGTCAGACAAACCGGCGATCTATCTGGTTCGCGACCAGCTCGACAAGAAGACTTGCGATGTGGTCATCGGCCTCGATACGGGCGATGAGCGCGTGCTGACGTCGAAGCCTTACTACCGTGCGCCATACGTCTTCGTGATGCGCAAGGACTCACCGCTCGACATCACGAGCTGGGACAGCCCAGATCTCAAGAAGGCTCAGAAGATCGGTCTGACGCAGGATAGCCCTGCACAGGTGATGATCGAGAAGCTCGGGCTATTCAACTCGAACTTCAACTACATGAAGTCGCTGATCGGCTTCAAGAGCAAGCGGAACCAATACGTCCGCGTCGACCCGCAGCGCTTCGTCGATGACGTCGCCTCGGGCAAGGCCGACCTTGCGGCCGTCTTTGCACCGGAAGTCGCACGCTACGCCAAGCAGCGGGACGGAGTGAAGCTCGTTGTCATTCCCGACAATGCAACACGGGGCGACGGACAACACGTTCCTTTCCACTTCGATCAGTCGATCGGCGTGCGTAAGGACGACAAGGAACTGCTGAACGAAGTGAATGCCGCGCTTGTGAAAGCCCGGCCAGAAATCGAAACCATCTTGAAGGAAGAAGGCATTCCCCTCGACGAGGTTGCCAAGACTCCTGAGGGGCGCGCTGGATGAACACGTTTACACGTCGACTACTCGCGGGTGCAGCTGTCGTACTGTTTCCGATCGTTGCGCTCGCGCTCGATGAGCCATTCCGCAATACCATTACGGGCGATGTGCTGGACATCGGAACTGCTCCAAAGGCAGGGCGAGATGTTCCCGGGGTCAAACAGTTTCTCGAGACGGGCGTCAATCCGTTCAACGAGCTGAAGGCGTGCCTGCCACGGGCCGAGTACATCTACCTGTCGTCGTGCTCGGGCTGCCATGGCCACCTTGCCGAGGGCAAAGTCGGTCCCGGACTCAGCGACAATTATTGGACCTATCCAAAAAACAAAACCGACAAAGGCCTGTTCGAAACCATCTTCGGCGGGGCCCAGGGAATGATGGGTCCACACAACGACCTGCAGCTCAACGAACTGCTGCTGGCGATGGCGTGGATACGTCACCTCTACACGGGTCCCGTTGAAGACGCCAAGTGGCTGACCAAGGAGCAGAAGGCGACTTACACGCCCTACAAGCTGCCCGAGGGAAGCGACCATGGAACCATCGATCAGGCAAAGGCAGCGCCTGACGACATCTGTGGTCCGATGGCGAATTGACGAGATGTTCGCTTCCGGAGGGGCGCGAGCAAAGAAGGCGGGATTACCGCCAGCCTAACAAGTGAACGAAGCCAGGAGGAAACAAGTGATGAATAAGTTGCTCTTCATCGGCGCGGCTGCTGTGGCGCTCGTCGCTGCGACGTCGGCCTTTGCCTACGACGGTACCAAGTGCAAGGCGCCAGGCGTTTGCTGGGAGCCGAAGCCCGGCTTCCCTGAGAAGATCGCCGGCTCGAAGTACGACCCCAAGCACGATCCCGCAGAGCTCGCCAAGCAGGGCGCTTCGGAGCGTGCCATGGAGGAGCGTAACGCCAAGCGCACGGCTAACTTCGTCAAGACCGGCAAGTGGGTCTACGACGTCGACAACATCGCCGACTAACGCGCTTTGCGAAAATTCCTCGGAGCAGTGCCACTCTAGATCTGCTTCCTCCCGAGGAATTGGGGTGCGGCCGTCGCCGCACCCCGCTTGATTCATTTTGAAGTCTGACCAGCGGCCGGCGGAAGATCGGCCCGGTGGAAGAGGAGCGCGCTTTGTCTCGCGAAGGGGTACAGGCGGTCAGGGATCTGCAAGAGATCGACCTTGCCGCTTGGCGGCAACGCGCTCGGGATTTTGAAAGCGAGCTGAGCAAGGTCATCGTCGGCCAGCAGAAGGTTATTCGTCTGCTGACGATTGCAATATT
>JBAZYB010000176.1:0-8680 GCA_041659545.1 Hyphomicrobium sp.
AGAAGGGATTTCCATCCTTGACCAGCCGCAAGCAGGTGTTCTCGTGCAGCGTAATTCCCGCGTGCTGCAACGCCAGCCCAACCCTGGTCGGCCCTGCTCGACGCTGCTGTACGGCCTCGTCCTCCCACCAGTCATGATTGCCCAGCACCGCATGCACGCCGAGCGGCGCGCGCAACGCCCCCAAAGCGTCGGCCCAATCCTGATGTGGAATGGCCGCGGCGTAGCGCACCAAGCGGTGGCCAGCGACGAAATCTCCCAAGAGCATGATGCAGTCGGGCTTCATGGAGTTAACGTGAGCGACAATGCCTTCGATGCGCTCCACGTCCATCCATGGGCTACAGGCGTGCAGGTCCGCCAATACGGCAAGCTTCAGTTTGAGTCCCACCGGCCAGCCCGCCGGCGACAGCCGATAGGACGTCACCGTCGTCCCGAACGGCTCGGCGAGCGCATAGCCGCCAAAACCAACGCTGGCGATGCCTGCGGTGCCAAGCCCCTGGAAAAGCTGTCTGCGAGTGATCAAGATACTGCCGTAAGAACGCTGCCAAAATCTTCTGCAGTCCTTATGCCGCAAAACGTGTGCCATAAATTGGCGCCGCCTGCGGCAAAGCAGCCCGAGACCGGCTCTATGTGCCCCACCGGACCAGCTAGACCCTGCCGGATTGGCCGGTGTCCTCGACCTCGTCATCCTCCACGTCCAGCACCTCAAAGAGCGCCGCTTGCGGGCTCGATGTGCGCTGTGGACCTGAAAGTCCGAGATGCTTGTAGGCCTTGAGCGTCGTAATCCGCCCACGCGGCGTACGGCTAATGAAAGCCTGCTGCAGGAGATATGGCTCCACGATCTCCTCGAGAGCGTCGCGCGGCTCCGACAGCGCCGCGGCAATCGTCTCGATGCCGACCGGCCCGCCGTCATGACCTTTTGCAATACAGGTGAGATAGCGACGGTCGAGTGCGTCGAGCCCCTCGCTATCCACTTCCAGTGCCGTGAGCGCCTTATCGGCGAGCGTTGCATCAATGATCGGAGCGCCGGCGACGGAGGCGAAGTCGCGTACACGCCGCAACAACCGACCCGCGATGCGCGGCGTGCCGCGTGCACGGCGCGCGATCTCACGCGCCCCGTCAGCGCCGATGGCGGCACCAAGCACGCGGGCGCCCCGCGTCACCACGCGTTCCAATTCTTCGACGGTGTAAAAATTGAGACGGACCGGAATGCCAAAACGATCACGTAGCGGAGTCGTGAGCAGCCCGAGGCGGGTCGTGGCACCAACCAGTGTGAACTTGGCAAGATCGATGCGCACAGAACGCGCAGCCGGCCCCTCGCCGATGATGAGATCGAGTTGAAAATCTTCCAGTGCCGGGTAGAGGATTTCCTCTATCGCCGGGCTCAATCGATGAATTTCGTCGATGAAGAGTACGTCCCGGTCTTCAAGGTTCGTCAGCAGCGCGGCCAAGTCGCCGGCCTTGGCGATCACCGGTCCGGACGTCGCACGGAAACCGACGCCGAGTTCCTTGGCCATGATCTGCGCCAATGTCGTTTTGCCGAGGCCGGGCGGGCCTGCAAACAGGACGTGGTCGAGAGCCTCACCGCGTTCCTTGGCGGCTCGAATGAAAATGCTCAGGTTGGAGCGCGCCTGTTCCTGCCCGATAAACTCGGCAAGCGACTGCGGGCGCAGCGAAGCCTCATTGGCGTCGCCATCGCGCCTTCCACCAGTGACGAGCCGATCGGTCATGGTTTGTTCCTGCTCTGCTTTGCATCGCCCGTCAAGGCAAAGCAGCGATCACACGCGGGCAAGTCGGCTGGCCACAGGCCCCGCAAAGGCTGCGAGCACCCAGGTCCACTGGGCAGCAGCCGCCCCGACGCTAAATGCAACAGCGATCGACAGGGCGAAGACACCCGAAATCGCCAAAGGGATTAGAACGCCGAGACGGCGCAGTTCGGGCGGCACATCGGCGCGCATCAGTTCGGGCTTGCTGATAGCGTACCCCCAGATGGCGGCCAGAGACAGCGAACTCCCCAGCAATATCACGGCGTAGAACGCCGTCGGCCGCGCGCCGCCGTAGTCGCTCATCAGGTTGGTCACGAAAGGGATCAGGGCCACCATCATGAGAAACAGCAGGTTGAGCCATTGCAGGGCACCGTCAACACGTTCGATGTGCGCGAACTGATTGTGGTGCGCCATCCACAGCATGCCGATAACGACGAAGCTCAGCACGTAGCACCACAGCGCGTGCGAAAGGCCCGAAAGGGCCGTGTTAAGTTCGGCTGGGCCCATACCCTCGGGCAGCTTGAGATCCAGCACCAGGACGGTGATCGCCACAGCCATGACGGCGTCGCTGAAGAAGGTCAGCCGTTCGGATTTGAAGGTTCGATCTATGGCCCCCATGGATCGTTGGGTGACCTGCTTCGCGGCACCCGTCAAGCGCCGATCACGCGATTGTTGCAATGGCGCAATGTCGGCGCGCGGAACCCTAGCCACTTCACACACTTAGCAATTGGGGCTAGCCTCGATTGAGGGGGCTTGAGCAAGACGTGAACCCAGTTCGAGAGCAGCACCATGCCGCGTAGCAGCGTCCTTGTATTGATCGGCATACTGGCCGGCGTGATCGCCGCACAACCAGCACGAGCCGAAGAAATCTGTGTCGCTTGCGACGAGCCGACGGCAACATACCGCTGCACGGTCGAGCAACCCTCCGAAAAGCACCAGCTTGGCGGATCGCTGGAACAGGAAATCTGCGCCAAGGTGCTCGCCAAGAAGGGACCCCACCAGAACTGCCACGTCGCCATTCCGCCCGAGGGCAAGACATGCGCGGGCACCGAGCGCATCGTCTCGCTAACCGACTATCAGCGCGCTATCGCCGGCACGGGCGAATCTACCTACGAGGTCGGAGCCTTCGAGATCGCGCGCCGCAACGTGCATGAAACATGGACGTGCATGATGTCGATGTTCAAAGATTGCTGATTTGTAAGGCGAAGCGGCCACCGCGGTGGCGCTATCCTCCTCGCATTGCCGAATTCAGCACCCACATAGCTGGCATGCACATTCCAGCCTGAGGCAAGAGATATGCGCGCACCCGCTTTCGCCCGATCCGGAGCATTGGCTGTCGCTGTGGCCAGCACCCAGGCATTCGCTTCCGTCGTTGTCGAAGCACGGCCGTACGAAAACAAGCGCGAAGAGAGCACGGCAGCCTATGAGGAAGTTTGGCGCCTGGTACGCGATCGGTTCTACGATCCCAAGCTGAAGGGCCTCAACTGGAAAGCCATCGGCGATAAGCACCGCGCCTCGTACGCGCAGGCGACCACCGACGCCCAGCGCTCTTCGGCAATCAACGCCCTGTTGGGTGAGCTCGGCGCCTCGCATACGCACCACTACACAAAGGACGAGACGGCTTACTACGAGCTCGCCGACATCTTCTCCTACCCATTGCGCCGGGACATTCCTAAGCACTTCGAGGACGGCAAAGTTCGCTATCCCGGTGTCGGCATGTTCACCCGCAACATCGGCGACAAGACGTTCGTCACGGCCGTCTTCCCCGGCTTGCCGGCAGAGCGCGCCGGTCTCCTTGCCGGCGACGAGATCATTTCCGCCGATGCAAGCACGTTCGCGCCCGTTGGCTCTTTCCGTGGCAAGGTCGGCGGGAAGGTGACCCTGAAGGTACGCCGCGAGGCTTCGGGGCAGCCCAAAGACATCGTTGTCGAGCCGCGATTGATCCAGCCCGGCGAAACATTCGAGGCAGCACTGCGTGATAGCGCACGGATCATCGAGACAAACGGCAAGCGCATCGGATATGTGCGGGTATGGTCGTACGCTGGCCGAGAGTATCAGCAGCAGCTCGAAGAGTTGCTGAGCGATGGCAAGCTGAAGGATGCCGACGCGCTCGTCTGGGATCTGCGCGACGGCTGGGGTGGCGCCCATCCGCGCTACCTGAGCATCTTCAATCCGTTCGGACCAACCCTGGAACTCACCGGACGCAATGGGAGCACCAACCTCGTTGGATATCGCTGGGGTAAACCGGTGGCGATGTTGATCAACGGCGGCAGCCGGTCGGGCAAGGAAGTGCTCGCTTACGGCTTCAAGAAAAACGGCTTCGGCCAAGTTGTCGGGGAGCGCACCGCCGGCGCTCTACTCGCGGGCACCGCTTTCCTGTTGTCGGACGGAGGCTTGCTGATCCTCGCTGTCGAGGACGCAGCCGTCGATGGCGAACGCCTTGAAGGTCGGGGGGTGGAACCTACCATCGAGGTGCCATTCGACATTCGCTACGCCGCTGGCAAGGATCCCCAGCTCGATCGTGCTATTGCTGTTTTGGCCAACGGCGCCTGACACTCGCCAACTCTAGCCGGGCGTCGACTTGATGCGCAATTCGACAACCGTCACGCTTTCGCTGGCGCTCGGTTCATGGGACTCGTCGGCGATGGGATGCAGACCGATCGTATTGTCCTTCTCACCCACCAGCAGCGACTGCGGATCGCCCGCATCCGGTGCCATTTGCCCTACGTAGGTTTGTGCCAGGATCGCGGGCTTCAACGCGCGATCTGAGGGGGCCATCACAGCCCAAATCAGCACCCTCTTGCCCGTCAACGCCGTCTGCGTGCCCACCTTCTTGATCTCCCCGACATAGACCTCCTCCGCGCCTCCCTTTGGCTTGAACGCACAATGGATGAGACGGGACTGGCTGTCCGGGTTTGTGTCCGTTTCGCCATGCTCGGCAAGCGTGCAAGTGAGAACACCGACGTCCGTCTGCATGGCAGCACCGGCCGGAATGGCCGACAAACACACGAATGCAGCTATTGCCCTGCGCATTTACAGCACCTCCTGCTGAGGCGGGGAAAACGCGCGCACGAAAGGTTTGGTTGCAGCGCCTGAATCAGCCGGGGATGATGTCAGCCTGGATCAGTACCTGACGCACGCCAATCGACACCACCCCGGCCAGGGTAGCCAGATACGGGCGGGCGTCGCTGAGTTCGAGCGGCAGCAGCATTGCGGCACCGGCAAAGGCGATGACGGCAACGGCCGCCGCGACGAGCCACGACATTTCACCGGTTCGCCAGACGACAACCGCCAGGATGATCGCCGTGATGATCGCCGGCACCGCCGACCAGACGAAGGCAACCACGCCCGCCTCCCCTATTCCATCGACGCTGTCAGGCACCAGGCTCGGCAGTCCGACCCATCGAGACAACGCTACGCCGACGACGATGGTGAGCGCCGCGAAGAATGGCGCGGCCAGAGAATAAATCAGAAATGTCCAAAAGGCCCGTTGGGCGTTGGTGACCATCTATCCAAAAATCCGGCGTCAGCGCGCCAGCTCCTTCAAACCTCTACGAATAAGTTTTGCGGTATCAGCGGTTTCCCCCAACTCCTTAGCAGCTACGGCAATCGCCGCCGATGCCTGCGCCGGTTGATAGCCGAGATTGGAGAGCGCCGATATGGCCTCAGCTGCCGCATTACCCTGTGGCACGCCTCCCCCTCCGGCCCCGGCGGGAATATCGAGCCCCGCCACCGAAAGCGCTGGCGCCTTGTCCTTCAGTTCCGCGACGATACGCAGGGCCAGCTTCTTGCCGATCCCCGGCGCCTGCTCGACGCTCGCCCAATCTCCAAGAGCAATGGCATTGGCGAGCTCCTGCGGCGAGAGGGTACCAAGCAGACCCAGCCCCACCTTGGAGCCAACGCCCTGCACATTTTGCAGGGCACGGAACCAGGAGCGCTCCACTTCGCTGTCGAAGCCGAACAGGCGGATCGCGTCCTCACGCACATGCGTGTCAATCGTCAGCGATACTTCCTGCCCCACTTTTAGGTTGCGCAGAGTACGCGCGGAAGCCTGCACCTCGTACCCGACACCGCCCACGTCCACGATCAGAAAGCTCTCGCCGATGGCGTCGACCTTTCCCCTGAGCTTACCGATCATTTTTCCTCCGGACCGCAGGCATGATACCGCGGACGCTTTGCGCAGTTACCTTACAGACGTGCGGCCACAGCGAGCCGAACCCGCGCCTGACGATGATTTGCATGACAAATGGCGATCGCGAGCGCATCTGCTTCATCGGCACTTTCAACGCGGGCCTTGGGCAACAAGAACCCGATCATCGCTTCGATTTGGCGCTTGTCCGCGTGTCCGGCGCCCGTCACCGACTTTTTGATGAGGTTCGGAGGGTATTCGGCAACGACCAATCCGCCCATCGCCGGTGCCAATAACGCCATGCCGCGCGCCTGTCCAAGCTTCAGCGTTGAGCGGGCGTTGTCGTTGACAAACGTTTCCTCAACCGCCGCCTCTTGAGGCTTGAACGCCGCGATGACGCTTGCAATGCCCTCGAAAATTTCACGCAACCGATAGGCGAGATCAATGTCCGACGGAGCGGTAATGAGCCCACTTGCAACGTAGCTGAGGCGCACACCGTCACTGTCGACGACGCCCCAGCCGGTGCGGCGAAGCCCCGGGTCGATCCCAATGATGCGAGTGACGGCAATCCCCATGACGGGCACGCATAGCACGAAGCTGATTCGCCCGCGTGCCTGCAGCGCACCGATGGGGGGAATTCCGCTGCCGCCCAGGCTTGCAATCCTCCCCGAATTGGGCGTCACAGGGCCCCGGTGGGCAAGCCCGCCACGGTGATCGTCGGCATATCGAAGCGTAATTTCACCGAGCGTTTATCGTTTCAAATTATCCATTCTGGCTACGCTCATCGCCAGCGGCACGGGGCCAAGCCCCGGGGTTTTTCCCGCCGCGCGGCAGAGCACAAAGGCAGTGATAGACGAAAGAGGCGAGCCTTGCCGCTGCGTTGTCCGCATCCCCGTGCCGTAACCATAGGTGCTGACCTTCCGCCGGCACGCGCCGGCGACATGGCGTTTCGCATCTTTTGCATGCCCGAACTGTCTCAGTTCCGCAGTGCCGACCACGACATCCTCACCGCGCGAGCACGCTTCCACCTGCGCAATGCCCGTTGGCAGGTCGTCGATACCCCAGCCGGGGAGGTGCAGTGCTACGTCTACGAGCCCGACGACGAGGCCCGCGGTACAGTTATGCTGGTCCATGGTTGGACGAGTGAAACTGCCTTTATGACTGCATTTACGGAGCCACTGCGTCGGTCAGGGCTGCGCGTTGTCGCCTTTGATTTTCCAGCCCACGGCCTCTCACCCGGCCGCCGCACCAATCTCGCCGACTGTGCCCGCGCTATGCTCGCCGTCTGCGATTATTTCGGCCCCATCGACAGCGTCGTCGCACATTCGTTCGGTGGATTCGTTGCACTGCTCGTTGCCGAGGGCGGTGCCCCTCTCAGCCACGCACATCCAATTGGGCGCTACGTGCTCATCTCCTGCCCGAACGAGTTGTCGGAGGTGACGCGCAACTTTGGTGCGACGCTCAATCTCGCCCCAGCTGCCCAGCGGATCTACGAGCGCCACCTAGAACGCGTCGGCCACCGCCCGATCGCAACGTTCTCCGCTTCGGCACTGCTGCGGAACGTCGATGCGCCGGTGCTCATCATTCATGGCCGTGAGGACGATGAAGTTGCGTTCCGCAACGCCGAGGAAATTGCCGCGGCTCATCCCACGGCGCGGCTAATGCCGTTCGATGGGCTGGGGCATCGCAATGTCCTTTTCGCCCCACCCGTGTTTCGATCGGTGATGAACGAGTTGGCGCCGGCAAGCGCAGGCAGGTCTTCAGGGAGGCGAGAGCAGCTTTCCAGGCGCGGCATGATGGCCTCTGCGTGAAGCCAAAAGCCTGCAGCAACGCGACTGCGGGTAACCGCAGAGAAGATGGAACGAGCTTCACAGCTAACCGCGGGAATACCGCTTAGGCAGCCGTAAGCTTCTTCAGAACTTCGTCTGAGATCTCGAAGTTGGCATAGACGTTCTGCACATCGTCTTCGTCCTCGAGCGCCGACATCATCTTCAGGATGCTTTCGGCCTTTTCCTCATCGACCTGTGTCGAAAGGTTAGGCTTCCAGATCGCCTTGACGCCTTGCGGCGCACCGAGCTTGTCCTCGAGCGAAGCGGCGACTGTTCCCAGACTCTCGAACGAAGTGGCGATGACGTGCCCGTCGGCATCTGAGATAACGTCATCGGCGCCCGCGTCGATCGCCGCCTCGAGCACCGCATCGGCTGAACCTGCGCTGGCCGGAAACGTGATCTCCCCCACGTGCGCAAACATGTGCGACACTGCCCCGGTCGCCCCCAGATTGCCGCCGTACTTCGTAAATACGGCACGCACGGCACCGCCCGTGCGGTTGCGGTTATCGGTTAGCGCCTCGGCGATGACAGCAACGCCCCCTGGCCCATAGCCCTCATAACGGATCGCCTCGTACGTCTCAGCATCGCCGCCCGCTGCCTTCTTGATCGCGCGCTCGATGTTGTCCTTCGGCATGTTCTCGGCGCGCGCCGCCTGGATGGCGAGCCGCAAGCGTGGATTCATGTCGGGATCCGGCATGCCCATCTTGGCCGCCACCGTGATCTCCCGCCCGATCTTGGCAAAGACTTTCGCACGGGCCGCATCGGCGCGACCCTTCTTGTGCATGATGTTCTTGAACGCTGAATGGCCGGCCATCGGAGCAGCTCTTCTCGGACTATCTGGATTTGCGAGATTTATTGCGCGATGCCCCCCCTCCTGGTCAAGCCCGGCTTGAGAGGAGTTCATGCGCCCCCCGATTAAGCCTCCCAAAAGGTAGGCTTGGCGGGTTCCAGATGCGGCC
>JBAZYB010000177.1:0-8632 GCA_041659545.1 Hyphomicrobium sp.
CGCACCACCAGATTCGGGAAGACGCGCAAAGTCCATATGGCTGTTGATGTGATTGTGTCCATGCAGCACGAGTTCTGCACCGCGCGCTGCGAGTATGCGTGACAGTGCATCCGCATCGCGCAGCGCCCGGCGTGGCGGAGCTTGCCCGGCCAGAGGGGGATGATGGATGAGCACCACGCGGATCATGCCGTCGGCCTCCAGCTGCAGCAGCAGACGATCGAGCGCTGCGAGCTGCGCCGTCCCCACCTCTCCGGCCGCTACAAATGGCGGCGTCTCGACCGCTGAGTTCATGCCAATCAGCGCCACCGGGCCGACGCGGCGCACGAACGGAAACGGCACCGCAAACGCGTCGGCGTATCTCTCGCCCCACGGGTCTGCACGCATGTAATCGCCCCAGCGCGCAACGCCGGGATCACCGCGCAGCGAGGAATAGATGTCGTGGTTGCCGGGCACCACCGTGACACCTTCAGGCTTGCCCAGCTCCTGCAGCCACGCCTTCGCCGCCTCGTACTCCGACGGCAATCCAAGATTGATAAGATCTCCGGTAACGGCGATGTGGTCTGGCGCTTGCGCCAGCATGTCGGAGACGATGATATCCAGCGCCACGCGCTGATGCGTCTGGCGGCGATGACGGTGCCAGTTGAGATAGCCGAGACCACGCTTCACGTTGATGTGCCGCCGGCTCAGACCAGCGAGCGGCGAAAGATGCACATCGGACACGTGGGCTAACGTGATCGTTTCACTCATCGCGGATTGGTGGCCAGCGTTAATGTTCCTAGGGCAGGATGCGGCGGCGAACCTAGCATGACGACGCCATTCGTGTGTATGACACCGGCGCCCTCATTTGCGCGAAAGGGTTGCGTAAAGAGGAGCCCGTCCCCTGCCGGCGACAAGGATCGTTACCAAGCTTCTACAGCGCTACTGGCGGCTGTCGCGCGGGCTGACGCTCGGCGCGCAGGCTGCCCTCATCGATTCCGAAGAACGGGTCCTCCTCATCCGCCACACCTACCGCAAAGGATGGCACTTTCCCGGCGGTGGCGTGGAGCGCGGCGAAACGGTCCGGACCGCCCTTGAGCGCGAACTCGAGGAGGAAGCCGGCGTCATCCTGACCGCCGAGCCGGAGTTGTTCGCCATCTACTCCAACGAAAACACCTTCCCCGGCGATCACGTCGCACTGTTCGTTGCCCGTTCCTGGCAGCAGGTACGTGTCCCCGAACCCAACCGCGAAATCGCCGAGCACAGGCTTTTCCCCCGTCATGCCCTGCCTGCCGACCTCAGCCCCGGCGCAGCCCGGCGCCTGCGCGAAATCTTCGACGATGCGGCGCGCGAACCCATGTGGTGAACCGGCGCATGCCGTCGCCGTGGCGCCACGCTGGACCGTGTCCCCGACCCATGCTAGAGGGCGCCGATGATCAACCGGCTACGAGGTCCTGGGTTGCGACGAGGCGAGACGCGCGGGCGTGTCGCTACGCCTGACTGCCACGTCTAGTATCCTGTCGCCTCCAGATTTCGTGACCGCCGGCCACTCAAAGCCGTCCGGTCCCTTGAGAGCCTCGATCTCCATGTCGCCGAACGTCGCCAGCCGGTCCGTGACTGCGGCCGATCTCCCCGCGATCTCCCGCCTGCATGCCAGGGTCTTCGGACCAGGTCGCTTCACGCGCACCGCCTACCGCGTGCGCGAGGGCACGCCGGCCATTTCCAGCTATTGCCGAGCGGCGTACCTGGGTGAGCAACTGATCGCGGCGGTACGCTTCACCCCCATCACCATCGGCGGCACCCCCGGCGCCATCCTGCTCGGCCCTCTCGCCGTCGATCCCGAATTTGCCGGACAGGGCTTCGGTCGCCGCCTCGTCGCCGAGGCCATGGACGCCGCCAAGTCAGACGGTGTGCGCCTTGTGCTGCTCGTCGGCGATGAGCCCTATTACGGACGCTTCGGCTACCGCCTGGTTCCAATCGGCCAGATCGTCATGCCAGGCCCCGTCGATGCGCATCGCCTCCTCGCCGCCGAACTGGTACCCGGCGCACTCGCCGAAATGCACGGCCTCGTCGCCGGGGTGAGCGCCTGATAGGTGCCTTCGGTGCCGGCGACGCGTAAGTTCGCTAAAAGGCAACAGGCGCGGAGTTGGATCATGGACCGACGGACACTACTCAGCGGCGCTAGCGCCCTCGTGGCCGCCCAGGCGCTTAGCATCGGCGCCGAGGCGCGCGCGATACCCTCGCCGGTGCAGGCGGACGATGCCAAATTCATGCAGCTGGCTGTCGATGCCGCAAAGCAGGGAGACTATCCGTTCGGGGCCGTCATCGTTCGCGATGGAAAGCTGCTGGCCACGGGATTCAACAGCTCCAGGCGTGACGCGGATCCGACCGCACACGGCGAGATGGTGGCGATCAGAACCTTTCTCACGCAGCACAGCCCCGACGAGTTCAAGGGGACGACCCTCTACACATCGGGCGAGCCTTGCGTGATGTGTATGGGCGCCATCGTCTGGTGCGGCATCGGGCGCGTGGTGTTTGCCGCCTCGATTGCCGAACTCTCGAGCCGTATCGGTCAGATTGACATCACGGCAAAGCAGATCGCTAACGCAACGCCTTTCGCTGCCATAGACATCACTGGCGGCGTACTGTCCGCCGAGGCAATGCGGCTCTTCCCTGGGCCAAAGCCGTAATGACATCAACAGCTACTCGGAACTCTTATCTGCGCAACCGGGTTAAAGCGTGGAGGCAAGAAGGAGAGTAGAAAATGGCTAGAGATCTATTCCTATGGCTGCTGGGGGTACCAATCAGCGTCCTTATCCTTTTGCACCTGTTCGGTGTCCTCAGCTGGTGACGAATTCGACCTCAAATGCAGCCCGGACCGACAAATCGGCGGGCTGCATTTTGCTATTTTCCATCAGTGCAATTGATTTCTCACGGCTTTTTCACGAACGGCGCCTGGCCAGAAACATTTTGATCAATGTTGGGAACGAAGCACGGGGCCGTCGCATTCTCTATGCGGACACGGGCCTCGCTCCCCTCCCCCATCCCCTCGTCGAGGCACGGGTCCACCCATTGATCGGACACTCACCTCTTGCGCATTGGAGGTGAGTGTCCCTTTCTGTTGGGGCGTGGATCAATCCGCGAACGGATCCTTCATGAGGATGGTGTCTTCGCGCTCCGGGCTGGTCGAGAGCATCGTCACCGGCCGCTCGATCAGCTCCTCGATATAGCGCACGTATTTCACCGCCTGTGCCGGCAACTCGCTCCACGAGCGCGCGCCGTAGGTCGACTGCGACCAGCCCTGCAGCGTCTCGTAAATCGGCGTGACACGCGCCTGCGCCCCGCTGCTTGCCGGCAGCCGGTCGACGCGCTCGCCGTCGAGCATATAGCCGACCCCGACCTTGATCTCGTCGAAGCCATCGAGAACGTCGAGCTTGGTCAGCGCGATCCCGTCGATGCCGGCGATCTTCAGTGTCTGGCGAACCAGAGTGGCATCGAACCAGCCACAGCGGCGTTTGCGCCCTGTTACCGTGCCGAACTCACGACCGCGCTCACCGATGCGATTGCCGATCTCGTCGGTCAACTCTGTGGGGAACGGGCCTGAACCGACGCGGGTGGTATAGGCCTTTGCGATGCCGAGCACATAGCCGATGCTGCGCGGTCCCATTCCCGACCCGGTCGCAGCCTGGGCAGCAACCGTGTTGGACGATGTGACGAATGGATACGTGCCGTGATCGATATCCAGCAGCGCGCCCTGCGCACCCTCGAACAGGATGCGCTTGCCGGCTCGCCGTTCGTGATCGAGCAGATCCCAAGTCACATCCGTGAACGGCAGAATCTTCGGCGCCACTGCGTTCAGCTCGGCAAGCAGCGCTTCTTTGGATACTTCCGGCCGTGACAGGCCGCGACGTAGCGCATTGTGATGCACGAGAATTCGGTCGATCTTGTCGCCCAATGTCGCCGGGTTGCGTAAATCCTGCACGCGAATGGCGCGACGGCCAACCTTGTCCTCGTAGGCGGGACCGATGCCCCGTCCCGTCGTGCCGATCTTGCCGGCGCCGGCGGCTTCCTCGCGCATGACATCGAGTTCGCTGTGCAGCGGCAGGATCAGCGTTGCATTGCCCGCGATGCGCAGGTTATCGCGCGTCACCGACACGCCTTGCGACGCAAGCTTCTCGATCTCGGCGCACAGCGCCCAGGGGTCGACGACAACGCCGTTGCCGATGACGCCGAGCTTGCCCGGACGCACCACGCCTGAAGGCAGCAGCGACAGCTTGAAAGTCTTGTCGCCGATGACCAGCGTATGGCCCGCGTTATGCCCGCCCTGGAAGCGCACGACGATATCGGCGCGTTCCGACAGCCAGTCGACGACCTTACCCTTGCCCTCGTCGCCCCATTGGGCGCCGACCACTGTGACATTCGCCATTTAAATGCCCCACTCACGACTAGGCCCCGGATCGGTCGCCGGGGCCACATGCGGGGCTTATAGCGCAGATTCGCTCTTGCCAACCCCTTCCCGGCCCACCAGGGGCCTCCGAAAGGCCGGGTTGAGCCGAAAAGCCTGCTCTAGCGGTATGTAATGGCGTTGGCGCCAGGCCAGATGACCCGGTAGCCGAACTCGATCACACGCTCCTCCTCGGGTCCAAGCTTGGACTCGAAGGCGATGACACCACGCTTTCCATCGAGGTCCTTCGCGGTCGGCTGCGTCGGCCCGACGTACTCGACCTTGATTTCATCGTTCCGCGACACCGGGATCTGATCCTGCACCACGAGCTGCACCGAACGCTCGTGCATGTTCTTCACGGAAATGCGGAAATTGCGGCTATCGGTTTTAGCCGAGGAAATCAGCCCGGTCTCACCACGCTTGTCGTCGGCGATGGCATGGCGCACGCGCACCTGATCGTCAGCTCCAAATCCCAGCTCGTAATCCTCACCAGGCGAGAGAACGGGCAGCTCTCCCGTGCCGACGAAGGTGCCATCGCGGAACAGCGATACAGCGCCGGGAAGAAGCGGCGATCCTTTGGGAAGCACGAGCTTGGCGTAGAGGTACGCCTTGGTGTCGACTTTCGGCACCGTCCGCACGGCGAGCACAGGCTCGATCTCATCCCGCTGCAGGAAGACGTTTTTTGTCTCGCCCGTCGCTGCAACCGTCAACCGGCCAGGCACGCTGAACACGGCTTGGAATGGTGCCGTCATCACCACCGCCCCCTGCTCTCTGATTTCCATCGGCGCAGCCCCACCCAATCCGGCAACTTCCTCACGCGCGGCCTTCATCCGACGCGTGGGCGCCGCAAGGGCATCGTAGGCGATCGTGGGTGCCGGCGCGCTCGCGGCGACGGGCTTCGGCTCCGGCGCAAAGTCGACCGTGACGGTATCGAGTGATGGCGCTGCGGCATTGGCCGCGGGCTGCGTCGTCGAGAGAAGGAGCCCGACATTGTCCCAGCCCTCGCCCGACCGCTGTGTGATGTCAGCGCGGCGCGAAAGCTCCAGGGCCGGCGGGGCTGTCTTGGAGCCGGTGCTGAGGCGAGCGTCGTACTGCGGCGTCCAGCTGGCACTCGGCACTTGATAGCGAACAGTGAGATCGGCTTCCAGCGGCGCATCCGCCACCACGAACACCTTCACTTCAGTCTGCTCCACACGCCCGGGAGCAAGAGCGGCGAGCTTCTTTTCCAATTCCTCGATGCGCCGATCGAGGTCGCGCTTCTTCACTTCGGCATCCAACGCCGAGCGCTGCGCATCGACAATGCCAGTACCAATCAGCGCAAGGATCTCTTGCCAGTTCGTACGCGGCACCGCCGCCGGCTCCGGGTCGGGCTGCCCCTCGACCGGCTGTGGGCGCCCCGGCATTTGCGCCAGATTCTGCAGCAGCATCTTCTGCGTCTGAGCCGCATCTTCCTGGCCCTGTATCAGCCCCCGCTCGTCGCGCAGCTTCTCAATCTCTTCCTCGATACCGCGGCGTTCGGCCTGCAACGCTTCCTGGTCCGCGCGCGAAACGTAGCGGCGGCGCGTATCAACCGATTGGATATCGAGTCCCCCCGTCGCCTTGCCGTCGACCCTGATGGAGCTCGCAATCACCTCGGCCGGAAGATCGCTGAGAACCAGCGTATGCTCGCCCTTCACAAGTGACAGCCGGGAAGCGCGCGTCACCTCGGCTCCGGAAGGAAACACGGTCACCGTCTCGATGCGAGACGCAACCGGCAGTTCCGCCGCCATAGCGGCCCCCGAAAAGGTGGCCCAGAGAACGCCGGTGATCACGGCAGTGGTGCGCATCGTAAGCCCCTTCCAATCCATCCCAGGCAGACGAGTGCTGGCGTTTCACGTCTGAATTATGGCCAGATAAGGATATGACAGGCAGATGTGCCGACCTGCGCGGGGCGGAGTTAATCCCGGCCCGCCAAAGCCTTCGCGTATGCCCATTCCAGCCAGGGCGGAAGCGCCGCGACATCGTCTCGCTCGACGGTAGCCCCGCACCAGATCCGCAGCCCTGGAGGGGCCGTTCGATAGGCGCCGATGTCGTATGCGATCCTCTCCTCAGCGAGCAGCGACGCCACACGCTCGGCGATTCTGCGCTCGGCGGCAGCCCCGCCCTCGACCTGGGTAAAGCGCATGCACACGGACGTGTTGGAGCGTGTTGCGGGATCCGCGGCGAGGTTCGCGATCCACGGCGTGCGCTCGATCCAGTCGAACAGCACACCGGCATTGGCGTCGGCACGCGCTTGCAACGCGGCAAGGCCACCCACGTTCTGCGCCCAGCGCAGAGTGTCGAGATAATCCTCCACACACAGCATCGACGGCGTGTTGATCGTCACGCCCGAGAATATCCCTTCGTCGATCCTGCCATTGTTGGCGAGGCGGAAAAGCTTCGGGACAGGCCAGACCGGGCGATGCTCGGTGAGTCTTTCGACAGCCCGCGGCGACAAAATGAGCATGCCATGCGCAGCTTCGCCGCCGAGTACCTTCTGCCAGGAGAAGGTCGCGACATCGACTTTCCGCCAATCGATCTTCTGCGCGAATAGCGCCGAGGTCGCGTCGACGAACGTAAGTCCGTGGCGATCCCCGGCGATCCACTTGCCGTCGGGAACGCGCACGCCGGCGGCCGTGCCATTCCAGGTGAAGATGACATCGCGGTCGAAATCGACGCTGGCGAGATCCGGTAGGTACCCGTAATCCGCCTCGAGCAGCCGCGTATCAGGCAGCTTCAGCTCGCCGACGATATCCCCAACCCAACGCTTGCCGAAATCTTCCCAGGCCAGGACATCGACACCGCGTGCGCCCAGCATCGACCACAGAGCCATTTCGAAGGCGCCCGTGTCGGAGCCCGGCACGATGCCGACACGATAGTCGACCGGTAGTTCGAGGAGATCGTGCGTCAGGTCGATGGCGAGCTTCAGCCGTTCCTTACCAGCAGCCGACCGGTGCGAGCGGCCAAGCAGCGCCGCTTCCAGCACCTGCGGCGACCAGCCCGGGCGCTTGGCGCAAGGCCCGCTCGAAAAATACGGGCGGCTAGGGCGGCTCGAAGGTTTGTCGAGATTGCTCATGGCGCCCGCATCTAGGTGCGCGAGTGCAGGCACGTCAACTATCCAAAAACAAATGGGGCGGCCCTAGGCCGCCCCTACGCAATCCAATTTCGCGCCGGCTAGTTTACGTAAAACCGAAAGCCGGCGCGGATCTGATGCTCGTTGATGTCGCCGATCTCGACGGTTGAGGTCGGCAGAGCGATCTCGTTCAGTGTAACTTCCGAGCCTCCGATATGGAGGAACCGGTAGTTCACATCGATGGCGAAGAACGAGGAAAAGTCATATGACACGCCGACCATGGCCGCGGCCGCGAAGGCGACGTCGGTGCTGCGCTGGCTTCCGGTTACGCCCCAGTAGCTGGCGCTCTCCGTATAGCTCTGCGTCAACTGGTTGACGGAAAAGCCCAGGCCAGCGCCGAGATACGGCGTCCACGGCGAACCCGTGCGGAAGTCGTAGTATCCGTTCAGCATGAGGATGGTCGACATCATCTTTGTCTTGTCTTCGGCAACGCCATACGTCGGCGTGCTGCCCACAAGGGCTGTTCCCTCGCCGGTCTCCTCGGTGTGCATGATCGAATGGATGTCGACGGTGAAGTCCGTGCGCCAGTTCGGGCTCCAGACATAGCCGACGCCGACACCGCCTGTGAATGACGGCTCGAAGCTCTGCGACGACTGCGAGCTTCCGGAAAAGATCGTCTCGACAAGATTGGTGCCGAGCACGTTGACCGAGGGCGAGCCGCCGAAGCCAGCCGCGAAGTCACCGCGGAAGTACCAGTCGGCCTCCTCGATCGGCACGGGGATAGGCGCCGGGACCGGCGTGCGTACTCCCGAGGGGTTGATGCCGTTGGAGTAGTAGGGGTCGCCATCGGCGAATGCCGGCGAAAAGGCGGCGCCGAACATTCCGGCGGCCACGGCCAGCGCGAGCGAAATTCTGTTGTGTGCGCGGTTCATCTGCGTCGATCCTTGCTTGACGGCTGGCTGGCCTGCGAAGCCGCGCCGACGTCCTAACTCTGCTCTTGAAGACCGGACCGCCTCCCTGGCGCCGGCCTCACGCGTAAGCAAACTAGGAAATCGAACTTGGACTTCGAGGACCGCGATCGACGCCGGGCCTTTGTGGCCGGGCCCGCGTACGGGCCCGGC
>JBAZYB010000178.1:0-8481 GCA_041659545.1 Hyphomicrobium sp.
TCTTCTCCGCGATCTCGATGGCATCGTCGACTTCGATGCCAAGGTAGCGCACGGTGCTCTCGATCTTGGAGTGTCCTAGCAGCAGCTGTACTGCGCGCAGGTTTCCAGTGCGGCGATAGATCAGCACTGCTTTCGTGCGTCGCAGCGAGTGGGTGCCGAACTTGGCCGGATCGAGCCCGATGCTGGAAACCCACTCATGGACAAGGCGCGCGTACTGCCTAGTCGTTAGTCCGTGTTCAGCATTCCCTCGACCGGCAAAGAGATATTGACCCGCCTTTCGTCCGGTCAGGCGAAGATACTCGTCAACGGCCAAGCGGGTTTGGTCCGTGAGCTCGAACCTAACCGGTCGGCCCGTCTTCTTCTGACGGATAGTCGCCCGATCCATGGCATATCCGCTCGGCGCCACGTCGTCGACGCGCAGAGCGACGACGTCACAGCCGCGAAGCTTGCTCTCGATGGCGAGGTTGAATAGATTGAGGTCGCGCTTCCGATCCGCCATCTGCAGCTTCGTCCTGATGGACCAAACGTGGCTCGGTCGCAGCGGCGGCTTCGCCCCGACGAGTTTGCCTTTGTTCCAGGGCGGACGACGAGGCGACCGGGGTTCAGAAGCCGAGTGAATGTTCTCCATGTTTGTCTCCCTTGTTGGAGAGACAGAGCAGCATGCGCCTCGTCACGCTTACGCGCTGGCCGCATGTCCGGTTTCCGCCAGTATCTTCACTCGGATGGTTACCTGTCGACGAACCTGACCCTGAGCGGACGTCGGCATAGCTAAACTCCGCGAACGACAGGAGCGCGCGTCAGCGCTCGACATACCGTTTCAGGGAACCACGTCGAACGTTTTCGGATCGAACTGATAACGAGGAATCTGCACGTAAGTGCCATCTGACTCAGTCGGCACCTTGTGCACTCGGACCTCTCCGACAGTGATCTTGCCGCTCTTCTCGTCGAGCCAGAAGTCGATGTCAAAATACTGGTCCTGGGTCCCATCTTTGCGGAAGTCGGTACACGCAAAGAAGCGGCCGTCGTTCTTGAGCCGGCGCACTGGCTGATGGATGCCGATGAAATCCAACGTCAGGTTCTCGCCCGTCTTGTCGTCTTTGAGAATATACGCACCTCCGTTCTTCGCGCGCTCGGCAGCAATGTGCTCGTTAATGGCGCTCATGATTTCCCAGCCCCGCTTGACCTCGCTCTCGCCAGGGTGCTCAGACGCTGGAATCCACCACCAGGGCTTCGGCTGGCGCGTGATCATGACCCATTTGTCGCCTTCCTTGCGCGGCGCCTTGTAGACTCGCTCATCGACGATCTTCAGCTTGCCGTCCTGGGGACGTAACCAGAAGTCGATCTGATAACGCTTCGTGGGGTCATCCTTGTCAGCGAAATACACATTAGGAAAGAAACCGTAGCCGTGTAGCGTACGCACGAACTCGACCTTGTCGAAGCGGAGCGGCAGCGTTCTACCGAGCAACGCATCGTTGACGGGGAACAACCCGCCGTTCTTGTCAGCTTTTTCCTTGATGTGATTTTCGATGAATGCCGTGGCGTCACCGGCGCTGAACTTGTTCATCCCGTCGCCAACACTTTTCGTGTCGGCCATGGCGAAGTTCTCTTCAGCCTTGTGCAAATTGGTCTCGGGATCCTTCAGGAAGGCAGCCTTCGCGTCCTCGTTGCCGAAGCAATAAAGCTTGCCTTGCGGTGATGTCCACGTGACCGTGCAGTCAGTCTTGATCTGCTTGCCTTCGGCGAGTCCCATCGCGCACGTGCCCGCAAACTCCGGATCGGCGGCGTAGGCGGGGACCGCCCCTGCAGAAAGCGAGAGGGCTAGGCCTGCGGCAATCGCCACGGCCGCGGGCAGAGACCAGCTGAACCTCATTGTTTCGCTCCCATCGCGTCGTTTTTCACTGCACGCGCCTGGACTGACGCGAGCATCGCTGCAGTTGCGACACCGCGCGGTCGGTTGAGGCAACGCCCTCATTCTCGTTACGTTTGGCAGCGGCGGAACATTACCGCGCGATGCACACGCCGATATAAATTCAAACGCAAATGGCGAAACTCGTCGGCTTTAGAGGGAAGCAATTCCCGGAATCCATCCGAGAAATTCCCGCCGATGGTGCGCAACCCGTCGAAGCTGCGGAAATACCCGAGCCAACTGCAGACACTCCAGGGGAGTGCTCACTCGACCCTCTCGGGGGCAGATGCGACTGCGCGAGCTACGGAACACACGAAGTCGGTGAACAAACCGCAAGCCGATGGCGCCGCGTGGCGACGTGGCCTTCGTCCGCTACTGATGCTGTGGACGGCTCCTCCCACGGGGCGCGAAAGCGCCTCGGAATCGGTTGCCGATGAGGCGACCAGGATCCGGAGGAGCTCATCATGGTGGCAATCACGACGGTCGGCCTCGATATCGCAAAATCCGTCTTTCAGGTTCATGGCGTCGACGCGCATGGCATTGTCGTCGTCCGTCGCCAACTGAAGCGTCGGTACGTGCTCGCATTCTTCAAGAAGCTGCCACCCTGCCTGGTCGGCATCGAGGCATGCGCCACGTCACATCATTGGTCGCGCGAGCTGCAGGCTCTGGGGCATACCGTGCGGCTCATTCCTCCGGCCTACGTGAAGCCGTATGTCAAACGCCAGAAGAACGATGCGGCAGATGCCGAAGCCATCTGCGAGGCCGTGCAGCGGCCGAGCATGCGCTTTGTGCCGACGAAAACACCAGAGCAGCAGAGCTGCCTGATGCTGCATCGTACGCGGCATCTCTTCATCCGCCAGCAGACTGCGATCATCAACACGATCCGTGCGCATCTGGCCGAGCTTGGTATCGTCGCACCCGTCGGACGCAACGGCGTGGAGGAATTGCTCTACGCTGTTGCCGACCAGCGAGACGAGCGCATCCCAGAGGTGGCGCGAGGATGTCTCGAAGCGTTGGGCGCGCTGCTCGGCAAGCTCAAGGAGCAGATCCTGGAGTTCGACCGCCAGATAAATGCCTGGCACCGCTCGAATGAGACGTGCCGCCGGCTGGACGAGCTGCCGGGCGTCGGTCCTGCACTCGCAACTGCGCTGGTGGCCAGCGTTGCCGATCCGAAGGCATTCCGCTCCGGCCGTGACTTCTCGGCATGGATCGGTCTGGTGCCGAAGCAGAACTCAAGCGGGGGTCGAGAGAAGCTCGGCAGCATCACCAAGCAAGGCGATCGCTATCTGCGTAACCTGTTCACGGCCGGCGCGCTGGCAGTCATCCGCTATGCCAAGATCCACGGGCACAAACATCGCCCCTGGCTTGCCCGGTTGCTCGAGCGGCGGCCGACGAAGGTCGCCGCGATCGCGCTCGCCAACAAGCTGGCGCGCATGGCTTGGGCGATGATGGCCACAGGCGAGCGCTACAGGGAACCCCTCGCGCTGGCCCGTTAGGCGAAGCGACGAGGCACGAGATCGCGTCATTCGGCGCGGTGTGATGGCTGGAAAGGGCAGACAGCACGTAATGCAGAACCGGTCGATCCGGTGATCGGGACAACCCACATGGGCCAGAGCATCGACGAATGCGAGCTTTTGACCGGGACCCGATCCGCGGAGGGCATTATGGCCAGCGGCCCTGTGAGCCGCACTCATAGGCCGAACAGATGGCTGCTCCGACCAGCGCTGCAACGTGCTCTATCTCTTGACAGCCTGGAGCCGTCCACAGATGGCCCATCGCGAAGTGACGCTGACGGCAACGTTAGGATCGGTCCAGACATGGCGATGGCGCTGTGCTGGACCGCGATCTGATAAACCTCCAGCCCTCGGCGTTGACGTTGGCGACACCGACGAGCTGTCCCATGAACAGACATTCTTGGTAGAAAGCACCGATGCGCGCCGTACGCGGCCAGGATGTCCGCTGCTGCAGGTATTCCGGCCGCACTTAAGTCGTTGCCGACTGGCGCCGTTGACCCATTGCGGAACTCAGGGCGAGTGGCCGGTGGTCCTCAACTCAGATGATGGCCAACCCAGTTTGGAGTGAGGTACGGTAACGGTACCGATCATAGCGTGGCGTACAGCAGAGACTGCCACGAACCGGCGGTTCTTGCCGCTTGGGCCTATCCCTGGAGAAGCGGAATGAAGAAGATCGGCACAATCGCTGCCGTGGCGGTGGCACTGATTGTCGGCGCGTTCGCGGGCTACTGGCTTATGTATCCGACCTATTCGCATCGCTATCGGCTCACGCTCGAGGTGGAAACGCCCGACGGGCTCAAAAAAGGGTCCAGCGTGATGGAGTCGCGCGTGCGCGCCGAGCCGCATGTCCTTCCCAACGTGGGAGCCGTCACGAGCTTCGACGGCGATGCGGTCTTCGTCGACCTCGGCGGTGGCAAAAACCTCATCGGGTTGCTGGCGGTAGGGATGGTGCAAGGCTCCGAGGGCTTGGTGCGCGCCGCGATTAAGACCTTCGACATCCCCACCGACTGCGGGAAGCCGTTCTGTCAGTGGAAGCTTATCGCCGAAACAAACGGCGCGCGTGATCTGCCACCTGAGCTCACGCCTTTGCTCGCGACCATGGGAAACGTCCGCGACCCCAAATCGACGCGCGTAGTTAAGCCGGATGAGTTCGGAGCCGTGTTCGGACCCGGCTATCGGCTCAAGCGGGCCTGGATCGAGATGACGTCCGATCCGGTGACCCGCGGAATACAAGAACGCCTCCCGTGGCTCGCAGGTTTTAAGGGCCTGACCGGCGGCGGCAGCAATTTCCATCCGGGGAACCCCGGCCAGAACCTGACTGCCAACCATTTTGTGAGGTGAGGAATATAGATCGGCGCAAATCTCCAGCCGACAGTGCTGCTTTTGACCCATTGGCTGACTTGCGCCCGCTTGTCCCGCAGGACACGTAGACCCTCTAGTTGGCGCAAGTCGCATCTGTTGTGATGGGGGCTATCTCGCCAAAAGGCTTCCGTCCTGGACCGGACCAATAGAAGACCCGCCGCGTCGTCTCGCTGAAAGTGAAGTATGCCGTCTTCGCGTCAAGACGTTCCATTCCACGGATTCGAAGAATGGCGCCGGATGATGTGAGCAGTCTGACGCCGGAAGCAGTACTGAGAAGCGTGGCCGACCACCATGGCACGGTGACGCCCGCAAATGCACCGGACGCTTGCTGGGTAGACGCCATGATGTTCACCGCAGGAGCATCGGGTGACACGCGGTATGCGAGACCGTCGCCAAAAACGATTACGCTCTTTCCGTCTGGATGGGGTTCTGCAGGCTTGCCGTTTTTCATGAAGGGCAGCTGCGCGGATTTTACCACGCCGCGCTGCTCGTTGATAACTTCGTAGGGGGTCGGGCCAAGGGGGCTGCCGAATATGAGTGCTTCCTGGTCGGCCCCCAGGTCATGAAAGTCGGCGGCAACGCTGTAGCTGTGGTGGTGGGTCAGCTTGCTGGCGCTGTTGATCAGCCAGATCTTGCCACCACGCAGGCCATATAAACCCTTGCTCGTATAGATCAGAAACATGCCGTGCGATGGCCAAGGATAGTAGCGGCCGAACCAATCGTATTCGACGAGGTCGTCGTCAAGCATCATCGCCGGCTTGCGCAGCTCAGATGGCAACTCGACTTCCGTCTTCTCGCCTTTGTCATCGAGCAGCCAGAGTCTATGGCCCGGTAGATCGCTCCCCTTCGTCTGCTCGATGATTAGCGTTTCGCCGGTCTCGGGCATTGCAAACGCGATGGGATAGAGCGAGCCGTCGAAACGCGGCTGGAAGGAATCCGCCGGGAGAAGGTGTTTCGTCTCCCAACTCGCGCTAGCGCTGCTCGGAAGATCCGTACCCGCCTGCTGAACCAACAGGAACTTTGCCTCATCGCCCGACACTGCGATCGCTCGCGCGCACAGTGCATCTGAATAGGCCTCCGGCATCTCAGCCCATAGGTTCGTAGACACCACGGCGGCGGACACAGTGAGCAAGATGATGGTTTGCAGGCGTACGCGCAGGTCAAACGTCCTCATTGATATGACACGGTGAGGCCATACTGGAGGAAATTGGTCAAACTCCCAGCGGCTCACGATAATCGGTTAAGGACGCCCAAAGGCTATGGCCACCGGGCAATTGCGTCGGCGTTTAGACGTCTGCTTCACCCCATAGCAGCGTGTCGGTGGTAGGCGCCCCAGGTCGACCGCTAACCCCTCCGCTTAATGATCAGCCCCCCTCGAGTGGCCCGAGTGGAATGTTAGTTCATGGCACGTCCATCGGCTAGATGCTGCGTGGACGGCGGAGCAGGCGTAGCCCGCGACAGAGGCCATGCAGCAAGCGCCGAAACGAAGACTTCGGGCGCTGGTGGTGTGTAGCCGAGCGACGCGTGTGGGCGGACGGCATTGTAATGCCGGCGCCAACTCTCGATGACGATCTGAGCCTCGCGGAGCGAATAGAATATCTCACCGTTCAGGAGTTCGTCTCTAAGCCGACCGCCGCGATCCACATCTGCACCGCTTCGGCGATGAACTCAGGGCCATTGTCGGAACGAATGTGTCCCGGCACGCCGCGTTGAATGAAAAGCTCGGAGAGAACATCGATGACGTTGCTCGATTTCAACTTGCGCCGGACCCTGATCGCCAGGCTCTCACGCGTGAACTCATCGACCACGTTGAGCATCCGGTATTTCCGTCCATCATGCGTGCGATCTTCGACGAAGTCGTAGGACCACACGTGATTGCGGCGCTCAGGCCGCAAGCGGATACACGAACCATCCGTCAGCCACAAACGCCCACGTTTCGCCTGCTTGTAAGGGACCTTCAGCCCCTCGCGCCGCCAGATCCGCTCAACCCGCTTGTCATTCACCAGCCAGCCCGCATGGCGCAGCAGCGCGGCGATCTTGCGATAGCCGTAGCGGCCGTATTGACGGGCCAGTTCAATGATATCGGCGGTCAGGCGCTCTTCGTCATCTCGCCCCGTCGGCGCCTTGCGTTGCGTCGAGCGATGCTGTCCGAGCGCCGCACAGGCGCGGCGCTCGGAGACGTGAAGCTCACGTCGGACATGCTCGATACAAACGCGACGGCGCGCGGGGCTTAGAAGTTTCCCTTGGCGGCTTCCGCCAGGATCAACTTGTCCAGCGTCCGGTCGGAGACTGCCTTGCGCAGACGCTGGTTCTCAAGCTCCAGCTCCTTCATCCCTTACTCTCCACGCTGTAGCAACGTTTCAGGTTCCAAGCTTCCATCAGGGACGAATCCACTATGAATAATGGCCTCCCAAAAGCGACTCAGCTCGAGCTCGTTATCAATCCACGGAATTGCGTCCCTTAGATTTCGCGTGACCGGATCGTTAGTGATCGCGATTGCTGCGGAAACTGACGAACCACCCCCCAGGACCGAGGTGAGGTCTTTCACTGCAAGGTATCGCCCCGATGCTGGATTGGACGGGTCGGAAAGGATCGCCAGCGCGGGAATTTCATTCTGCGACAATGGCCTTTGTCCAGACACGCCTTTCATTTCCTCCCAGCTGCATACCCGCTCTTGGCAGCTTCCAGGCGCGAATACCTCTCGTGACAATCGAATGGGAGCATCCGGTGAACTGGGCCGACCTCCACCTGCGAGCAAGGCAATTAGGAGGCGACCGTCTCGGAGTTTTAATGCAATGGCTTCGCCGCGCAGTTTTGCGACAACACTCCGACCTGAAACAAATCGAGTCTGGTGCCGCAAGTACGGTTCCAGAACACCCGCCACCACGGTCTTCCCGGCCGGATCATCCACCTCAAGGGTCAGGCGGTAGCGGTAAGAGAGCACGGAAAACACAAACCAATAATAGGCGAGGACAAGCAGCACAGCGGTGGTGCCGACAATGATCGGGTGGCGTCGAACAAACGTCATGCGGTCGCACCTTTGGCGAGGTTCAGAGATAGCAGTCTTCGCATATGATGTCCTGCGAACTCGACCAATGAACGCGTCAGTCACTTCCGCAACTCACCCTCGTGCCAAAGTCCCCTGGCGTCTGGAACTCCTAGTATTAAGCACGATTTTTTACGTAGCCTTAGAACGGAGTAACCCAAGACACTGGCTTGATCCACCGGGTCGGGCGAATGAATTTCTTCGGCACGATTTCTTCCCGCGATTACGCATGGGCGGTTGTTCGACGGCTCCTTGTGTTCCTGCTGGTCTCGCTTGCCTTCCCGTTTCTTCTGTACGGGGCAGTTCATTCGACCAACTGTGGCAACGATTCCTGCGGCGCGGTGTCTCTGGTTTTTTCCCTCGCCTCAAAGCCAACCATCTATCTCATCTTTTGCTTATCGTTCGCGGCCGTTACCACACGCCGCCTGCGCGATGCCGGGCTGAATCCTTGGCTGGCATTGCCGATGGTCGTACTGCTCCTAGGTGATGGTAAATTTGGCATGGTTTTCGGCAGCCCGTGGACCGTCGGCTTCGCCACCGGTGCGCTGTCGCTAGCGCTGCCGCACTACCTCAAGGTGGGGATTCTCTGCATCGGCGCACTCTGCCTGATGCCGACCGACGGAGTGACGCTGTCACGGGCGAGGTGGTTGTCC
>JBAZYB010000179.1:0-8435 GCA_041659545.1 Hyphomicrobium sp.
ACCGCGGCCGCCCTCCTCGCCTTGATCGGGCATGTTTCCGCCGCACGTGCGGAACCACCGGCCACGGAAAGTGCCGACTTCAAATCCCAATTCAATGCGCTGCTCGGGCCGGCTACGCCCATCGACGGCGCCGGTCTCACGCTTGACCTTCCCGCCAGCGTCGATAACGGCGATTACGTTCCTGTGGCCGTCGCAGTCGAAAGTCCGATGACCGAAGAGAACCACGTCAAGGCCGTGCACCTCTTGTCGACCGCCAATCCGCGCGCGTCGGTGGCAACGTTCCGCTTCACCCTCCTGTCGGGGACCGCGCGCGTGACGAGCCGCATGCGCCTGGCCAAGACGCAGGACGTCGTCGCACTCGCTGAGCTGAGCGACGGCCGCCTACTCGTGGTCCGGCATCAGGTGGATGTGAAAGTCGGCGGCTGTGGGATCTGAGGGAAAACCGCAATGATGAAGAAGCCGCCGCGCATCAAACTCCCCGACGCCATCAACACCGGCGAGATCATCGAGATCAAAACGCTGGCCACACACATCATGGAAACGGGAAACCGCAAGGATGCGGCCGGCAACGTCATCGCGCGCGACATCATTCACACGTTCACGGCGAGCTTCGAAGGGCAGCAAGTCTTTTCTGCCACGCTCGGCTCGGGCATCGCCGCCAATCCCTACATCGCCTTTTTCATGCGTGTGCCGGGGTCAGGAACGCTGACCCTCACCTGGCTCGACGATGCAGGCACGACCACGGTGGAGAAAGTCTCGCTCACCGCCGCCTAGCGAATGTCCGGAGGCGGCAAGTCGCGACGTCCGCTGCGCATATTCGAAATCCGCAAGGAAACGTCGCGCCACCCCGCGCGCATTTGCTGGCCGAGCCTGTTCAGCCTCGGCCTCATGGCATCCCACGTCTCCTCGATGCGCGGCTTCAAATCGATCCACGCGGCGCGCACGTAGTTGCGCACCCGCCATTTGACGACGCGGCCGTAGCGCCAAACCGACGAGGCCCGAATGCGCGCAAAAAGCGCATCGTGCCAGGGCATGAACACGTCATAGGCGCGCGCAAACCATCCGATCTGCATCAGCGCCGGCTTGGTGAGCAGGAAGACGCGCGCGATCAGCGCCGTTGATGCGATCTTGGCCAGGACGATGACGATCCCGGCACTGATGAGATGTCCACTGGCGAGAAAATAGACGCCCAGCAGCTTTGCCGGAATGAGCACGGCGCTCGGTATGGCGAGAGCCACCAGCGCCCCGTAGGGCGGCAGCCCCGCAATAAACAGCTCCGCCTTCGCCCACAACGGGTAGCGCGCCAATTGCGCCAGCAGGTTGGAAAGCGGACGCCAGCCCCATTCCTCGAACAGTAGAATGAGCGCGGCGACAATATTGAGCGCCAGCACGACGCCGGGCCGCACCCAGTCCCATAGCGTCAACAGCGATCGGCCGATCAGCAACGCGCCCTCGCTCAACGCGTGCGCGATCTCACGCAACGCCGTTTCGAGCTCCAGCCTGAGTTGCTTCCACATCCCGCTACCTTATCCGGCTCGCGCCGCTCCATCAGCAACCCTAGCTGTTAGAGACTGCCGCCACGCTAACGCAGTGACGCGCCTTGCCTCATGCGGCAACAAAAGCTGCATTGACGCGGCGCCACCTTTTGTATACTTTTTTTGTATAGATAAAGGGAGGCGCCCGATGAGGCTCATAGAACTGACGACGATGGCGGCAATGGCCCTGGCGGCCGCCGTCTCCGTCGCCACCGCCGCTGAGCATGAGATCAAGATCAAGAACACGAACGGCAAAGGCAAGTTCATGGTGTTCGAGCCTGACTTCCTGAAGGTCGAACCGGGCGACACCGTGAAGTTTATTCTCGTCGACAAGAACCATAACGCCGAGGCGATCAACGAAGTTTGGCCCGAGGGCCTCGAGCCCCTCAAGGGCGAGATGAACGCGGACGCCGAGTTCGTCGTTGAGAAGCCCGGCTACTACGGCATCAAGTGTCACCCTCACTATACTATGGGCATGGTGGCGCTCATCGTCGCCGGCGACCCGACCAACACGGAACAGCTTGCCGCTTACAAGGCGCCTGGCGGTGCCAAAAAGCGGTGGGACGCGCTGGTCAAACAGCTCACCCCCTAGAGTTTAAATCGGAACTGGCGACGACCTCCCGATGGCAATCCCGTATCGTCGCCCATTCCGTGCCGGCCGCCCCCAGGTGGCCGGCCCTTTTTTATTCCGCCGTCATCAGGCGAACGTCCTCAGCACTCAACGCACCCTCGCGCTCAGCTTCCTCCAGGACGTGAACGAGATCCTCGCGCGCTTTTCCTGCCTGGCGCTGGCGATTCCATAGGCTGGAATAGAGGCCGCCCTTGGCCATCAGCTGCGCGTGCGTACCCTGTTCGACAAGGCGTCCCTTCTCCAGAACGAGAATGTTGTCGGCGTGCACGATCGTCGACAGCCGGTGCGCAATAACAAGCGAGGTGCGGTTTCGCGCCACCTGATCGAGTGCGTCCTGGATCTCGCGTTCCGTGTGGCTGTCGAGCGCACTCGTCGCTTCGTCGAGAATGAGGATCGGCGGCCCTTTCAAAATCGTGCGCGCGATGGCAACCCGCTGCTTTTCGCCCCCCGACAACTTCAGACCGCGCTCGCCGACCTTTGTCTTATAGCCTTGCGGTAGTGAACGAATGAAGTCGTCGATCTGCGCCAGTCGCGCTGCTGCATAAACTTCCTCGTCGGTCGCATCGGGGCGCCCGTACTTGATGTTGTAGAATATGTTGTCGTTGAAAAGCACGCTGTCCTGCGGCACGACGCCGATCGCATTGCGCAAGCTCTTTTGCGTCACCCCGCGAATGTCCTGACCGTCGATCGTCACCCGTCCGTGCTCGATGTCGTAGAACCGGAACAAGATGCGCGAGATGGTCGACTTGCCAGCGCCCGACGGCCCCACGAGTGCCACCATCTTGCCGGCCGGAACGGTGAACGAGACATCCTTCAGCACATCCCGCCCGTCACTGTCGTAGGCAAACGTGACGTGGTCGAATCGCATCTCGCCCCGCGTCACCTCGAGCGGTTTGGCACCGGGACGATCCTTCACTTCAGGCCGTTCGCCGAGCAGCGAGAACATGGCTTCCAGATCGACGAGACCCTGCTTAATCTCCCGATACACCATGCCCATGAAATTGAGCGGCATATAAAGCTGGATCAGCAGCGCATTGATCATGACAAACTCGCCGATGCTATGCGTCCCGGCGATGATGCCGCGCGCGGCGAGCAGCATGCAGGCTGTCATGCCAACGGTGAAAATCAATGTCTGCCCCGTATTGAGGAAGGCAAGCGAGCGGAAAGTCTTGATGGCTGCCTTCTCGTAGCGCGCCATCGACGTATCGAAGCGTCCCGCTTCAAGCTCCTCGTTGCCGAAATATTTGACCGTCTCGAAATTCAGCAGACTATCGATGGCTTTGGTGTTGGCTTCCGTGTCGCTGTCGTTCATCTCGCGACGGATGGCGATGCGCCGTTCGCTCGCGGCGAACGTGAACCACATGTACGCCCCAACCGTCGCGTACATGATCAGCACATACCGCCAATCGAAATAGTAAAGCAGCATCCCCGAAATGAGCAGCAGCTCCAGCGCCGTCGGCACCACGTTGAGGATGCCCATGCGGATGATGAGCTCGACACCCCGCGTTGCCCGTTCGATGACGCGCGACAACCCACCCGTGCGCCGCTCCAGATGGAACCGCAGCGACAGCCGGTGGAGATGCCTGAATGTCCGATTATTGAGCTGCCGGACGGCGTTCTGCCCCACCTCGGTGAAGATGACGTCGCGCACCTGCGTCAAGCCCATCATGAGCACACGCCCGCCCCCATAAGCCACGATCAGCATCGCCACGGCCACGCCCACGCTCTGGCCCACGCCCGCAGCCGTCTTGTCGGCGGAAGCCGTGAGCAGATCGGTAGCGTTCTTGTAGAAGATCGGAACCGCCACCGTGATCAGCTTGGCCACCAGCAGCACCGCAAAGGCCATGACGACGCGCAATCGCAAATCTGGGCGATCTGCCGGCCACACTAGCGGCAACAACCCCCGCAACGCCTCGCCATGGCCGGGAGGCGCTAAGGGGCCGGCCTCATTGTGCTCGTCGCTCGAGGCAGCCGGGAAGGCGGGGGGGAATGACATGCGACCTGCTGTGCTGGAGAACGTGAGGACATGCGAACGCCAGCCTCTGCAAAAGCAGCACTGGTCGCAAGTCACCGACCGACAGAGGCGCTCGCCGAGCGCCCCGGTCAATATAGAGCCCTAGTCAATATAGTGGCGCCGATGCCGATGGGTAACCCGTCCCCAGTGCCGCGTGCTTCTGCGCGGCTCGACCAAAACCCGGGCGCAGCGGCAGAAGCAACGATGTGCACCGAAAGCCGGCGCGGAAGCCCAAATGCGCTTCCGCCTCACCTTCACCCCATGGCGCTTGCCGTGCCGATGCCCATGCGCATGGTGGCGCTTTGCCGACTTGGCAAAGGCGTGCTTCTTGCCCCTGCGCGGTTTGGATGCCCCGCGCTTTAGATACTTCTTCGACTTGGCGTCGGCCGGACGCGCGGCGTCGGCCACATCGGCGTCATCGCGTGTCTTTGGTGTGGCCTTGGCGGCGTCGCCCGGCGCGATTGGCTTCTTCTCCGGCGCATCAGGCGCAATCGCCACGGCCGAATGCTCGCCATTGGCGGTGCCCCCGGCGCCCTCCTGACCTGCAGCAACCTGAACACCAGCCGCTGGAGCCGCAGCAGCCGGCTTGGCAGTCGGCACCTCCGGCACTGTCGGCCCAGCCGACGACGCGCCAGCGACGCCCGCCACTACCGCGCGCGCAGCTTCCTTGGCCCGTGCCGCGGCTTCCGAACGGCGCGTTGCCTCGGCATCTATCTCTGCCTGACGCTTTGCCTGTGCCTCGGCTTCCGCGACAGCGCGACGCTCGGCGGCATCAGCCTCATCCGCCTGCCGCTTCGTCTCGGCGGCAAGACGCTGCGCCTCTGCCTCCGCCTGTCGACGCGCTTCGGCCTCGGCAATTAGCCGCGCCCGCGCTTCGATCTGCGCCTTGCGTCGTGCTTCCGCCACCGCGGCCATACGCTTCTCTTCATCGGCGCGCCGTTGGATGTCGGCCGCCTGCGCTTCGGCTCTCTGCTTGGATTGCGCTTCTTCGGCAGCGCGCGTGGCCTCGGCAGCTTCTGCTGCCCTGCGTTGACGATCGGCGCTTTCGGCTTCGCGCTTGATCTCTTCGCCGGACGGCTGTGCAACGCCCGCACCTCCAGGCACGACAACCGCGGCCGGCGGAGGCGGCGACGCAGCCGCGGGCGCACCAGATTCTCGAGCAATTTCGACCGGCGACGGCGCCATCGCATCGGGGGTACGCAGTGGTGTCACGATCTGGGTACGATAGGCGCTGTTGGCACGCGCCAGCCAATGGCGCACCATCTCCATCAGCCCGCTCCAGCCGCGCAGCTCGGGCGCCGTCCCTGGCGCTGCCGACTTCATCGGCGATGGAGCAGGTTCGCCGTTGCGCTGCACGATCGTCGTCCAGCTATCGTCACTCTTCAACTGGGCGATCAGCACACCGTCATACGACTTTGACGAACGCGCAATCCAACCCCACACAGGAGCCAGTGTCCCATCGGGATGCGTCTCGCTCGTACCCCGACTGCCCGTACCTGCCGGTGCTGCGCCCGGTTGCGGACGCGTTCCCCCGCCGAGAATATCGCTGAACTGCTGCGATGCGGCCCGCGCCAGGTCCTCGGCGCGCTGCCGCAGTCCCGGCGTTTCGAGTTGAGGCTGTTTGTCGGCCGCAACGGCACCCTGCGCGCCGAACAATGCCAGCACGAAGAGGATACGCTTACCCGTCATCAGCGTTTTCCGCTCCCGATGACCACGCCGGAAAATACGGCGGGGATATCCGTTGTTTATGGCGGTTCTCTCAGATGCCGCCTAGCTACACACCCTTCATTAAGCACAACTCCGGCAGCGCGCCAAACCGACATCGAAAATGCGGATAACGGACCGGCCTCACCCCAGCCGCCACGGCACCGCTGCCGCCGCAATTAATGCTAACTGCGGACACCGCTCCTGCTGTCACACGCCGCAATCGATCCCCATATTAGCTTGGGCGCTGGAGGGAAATTCATCACAACGGAATTCCGAATGAGCAAGAAACATCTGAGTGGAAAGAAGTCTGCGGACGTCGTGCGCAGCGTATGCGTCTACTGCGGCTCGGGCCTGGGACTGAACCCGGCTTATCGAGCGGCAGCGCAGACCCTTGGTGCCGCGCTCGCCAGCAACCACATCGGCCTCGTCTATGGCGGCGGCAGTCTCGGCCTCATGGGCGAGGTGGCACGCGCGACACTGGAGCACGGCGGCCGCGTCACTGGCATTATTCCCGGCTTCCTCGTTGAAAAGGAAGCCATGCTCCGCGACGTCGACGAGATGATCGTCACCGAGGACATGCACCAGCGCAAGCGCTTGATGTTCGATCGCTCCGACGCCTTCGTGGCGCTACCGGGCGGTGTCGGCACGCTCGAAGAGCTCGTCGAGCAGCTGACTTGGGTGCAACTCGGCCGCCATACCAAGCCTGTCGTCGTCGCCAACATCGACGGCTTCTGGACGCCCTTCCTCAAGCTGCTGACTCACATGAAGGCGGATACGTTCATCCGTCCCGGCCTCGACGTAAGCTTCACTGTTGTCGACAGCGCTGAAAAAATCGTACCGGCCATTGTCGGCTCGTGGGACCATGCACAGGCGCCGACCGATGAGGCGGTGCTCGCCAAATTTTAGCGGGAGCACTCAGCCTAGGAGCTGATAGTGAACCGGATTGGAGGGACAGGCCGACAGGCCGCACTCTAAGAAAACGCTAAGCGCATTGAGCATCGTCAGGCCTAAAACCACCCAGATGGCTGAGCGCTCGAAGGCGGTCGTGGCTGGGGGCCGAACGACTTCGAACTGTCGCTGCCCGATCGCCAGCATGACAGCAGCCGCCAGGATTGCGACCACAAAGGCGACGAACGCCCAGGTGTAAAAATGCGCTCCCAGGAATGGCGAGCCGAATCCAGCATCTCCCGGCAGAATGTGCAGAAGCATCTGCCGCGACGAGATTATGGCACCGAGCAGCGCCGCCAGGATCACCAGCCCGTAATACTGCGGCTTCGGACCGTGCCGGATGGCCAGAATTGGCCCCACAGCCAGCGCGCAGAAGGCCACCCGCTGTAGAAGGCATAGCGGACACGGCAGCTCGCTATAAGCAAACTGCCAGTAGAACGCGAAAGCCAGCACACCGGAAATTGCGTAGAGCGCCAGTGCGTTGAGGGTGACAGCCAGCTTCGCGCTCATATCCACCGCTATCCACCTCCTAGAACGACAACGGCAGCGCGTCGGTGACGTGACGCAGATAGATTGCCGCGGTGAGCACAAGGCCGGCATAGAATACGTAGATGGCCGAGGGTGCCTCATGGCGCCACGCCAGCCACATAGCGAGGGCAAAATTGACGAAAGCGACCAAGAATTCCATGCAATGGCTCGCGGTTTAGGCTCAGATGCCCAGCATGACCGTTGAATTGGAGCATAGCGCGAGTCGGCCCCTGCCGCGCGGCGCGCTCCTCGCCAATTCCCTGCAAGCAATCACCTTGCTCGCCGGATTTGCGTCCCTGCTCGCCGCAATCCTCTGGCCGCAGCTCGGCCAGGGTGCCGTTGTCGTCGCTGTTTTGGCAGCCATCGCCATAGGCACACTCGCCGCGCGCCTGCCTCCCGCCACGGTCATGCGCATCTACGGCGCGCGGCCATACGAAGCGGGGGACTTGGCCCAGTTCGACGGCATCACCACGGAATTGGCCCGCCGCGCCGGATTGCGATCCCCGCCGCGGCTCTATGTTGTCCCGAGCATGCTGCTCAGTACATTTTCCGTCGGCTCGTCGCAGAACTTCGCCACGGCGCTGACAGAAGGGCTGCTGCGACGCCTGACCATGCGCGAGGTTGCCGCCGTCCTCGCCCGAGAGGTCGCCCACGCCAAGCGCGGCGACCTGTTCGTCTTCGCCATCGCCGACCTGATCTCACGCTGCGCGCAAGGGTTGTTCTACATCGGCCTGGCGCTGGCGGCCATGAACCTTCTCGCGTCGATAAGCGGCGGCGAGCGCATGCCGTGGCTAAGCATCGGCCTCATGTTCCTCGCCCCTGCGCTGATGAACCTCTTGCAGCTCGTCCTGTCCCGCTCGCGCGAGTTCGACACCGACCGCGCGGCGGCGCTGCTGACTGGCGATCCGTTGGGTATCGCCTCGGCGATCTCCCGCCTCGACGCCCAGCCGGGCGCTCCAGTAGACGACCTGACGCCTCCCGTGCCGGCACGCAAGGTTGGCCTGCCGTCGATGCTTCGCCTATCGACGGAGGTGGACCGCCGCGTCGCCCGAGTGACGGAATTCCAGGCGCC
>JBAZYB010000180.1:0-8146 GCA_041659545.1 Hyphomicrobium sp.
GCTGGCCGAGCAGCACCAATACTGTGATGACGGCTGCGGCTTCGAAGTAGACAGACACTGCTCCGTCGGCCTGACGGAACGCTGGCGGGAATATCTCCGGCGCCAGAGTGGCGATGACGCTGTAGACCCACGCAACGCCGGTGCCCATTGCAATGAGCGTGAACATGTTGAGGTTGCGCGTGCGCAGAGATTGCCAGCCGCGCTCGAAGAACGGCCAGCCGGACCACAGCACCACGGGTGTCGCCAATATGAGCTGCACCCAATTTGAGATCGTCGGAGATATTAGGCGGTGCCAACCGAAGAGGTGACCGCCCATCTCCAGGATAAAAACCGGGAATGTAAGTGCGAGGCCGAACCAGAAGCGGCGCGTGAAGTCGACCAGTTCCTCGTTGGGGCCTTGCTCGGCGGTCACTTCCATGGGTTCCAGAGCCATGCCGCAGATCGGACAGGAGCCGGGGCCGACCTGGCGGATTTCGGGGTGCATAGGGCAGGTGTAGATCGTGCCCGGCGCCACGGGGGGCGGCGGGGCTTTGTTCTTCCCGATGTAACTCGTTGGATTGGCAATGAATTTTGTGCGGCAGCCGGCGGCGCAGAAGTAGTACGTGCGGCCGTCATGGTCGGCGCGGAACTTGGCCGTGTGGGGATCTACGTCCATGCCGCAGACCGGATCCTTGGCCATTCCCGGTGCCGGTGCGACGTGGTCGTGCGCGCAGCAGCCTCCGTCCTTGTGGCCAGATTTGTGATGGGCATGCTCGGACATGAACCAGCTCCATGAACAACTTGAACTTGACCAGTATACCCCTGGGGGGTATGTGTCAATTATGCAACCGAAAACCAAGGTCTCCTGTTCCAAACGGCTGAGCCGCATAGAGGGTCAGGTCCGTGGCGTGGCCCGCATGGTCGCCGACGACCGTTATTGCATCGATATCGTCACGCAGATCTCAGCGATCCGCGCGGCGCTGGGACGGGTCGAGCAGGAGGTGCTGCGCGATCACGTTGCCCATTGCGTCGAGCACGCGATCGCGAGCGGCGATGCCGACGAGCAGCGCCGAAAAGTGGCCGAGTTGATGGAGGTTTTTGCGCGCGCCGATCGGTGAGCTTTTTTTACGCGCGGGCCGCGGAGGCTGCTGGTGGAACGACCGAGGTCAGGCGGCGAGAAGTGCGAAGGAGGAGACCCCAGGCCAGAAGACGCGTGCTCGGGCGCTGATCTCAGCGGGATTGCTGGCCGTCGTCAGGAGGGTCAGCGCGTGACCGCCGTCGCAAGCGAGGTAGCGCGGATGGCGGGTGAGATAGTCTTCAAGGCTGTCAGCAACGACTTCGGGTTGCGAAAGGATGCGGGTGAAGGGCGGGAGGTGGCGGCGGAAGAGATGCTCCACCAAGGGAAAATGGGTGCAGCCGAGTATGGCGCGGTGCGGCGGCACGCCGTTCGTCTGCGCCAGCATGGCCTGGACGCCTTCTTCCACGAGCTGCTCCAGTAACGCCTCGGGTGCTTCATCTTCGATGGCGCCAGCAAGTCGCGAGCACACCTGCTGCACCACGGTGACCCGCGGGCAGCGCTTGCGGATCTCTTCAGGGTAGACGTCGGAGTTGATGGTGCGTGTCGTGCCGAAAACGGCGACGACGTCGGTATTGTATTTCTGCGGATATTGGGGTGAGGAGACGGCCCAGGGTGTTTGGGTCGCGGCTTCGACAGTCGGGGCGACGATGCCGAGAATGTTGTGGCCGCGCCATTGGCTGCTCGGCAGCCAGACCTGCTGCAGATGCCGAGCGGCGACGGCCGTTGCCGTATTGCAGCCGAGAAGCACGAGCTTGCAGCCCCGTGCGAAGAGAACCTCGACGCTGGCGCGTGTCAGGTCGATGACCTCGGCGGAGGAGCGATCGCCATATGGAACGTTGGCGTGGTCGCCGAGGTAGAGGAAGGGCTTGTCGGGGAAACGATCGACGAGTGCACGCAGCACCGTCAGTCCGCCGAGGCCTGAATCGAAGACGCCGATCATGCGCGTGTGTGAGCCGGCATCGTCAGATCGTCAAGATGCTTCGATGCGTGGGAGAAGGAGGTGGGCGAAATATCCGCCCACCGCGGGGACGTCTATTCGGCGGCTTCTGGCGGTGAACGGCGCGATGCATCGGCGTCCAACTGCTTCAGCGTGACAAGGGAAGGCATGGCGACGGTGGAGTAACCGCAGTCGACGAAGTGAACTTCGCCCGTCACGGCGCCCGACATGTCGGAGAGCAGATACAGCGCCGAGCCACCAACCTCGTTCAGAGACGGCGTGCGGCGCAGCGGCGCGTTCTCTTTCTGGAAATTGAAAATGACGCGCGCGTCCGAAACGCCGGCACCTGAAAGCGTGCGCATCGGACCGGCAGAGAGTGCGTTGACGCGAATGTTCTGCGGACCGAGATCGGCAGCGAGGTAGCGGACGGACGCTTCGAGTGCGGCCTTGGCGACGCCCATGACGTTATAGGAGGGCACCGACTTGGTGGCGCCGCCGTAGCTCAGTGTCAGCAGAGAGCCGCCGTTGGTCATCAGCGGAACAGCGCGCTTGCAGATCTCGGTGAACGAGAAGCACGAGATCACCATGGTGTTGGTGAAGTTCTCGCGGGTGGTGTTGACGTAGCGACCTGACAGCTCGCGCGGGTCGGAGAAGGCGAGCGCGTGGACGACGAAGTCGAGATTGCCCCACTCCTGCTGGATGCGGGCAAAGACGCGATCGACACTGTCGAGGTCGAGCACGTTGCAGGGCTCGATGATCTTTGAGCCAAGGTTCTGTGCCAGCGGCAGGGCGCGGCGTCCGAAGGCACCGTCCTGGTAGGTGAAGGCCAACTCCGCACCTTGTCCGGCAAGGATGCGGGCGATGCCCCAGGCGATGGAGCGCTCATTGGCAACGCCCATGATGAGCCCACGCTTGCCGGCCATGATCGGACCAGGATTGGCGAGGTCGAATTCAGACATGGAAAGGTCCTGTCGTTCCTGAATGTAATCGGCAAGCCGGTGCGGCGCCGCGCGTTTATTAGAGGTTCGCGCGATGCTCGCTGTTCCCGAGAAGACAGCCGTGGGGCTGTTCTAGCCGGTCACACGGCGAAAAACGAGCGTGGCATTAGTGCCGCCGAAGCCAAAACTGTTCGACATGACGCAGTTAAGGCTAACATTGTCCATGCGCTCGCGCACGATGGGCATGTCGGCGAGTTCGGGGTCGATCTCTTCGATATTGGCGCTCTCGCAGATGAAACCGTTGTTCATCATCAGCAGCGAGAAAATAGCCTCCTGGACACCCACGGCCCCAAGCGAATGGCCGGTCAGGGACTTGGTTGCCGAGATGCTGGGCACGTCGCCGTTGAATACCTTGCGGATGGCCTCGATTTCGCGGAGATCGCCGATGGGCGTTCCGGTGCCGTGAGGGTTGATGTAGTCAACCTTCTGGCCGATACCGTTGCCGTCCATGCCCTTGAGGGCGAGTTGCATGCAACGGACGGCGCCTTCGCCCGACGGGGCGACCATGTCGTAGCCGTCCGAAGTGGCGCCATAGCCGACCAGCTCACCGTACATGCGGGCGCCACGTGCCTTGGCGCGTTCGTATTCCTCGAGAACGACCACGCCAGCGCCACCAGCGATCACGAAGCCATCGCGATTCTTGTCGTAGGCGCGGCTCGCCTTTGCGGGGGTATCGTTAAACTTCGAGGACATCGCGCCCATGGCGTCGAACAGGACGGACAGCGTCCAGTCGAGTTCCTCGCAACCGCCGGCAAACATCACATCCTGCTTGCCCCATTGAATGAGTTCGGCGGCGTTGCCGATGCAGTGCGCGGAGGTCGAACAGGCCGAGGCGATCGAGTAGTTGACGCCCTTGATCTGGAAACTGGTAGCGAGCGCCGCAGAGGGTCCCGAGCACATCGCTTTCGGCACCTCGAAGGGGCCGACTTTCTTGGGATCTTTTTCGCGCGTGATATCGGCGGCGGCGACGATGGCGCGCGTCGAGGGGCCGCCAGAGCCGACGATGATCCCAGTGCGTTCGTTGATGACGTCGTTTTCAGATAATCCGGCGTCGCGGATCGCCTGATCCATGGCGACATAGTTCCAGCCCACGCCGTCGCCCATGAAGCGGCGCGGCTTGCGGGGCACTTGGGATTCCCAGTCGATGTTCGGCGCGCCGTGAACTTGGCAGCGGAAACCGAGCTCGGCGTACTTTTCAGCTCGAACGATGCCGGACTTCCCCTCGCGGAGTGACGCGAGCACTTCCTGGCAGCTGTTTCCAATCGAGGAAACTATGCCCATGCCCGTGACGACCACACGTCTCATCCACCCATCCTCTCGTACCGGAAGCTTGTGGCTTCTCTCGCATTTCGGCTCCGGAAGCGAGCACGAAATACCATCAAGATCAAGGACTGGCGGTGGCCGCGGCGTCGCCGGTCTCGAACAGGCCGACCCGCAGGTCGGTCGCCGTATAGATCACTTCGCCGTCCGCTTTCATGACGCCGTCGGCAATCGCCAGCTTCAGTTTGCGCAGGATGACCCGCTTCATATCGACGATGTATTCGATCTTGCCGACCGTCGGCAGAACCATGCCGGTGAACTTAACCTCACCGACGCCCAGGGCGCGGCCGCGGCCGGGGGCACCCAGCCAGCCCAGAAAGAAGCCGGTCATCTGCCACAGAGCATCGAGCCCAAGACATCCGGGCATGACCGGGTCGCCCTGGAAATGGCAGTCAAAAAACCAGTCGAGGCTATTGTTGCCCTTGACCTGCAGCTCGGCTGCGATCTGGCCTTTGCCGTGCTGTCCGCCGGTCTCGGACACGAGGGGGATGCGGTCGAACATGAGCATCGGCGGGAGGGGGAGTTGGGCGTTGCCCGGACCGAACAGCTCGCCGCGCCCGCACGCGAGCAGATCCTCATATTCGAAGCTCGTGCGGCGTTCTGTCATGATATCTATGCTCAATCCCCGCTGTCGCGGGCCCCTTCGCCACGTTCGGGGGGTTCCTAACACAGTCACATGGCGTTCAAAAGAGTAAGTCGCGCGTTTGGGGGATGCCGCGAGCGGCCACAGCGCCGCCACAGATTGCGGCTGAGTTGCAGGCCGACGGCGGTCTGCCTATAGTATACGGCTACCGTAAGCTTGCTTGCCGATTTCGCCCTGCACGGGTGGGATGGGCCGGCTGGCCAGCTTCCTCAAGATGGTGCGACGCGCACGCTGATGACCGACAGCATTTCCGGCTCACAGAACGATGGCAGACCCACACGCGGCGTAGCTCAGCTGCTGCGCAAGGCGGGGTTGCGACCGACGCGGCAGCGTCTGGCGCTGGGCGCACTGCTGTTCGAGGGTGAGGATCGTCATGTGACGGCGGAATCGCTGCACGCGGAGGCGACCTCCGGTGGCCAGCATGTTTCGCTGGCGACGGTGTACAACACGCTGCATCAGTTCAAACGGGCAGGCCTGCTGCGGGAATTGGCGATCAACGGGGCGAAGGCCTACTTCGATACCAATACCTCGAATCACAATCACTTTTTCGTCGAGGATGAGGGCGAGCTGCGCGACATTCCTGGTCACGCCATTCGCGTCGATGGGGTTCCCGAGCCGCCTGAGGGCATGAGCATCACGCACATTGACGTGGTGGTGCGGCTGACGCCCAAGAAGGGCTGAGCGATCCGGATCGCGCCGTCGCGCGGCTTATTTTACGACTTCGCCCTCGTACACGCCCCACAGCTTTTTCTGTTCGATATAGCCCTGGTATTTGTCGATGCTGACGCGGCACCAGCGCCCGTCGCAACTCGACAAGTTGGCGATGACGCCCGCCTCGATCATGGCGACGGGCCGGGAGCGCTGGCTATCGTTGACGCGCAAGGCGACCTTGGGTGGCGCTGCGCCGGGCTTGATCTCCCAAGGCAGGACGAGTGCGGTGCGCCTTCCGGAAAGGAAGGATTGAATCACCCAGCCGGCCGAGCCGTCGGCATCGCGAACCTGTCGCCAGCCCTCGAACTCCTTGATCACCTCAAGCGGCAAGCCGGCGCGGCGATAGACCCACGCCGTCGGGTAGTCGGTCCCCGGTCCCTTGCGCATGTTGACGCGGTCCGATTTCAGACTGACGAAACGCGGCACAGGCAGCCCACTGCCGCCGGGGAAGCTCGATCCGCTTGACTGGGCGGCAGCCAACGGCGCAGCCGAGAGCAGTGCCAGCGCCGATAGGGCTATGCGAGCCAATTTGTGCGCCGCCGTTCTTCGCATGCGTCTGCTTCTGCCTCTTTGCTTCGCCCGGTCAACTAGAATCGCCACAGCAACTCGGATGACAGCTACCCGGCCAATCTGCACGCATCCTGGCGCAGAGAAAATCCTCCACTTTGTCATTGCAATGGCGTTCTGTTAGACCTGCCTCAACGAGAAGCAACCCCCGACCTGGCTCCGCCAGATCCCCCGCAATTCAAGAGACAACAGCGGACCCCGATGCCGAACAGCGCCCGAAAGCCAATCGTCATTGTCACGCGCAAGCTGCCCGACGTCGTCGAGACCCGCATGCGCGAGCTGTTCGACGCACGGCTGAACGTCGACGACACGCCGCTCACTCAGCCGCAGATCGCCGAGGCCCTGAAGATCGCCGATGTTCTGGTGCCGACCGTCACCGACCGCATCGACCGCGCTGTCATATCCCAGGCTGGTCCGCAGCTCCGTTTGATCGCCAATTTCGGTACCGGCGTCGATAACATCGATCTCGACACGGCCCGCAATCGCGGCATCACGGTCACCAATACGCCCGGTGTTCTCACCGAGGATACCGCCGACATGACCATGGCGCTGATCCTTGCCGTTCCGCGTCGTCTGGTCGAGGGCGCCGACTACCTGAAGAACCAGAAGAATACCTGGAGCGGCTGGTCGCCGACATGGATGCTCGGGCATCGGATCTACGGCAAGCGCCTCGGCATCATCGGCATGGGCCGCATCGGCTCGGCGGTGGCGCGGCGCGCCAAGGCATTCGGCCTGCAGATCCACTATCATAACCGCCGGCGTGTCTCGATTGACCTGGAGAAGGAGGTCGAGGCGACCTACTGGGAAAGCCTCGATCAGATGCTGACGCGCGTCGACATCGTGTCGGTCAACTGCCCGCATACGCCCGGTACCTATCACCTGTTGTCGGCGCGGCGGCTGCGGCTGCTGAAGCCGTCTGCGTACATCGTCAACACGGCGCGCGGCGAGGTGATCGACGAGAATGAACTGGCGCGCCTCATCGAGGCCGGCGCCATCGCGGGCGCGGGGCTCGACGTGTTCGAGCACGAGCCGGCGGTCAACCCGAAGCTGCTCGGCTCGGAGCGCGTGGTTGCTGTGCCTCATATGAGTTCGGCTACGGTCGAGGGTCGCATCGATATGGGTGAGAAGGTCATTATCAATATCAAGGCGTTCCTTGATGGACATGCCCCGCCTGATCGCGTTCACCCGGCGATGTTTTAGATTACGAGCGGCGAGAGGCTTGGCGTTCGCCGAGGGCAGACGCTAAGCGGCTAGGGGGCGCGGGAGGCGGAATCGAGCCGTCCGTCGCCGCACACGGTGGTGCGCAGCTGGCAGGTTCCGCGTGCGCGGCGGTCGCCGTTGCAGCGACCGAGTGCCAGCTTCTCGGCGGCGCCAGGATCGAGCCCGCCGCCAGCGTAGGTAATCTTGCGCTTCTTGGGGATCTCGCCGGTTGCGATCGACGTGCAGATCTCGCCGCGGAAGCTGACGGCTTCACAGGTGCCGTGTTCGAGGGCGCTGCACTCCATGCGCACCTTCTCCTCCGCTTCGAGGCGCGAGCCGATCTTCCACACGGAGAAAAACGAGCCGTCGGGGGTGAAGGCGATGGCGCCATATACCGATCCTGCGGGCAGCGGCAGCGGGGAAATCGATAGCGGCGGCGGCTGGTCAGGCTCCTGCGCAGCTGCTTCGACACCGAAGCCCGGCAGGGGGAAAAGCACAGCGGCGAGAATTGACAGGAGCACGGCGCGCGGTATCCGAACGAGCAGCATGGAAGCGCTATCTCCTCATGCTGCACATGTCGAGTGTTTCGTCGCCGTATGAACTGTCAGGTCGGTTATCGACGGGTTGCGGCCGCTGATTGGATTGTCCGGATCCCAGGCGACAGAAAGCGTCTCGAAGCGTCCGGCCAGCGCATCGTAAATGAGCAGGCGGCC